>CAZRLX010000008.1:9299-20373 GCA_964601115.1 uncultured Chthoniobacter sp. | reverse complement strand
TTCCCCCCGTCGGAAAACATCCACCGCAACCACATTCTCGACCTCTCGATCGTTCCGGCCCGCCTCGCTCCGGAGGTCCTTGCCGAGGCCACCCGCCTGGCCGCCGAGATCACCACCGCCCTCGATGTCACCGGTCTCCTCGCCGTCGAATTCTTCCTCGACGCCACCGGCCAACTCCTCGTCAACGAACTCGCCCCGCGCCCCCACAACTCGGGCCACTTCACATTCGACGCCTGCGCCACCAGCCAGTTCGAACAACAACTCCGCGCCGTCTGCGGCCTCCCCCTTGGCTCCCCGGAACTCCTCAAACCCGTCGTCATGCTCAACCTCCTCGGCGACCTCTGGAAAAACGGCGAACCGGACTGGACCCGCGTCCTCTCCGACCCCATGGCCAAACTCCACCTCTACGGCAAATCCGAAGCCCGCCCGGGCCGGAAAATGGGCCACATCTGCCTCATGGCCGACTCCACCACCGACGCCCTCGCCCGCATCGAAGCCATCAAGCGGGACTTGACGCACACAACCCCCTGACATTGTAACAAGAAAATTCACCGTAAGGCTTTTCACACGGACAATCCTCGTCCAATATCCCGCCGAATTTTTCTCTCCAACCTCAACAACACACTACCATGCCCGTAATATCCAAAGGACTCGAAGGAATCATCGCAAACTCCACCAGCTTGAGCGACGTGCTCGGCCAGGAAGGCATCCTCATCTACGCGGGCTACAACATCAACGAACTCGCGGGCAAGGCGACCTACGAGGAGGTCGTCTATCTCCTCTGGCACGGGAAACTCCCCACCGCCACCGAACTCGAGGCATTCACCACCAAACTCCGCGCCGAGCGCCCGCTGCCGGAACAAGTCGTCGACTTCCTCCGCCACGCCCCGAAAAACGCGGCGCCCATGGATGTCATCCGCACCGCCGTGTCGATGCTCGGCCTCTACGACGCCAATCCCTCGGACTCGAGCCCCGAGGCGAACTACCAACGCGCACTGAGCATCACGGCGAAAATCGGCGTCATCGCCGCCTACTTCCACCGCTCGCGCCAGGGACTCGACCTCCCGCCCGTGCGCACCGACCTCGCTGAGGCCGCCCATTTTCTCTACCTCATCAATGGCGAGGCCCCGTCCGACGAGGCGGCCCGCACGCTCGATGTCGCCTATGTCCTCCACGCGGACCACGGCATGAACGCCTCGACCTTTTCCGCCCGCGTCACCATCGCCACCCTCTCGGACATGTATTCGGCGATCACCTCGGCCATCGGCACCCTCAAAGGCCCGCTCCACGGCGGCGCGAACGAGGGAGTCATTCACATGCTCCAGGAGATCGGCTCCGAGGAAAAGGTGGACGCCTGGGTCGAGGAACAACTCACCCAAAAGAAAAAAATCATGGGCATCGGCCACCGCGTCTACAAGGTGCTCGACCCGCGCGCCCCACACCTCCGCGAGATGGCAATCATCCTCAGCAACAAGCTGGGCGAACCAAAGTGGATTCGCATGAGCGAGCGCATCGCCGCGATCATGAAGGAACGCAAGGCCCTGAATGCGAATGTCGATTTCTACTCGGCCACCGTCTACTACTCGATGGGCATCCCGACCGACCTCTTCACCCCGGTCTTCGCGATCGCCCGCTGTTCGGGCTGGACCGGCCACGTCCTCGAGCAACTCGCCGACAACCGCCTCTACCGTCCGCTCAGCGAATACGTTGGACCAGCCGTCGGCAAAAAGTTCGTTCCGCTCGCCGAGCGTTCATGACCCCGCGCCTTCAGGCACGCTCGATCACCCGCTCGTTCCGCATCGGAGGCTCCCGTATCGAGGTCCTCCGCGGCATCGATTTGGACATCCAGGCTGGGGAGACCGTTTTTCTCTGTGGAGCCAGCGGCGCAGGGAAGACAACCCTCCTCTACACCCTCGCGGGCCTCGAAACCCCGGAGTCGGGCGAGGTGCTGTTCGAGGATATATCCCTCTACGCCCTGCCGGGAAACGCCCTCGCGCGCTTGCGCAATCAACGCATGGGCTTCGTGTTTCAATCCTACTTCCTCCTCCCCGAACTCACCGCTCTTGAGAACACCCTCGTGCCCGCCATGATCCGCGGACACGACGCCCGGAAGCGCGCCCTCGAACTTCTGGACCGCGTGGGCCTCGCGGACCGCGCCGCCCACCTGCCGGCGGAACTCAGCGGCGGCGAGCAACAACGCGTTGCCATCGCGCGCTCGCTCATCAACGATCCCGCCATCCTCTTCGCCGACGAACCCACCGGCAACCTCGACTCCAAAAACGGCGCGGTCATCATCACACTCCTCCTCGACCTCGCCCGCATGGATAACCGCAGCCTCGTGGTTGTGACGCACGACGACCAACTCGCCCGCAGCGGCGACAGGCTTGTGCGCATCGAGGACGGCCGGATCGCCCAGCCCCTCTGATCCCATGCCGCTCGACTACCCTCCCCCCTTCACCCAACTCACCCGCGAACTGCGCAGGCTCCCCGGCCTCGGCCCGCGCAGCGCGGAACGTTGCGCCCTCTGGCTCCTCGGCCACAAGGACGCCCGACCGGCACAACTCGCGGAGGCCATCTCCCGCGCCGCGTCCGAAATCCAGCCCTGCCAAAAGTGCGGCTTTTTCGCCACCGGTCCGCTCTGCGAGATTTGCAGCCACACCGATCGGCAAGGACGCGAACTCTGCGTCGTGGAGCAACCCACTGACATCCTGCCGCTCGAACGCAGCGGCGCCTTCGGCGGGCTTTACCATTCCCTTGGCGGACGCCTCGCTCCGCTCGACCATGTCGGCCCCTCGCAACTCCGCATCGCCCCACTCATCGAACGCATCCGCGACGAACACCCCACGGAACTCATCCTCGCTCTCAGCGCGGATGTCGAAGGCGAGGCCACCACAAACTACCTCGTTGAAATCCTCCACCCGCTGGGCATCCCGCTCACACGCATCGCCCATGGTCTTCCCGCCGGCGGTGGACTCGAACACGCGGACCAACTCACCCTCCAGCGCGCCCTCACCGGACGCCGCCCCGCGGGCACCTGAGCCCCATTTCACTCACTCTCCCATGCAAAATCCCTACGAGACCGACCGACTGGTGGCCGACTATTTGTTTTTCCACTACATCCCGCACGCCGAAGGAAGCGAGGGACTCCCGCTGCCGGTCGAGGCCTGGGATTTTGCCTCGCGACTTGTGTCGGAATTGATGGATCAAACCCGTCCCGCCCGTCGCGCATTGGATCTCGGGTGCGCGGTGGGACGTTCCAGCTTTGAACTTTCGCGCACGGTGCCCGACGTCCTCGGCATCGATTTTTCCCGCGCGTTCATCGACGCGGCGGAGACGATGCGAACCCGCCACTCGATCGACGCCACCGTGCCGGCCGAGGGCCTTCGCCAACGCGCCTTCACCGCACGCCTGCCCGAGGGCATCGACACCACCCGAACCCGGTTCCTGACCGGCGACGCCATGGATTTGCCGGAGAATCTCGGCGCGTTCGATGTTGTGCTCGCAGCCAACCTCGTGTGCCGCTTGCCGGAGCCAGAGCGTCTACTCAAGCGCCTTCCCGACCTCGTTGCCCCCGGGGGCCAGTTGCTGCTCGCCACCCCGTTTTCCTGGCTGGAGGAGTTCACTCCCCGCGCAAACTGGATTGGCGGCACGCCGGATTCCGCACCTTCCTTTGAAATCCTGGCCGACCGCCTCGCGCCGCATTTCACTCTCGAACACACCACCAACCTGCCATTCCTCATTCGTGAACACTCAAGAAAATACCAATACGGCATCTCCCTCGGCTCCCGCTGGCGCCGACGTTGACTGGGAACTCCGCTACAACATCGGCGACACACCCTGGCAAAAACCCCACGCGCATCCGGCGCTCTTGGACTGGCTCTCCAGCACCCCGATGAACGGCAAGGTGCTCGTGCCCGGTTGCGGCGCGGGCGAGGACGTGCGCGCCATCGCGAAGGGCGGTGCTGAGGTCTTGGCCATCGATATTGCCCCCTCCGCGATCGCGATGGCGGAATCCTTTCCCCGCGCCGGTTCGGAGCGCTACCTCCTTGGCGACTTTCTTGCCGGGGATGCGACCGCGCACGGGCCGTTCGATTGGGTTTTCGAGCACACCTGCCTTTGCGCGATCCCCCCCTCCCGCCGCGCTGACTACGTCCATGCGGCTGCCGCGGCACTCAAACCCGGCGGACTGCTCCTCGCCGTGATTTACTCGAACCCCGACAATCCGGACCCCGCGAAACCGCCGTTCGCCTGCCCCGACAGCGAAATCCACCCGCACTTCGATCCCCTTTTCGAAACCCTGGAAACCCGCACATCTCTGCCGACCTTTGCCGAGCGCGAGGATCGCGAGACGCTTCGCCTCTACCGCAAACGCTGACACCCCCCGATTGACTCACCCCGCCGCCACGACTACAACCCGCCCCGTGAAACAAACGCTGGAATCCCTCGAAAACATCTACCACCGCCCGCTCTTCGACCTCATTCAGGAAAGCCGGAGGGTCTTTTTGGAATTCTGGCCGAAAAACGAGGTGCAACTCTGCACCCTCCTCAGCGTGAAAACCGGCGGCTGCAGCGAGGACTGCGGCTACTGCGCCCAGAGCGCCCACTACAACACGGGCCTGCAAAAGGAATCCCTCATGGGCACAGCCGAGGTGCTCCCGGTGGCCGAGCGCGCGCGGGCAAACGGTTCGACCCGCTTCTGCATGGGAGCCGCCTGGAAGGGCGTGCGCGACGGCGACCCGAAATTTGAAACCATGCTCGAGACCGTGCGCGAGGTCTCTAAGCTCGGCATGGAGGTCTGCGTGACCCTCGGCCAACTCGGCGACATCGAGGCCCGGAAGCTCAAGGAGGCCGGCCTCACCGCCTACAACCACAACATCGACACCTCCCCCGAGCATTACAAAAACATCGTCAGCACCCACACGTTCCAGGACCGCCTGGACACCATCGGTTCCGTCCAGCGCGCGGGCCTCAGCGTTTGCTGCGGAGGCATCATCGGCATGGGGGAAAAGGAAACCGACCGCCTCCGCATGCTGGAGGTGCTCTGCTCGCTCGATCCGGAACCCGAAAGCGTGCCGATCAATTGCCTCACCCCCATCGAGGGCACACCGCTGGCCAAAACCCCGCCAATCGACATCTTTGAACTCGTGCGCCTCATCGCCACCGCTCGCATCGTCCTGCCAAAGGCAAAAATCCGCCTCTCCGCGGGACGCGACCGCCTCTCCCGCGAGGGTCAGGCCCTGTGCCTCTTCGCGGGCGCGAATTCGATCTTCTACGGTGACAAGCTCCTCACCGCCACAAACCCCGGAGTGGACGAGGACCGCACTCTCCTCGAATCCCTCGGCCTTGCCCCGCAGGCCCCCTTCTCCGACGTCCCAACACCATCCCTCTGCGCCTCATGAAAATCAGCATCGGAAGCGACCACGCCGGCTTCGCCTACAAGGAAGCCATCACCGCCCACCTCAAAGCCAATGGCCACACCGTGGTTGATTTCGGCTGCGCCACCCCTGAAAGCACCGACTACCCGGTCTTTGTCATCCCGGCCGCAGAGGCCGTCGTCAGAGGTGAGGCGGACCGTGGCATCGTGCTCGGCGGCTCGGGAAACGGCGAGGCCATCGCCGCCAACAAGGTCAAGGGCGTCCGCTGCGCCCTCTGCTGGACCCATGAAACCGCAGAACTCTCACGCCGCCACAACAACGCCAACGTCCTCTCGATCGGCGAACGCATGATCCCGCTGGAACTCGCCTTGGAGATCGTCGACATCTGGCTCGCCACGCCGTTCGACGGCGGACGCCACGCCCGCCGAGTTGCCGAACTCGATTGCTACGAGGCCGGCGGGGGAGTCAAAGGCATGGTGGCCGTCCTCGAGCGCAAGACATCTCTCTGACGCCTGCGGGATTCCCCGACTACCTCAGGAAGTCGGCCTCAAGGATTTGCCGATAAGACCTGAACCGGCTCTTCTCGGCCATCCGGGCGAGCAATGCGGGGTCTTTAATATCGACCACTGCCGGAGATTTGGTTTCCCCGCTTTTTGTTGTGCCCTGCTGCGCACCAACAGAAATGCCGCTTCCGATCTTGAACGACCCCTCGTAATCATACGTCCAGTAGGTCTCCTTCCCCGGCGGGTAATTGAACACGACCACCGCGTGGGACTCGTTTTTGTTCTTGATCGGATCATGGGCCTTGTAGGTCACCACCTCGGACCACACCCCATACTTTCTCAGCGATTCCTTAAAGACAATCGCCGTCGGCAGGCAGGCATTTACCTCGCGCTCCAACCAACGCTCGGGGTTGGTTGGTGTGCCGACCGTCTCCAGCGTGGAACACGCGGCAAGGGCAGCCACTCCAAGGAGCGGAACACGTTTTAGAAGGACTGGGAGAACTCGTTTTGCATGGGTTTTAAGAAGTCGAACGGTCATTGCTGTCGGTGGAATCATGCTCGAGCACGCCGGAGACATTTGCGCCGTCCGGTGTCGAGGCATCCGAAAGCATGGGGAAAAGGGGTTGCTGTGGATGGTTGGGCTGTGGCCCGGGTTGAGAAAAAATCATGGAGTCAAGTCGCTCGATCAACACGGTGCGACGATCCTCCACGGACGCCGTAAGGCGACTGGAAGTGATTGCAAAAGAATTTTTTGCTAAAAGAGAGGAATGCATCAACATCAGACCCTCTCAGCGTGCGGGGGGAAATATGTTTTGCATGGACATGGAAACGCAACGAACGCACCCAAAAAGGCGCATGCCATCGTTGACAAAGAAATTTTCATATCCACTGGCACTGGTAGACCATGACTTTGCGCAACGCAACCGGGAAATTGGGAAATTGCGAAAAAAACCAACACCCGCTCAACTTCCCGCCAAAACCTCGGGTTCGGTCAGGGATTTGATCACCGTCGTGAGATAGACCGGCTCCGGGTGTTTCCCCCGGTATTTCGTGATCTCGCGCTTTTCCACCACTTGAAACCCGAATCGCTCGAACACCTTCGCCCCGCGCCGCGACTCGAAAGTGACCATCTGCCCGAAAACCGCCTTCTCCCCGTGAGCCCTCAGAAAATCGCAATACGCCTTCAGCATCCCGTGTGAACCCGCCAAGCCCTTGGCTTCGGGCAGCAGGTTGATGTGAAAGTGGGCCGTGCGACGCGGCGCCGCAGGCACCTCCCTCCAGGAATTCCGCAGGATCCAGTGAATGAATTCACGCGTTTCCCGCCGGTAGCCCCGGTAACGCACCATCCCCCTCGCAAAGAGCCACAGGTTTTGAAAAAACCCATGCCACTGCTGCCGAAGCGGACGCCTCGATCCCAGCAGATACCCCTTCACCACGCCATCCTGCTCAAGCACGAACGACGCCTCGGGCTCCACATCCGTGTAGTAGGCGGTCAGGTAATCCGCAAACAACTCGCGGTCCTCGAACACCGGATCGATCGGATTCCCCAGAAATCCCGTCTCACAGCACAAATGGCGAATCGCCGCGCGATCACGCAACTCGTAATTTCGAACCTTCAATCCAGCGGGTAATGACACAGAACGCAGACCCTAACCGCCCCCGCTCGCCCCGGCAAATCGAAATCCCCCGGACCGCCGACGTCCCCGTCGGCCCACGATAAGCAGACACCCAAGAAATCCGACTTCCGTTAACCTCCCACCCCGGACAAATTCACCAACATGCCACCCGACTCCCACCCTTCCCACCTGCCCTGCCCGGCACTGCCCAGCGAACCCTCGGGTAACTTGGAAAATCTCGAAGCCGCATTCGCAAACGCCCCCACACTGGCCTTCGCCCAACACTGGCACGCCTCGCTCGAACCATCGTTCCAACCCGCCACCGTTCGCATCGGCTGGCATGGCGACAGTTTTTATTATCTCGCCGAGTTGCAGGATTCTCATCCACACACCACCGCCACAGCACGCAACCAACGCCTCTGGCTGCTCGGCGATGTCCTCGAAGTCTTCGCCGGCGTCCACGGCTCCCCCGCCTACATCGAGTGCCACACCGCGCCAAATGGCGAAATCCTCCAACTCCACTGGCCCGGCCCCGAGGCCCTTGCGGAATCAAAAAACTCGCCTCAGGGAATCACCCCCTTCATGCGCCTCGACGACTCCGCCACGTTCACCGCCACCACCACACCCCACGGATGGACTGTGCTGGGCCGCATCCCGGCACCCTTTGTCTCCCCCGCTCCCCACGCCACGCTCACCGGAGCCATCTGGGACATCAACTTCAGCCGCTACGACTACACCACCGCCGGCCCCACCCTCTCCTCGACCTCCCCGCTCACCCAACCCCACTTCCACCGCAGAACAGAATGGAGCACCATCCGCTTTGTGTGATCCTTGAACAGGATTTTTCAACATGCTGTCAGGATGAACAAACCCGCTGCGCAGATAGACTGCCAACAACTGCCTGCCGGGCGAGCAGGGCGAGTGAATCGCAGGAACTGTTTCCAAAAGCAGTGAAACGGACAAACCGGTCGGATGCGATTCTCTCCAGTCAAAATTACCCGCTGTCCCACCTATGAACTGCATTTTTTGAATTTCAGAAAAAGCCCGAAACGACTACCACCGCGCATATGTCACGAGCCCTCGTCACCGCCTTTGCCACATTCCTCTGCACGGCCTCCCTGCTGCCCGCCCAAATCAAGATCGGCACCGTCTACTGTGGAACCGGCGACCAACAGGCGCTGGACTCCCCTTCGGCCACCGGGGCAAGACTCGCCGTGGAGGAGGTGAACCGCGCAGGCGGCATTCGCGGCCAGCGTGTCACACTCGTCAGCATCACCCCCGACTCCTCCCCTGAATCTGTCGAGCAGTGCGTTTCCGATACGATCGCCAAGGAGACCGACATTTCCGCCTTGGTCGGACTCTCGGACACCGATCTCGCGCTGGCCGCCGGCAGCGTGGCGAAGAAAAATGGCCTTCCTTTTGTCACCTCCGGCGCGACATCTCCGAAGCTTCCCGCCGCGCTGGGCCCCCGCTTCTTCCTCGCCTGCTTCGGCGACAATGTCCAAGCCGCCGCGGCCGCGCAATGGCTCCGCGACTCCAAATCCTGCCGCACCGCAGCCGTCTTGTTCGACCCCGAATACACTTACACCCGCCTACTCGCCGCCTATTTTTCCAAAGCCTTCCGCGACGGTGGCGGAAAAATCACCTCCCGAACCCGATTCTCTCCAGGTCGGCATTTCAACATCACGCCCGCAATCCTCAAGGCCGACGCCATCTACCTCGCCGCGGAAACCCCCAAGGACGCACTTCCCGTGATCCAGCGCCTCCGCTCGATGGGCTACCCAGGCCCCATCATCGGTGGGGATGGATGGGACGCTCCCGAGGCATGGAAAGACCAACCCCTCGCCACGGAGGTGTTTTTCACCACGCACGCCTGCCCCGCGAAAACCCAAGGAGCCGCCACCCCGGCCAACTTGAAAAAATTCCGCACCGGCTACAAAAAACTCTCCAAAGGCAAGACCCCCGATTCCTTTTCAGGCCTCGGCTACGATGCCACGCGCCTTCTCCTGCAAGCCATCGGCACCGCCGGAAGCTCCGACCCCAAGGCGATCGCCAAATCACTCCAACAATCCCAACTCGCAGGGGTCACCGGCGAAATCCGCTACTCGAAAAACAATCGCGTGCCGCTCAAACCCGTGTCGATCATCTCGGCATCCACCCCCCAAGACGGATCACTCCAACTCACACCGACCCAAGTCCCCGCTCCCTGATCCCACGTTCAACGGCATTCAGCCTTTTGCTCCATCCTCAACACCCCCTCGAGAACTCCTGCAAATCCTGAAGCTCCTGTTCTCCTGTCAAAAAAAGGCCCAGCAACCAATTCCTCCCGCAGAGACGCCGAGACGCGGAGAAAGACTGGCCCGCGAATCCTTGGTAGGGGCAGATCGCCGAGATGCCCCAAGCTTCAGGCGCGACCGCGCCGTCCGCAACCGCCAAGAAAGAAAGTGCAATTCGCCGTTGCATCCGGAGAGCCTGAAAAACAGAACTCTTGCCAGCAGGCGGCGAACTCCGAGTCCAATCGAACACGCCTTGAGGGAAATGTCAAAATGACACGACAACAGCAGCATCGTCTTCATCACCTCGCGGCAGACGCAAGGCGCTATCCGCTCGCTTCACTGCAGCCTGGGAAGCCCAGCCCATATGCTCCTGCAGGAATGCAGCACCTGAATCTCTTCCTCCTTACATTTGCCCTTGCGTCTTGCAGAGATTCCCACTTGAAACAACGCAACCAACAATCTTAATGTCACCCCATGTGGACCACGCAGACCCTGGGCGAATCCCGCTCGAAGCATGTGTTGAAACGCTCCGTGGACGCCTTGAAGCAGTTGGCCGCATTCAAGGCGGTCATACCCATTTCCAAGAAGAACTTCGCATATTCAACGAAGTCGCCAACGAGCAAGGTTGGTTCCTCCCTTCCGCCCCAGCAGAGCTGAGCCTCCCGCCTTCGGACGAAGGCAACGAACACCAAGTCTGGTTTCGCGAAGCGCACGGAACATTTCTCAAAGCGACATGGCCGGGCTTTTTTGGCCTGCGTGTGGTCTATCGTCCAGACGAAGAATCAAAGGCCTCGCCCATTGACTATCTGGAGCGATGGCTGCTTCACAACGCATTCTTCGCCGATCAGGTCCGTTTCCTCGGCGTTGTGCCAACCCCAGATGGCAACAGATTGATCATTGAGCAGCCCGCCATCGCTGGCACCCCTGCAACGAGTGAGGCCCAGATTAGGGATTTTTTCATTGGCAACGGCTGGAAAGCCTTCACCTCGGATGGAGAGACAGCTTTTTTCGATCCAGAAAATGGGCTCGCCATTTCCGATACCCACAGAGGCAACCTCATTCTCATGTCGGACGGTCTGCTCGCTCCCATAGACCTCCGAATTCAAAAACTCTCGGGTAGCCTCCTCGATATCGTGAAGTCACTCACGGCAACTCCATGATTACAAACAGAGCGAGAGCGAACGCCGATCCAGCCCCGGAGAAAATAACAACCGCGAACAAAGCCAATCCCCGCGAATAAAAATGGTAGGGGCAGATCGCCGAGATGCCCCAAGCTTCAGGCGCGAACGCGCCGTCCTCACCTT
>CAZRLX010000008.1:0-9289 GCA_964601115.1 uncultured Chthoniobacter sp. | reverse complement strand
CCCCCTCCGTGTCTCCGCGCCTCCGTGAGATCCTTCCCACATTCTCTCAGAAAAAAATCTGCTCCCCCAGCGGATGTCCTACCAACCTGTTTACGATCTCCTTCGAAATGATCATAAAAAATCCTCTCAAGCCTACAGCCTCGTCTTTCAGACAGCCAATTTTCAAAAGCAGATTCTTGCCGCGCACAAAATACGGAGTTTTCTTTCGGTTTGGCTCAATGGCATGTAGACATTACACGCTGGCTTAACGCATGAACCTTCTTGAACTCCGCGACTGCTGGGCCAAAACAGACGAATACAAAAAGCCGTCGCTTGGAATACTTCCCCATTGCCAAGCCGTGGGTGCTGTTGCTCAAGAGCTCCTCAAAATCTTGCCGCCCGCACTGATGGCTGTCCTCCCGGTTGGCGGCGTTTGTTTAATCGCTGCCCACGATGTCGGGAAAATTTCTCCAGGCTTTTTATTGAAGTCGGAGGAATGGGCCTCGAAATGGAAATCTGGACTGGGGCTTGCTGCGGACGGCCATGAAACGAGGCATGCATGGATAAGTCAGAAGTTCATTGCTTCATGGTATGCAGGGAAACCGCCCAGATGGGTCATGGCTTTGGGCGGTCACCATGGCCGCTATTTGTGCGCGGAGGCAATGCCCGCAGCTATGCCCTTCGCCAGCACGATAGGATCGGGGATTTTTGAGGATCTGCGCCAAGAATTGCTGTCGATTCTGGAGAAAAGATTCGGACCCCTGCCCGAACCCGAGGAGATTCCAAAGGGGGCGAAACTGCATTGGTTCACAGGGGCGATGATTTTTTGTGATTGGATCGGATCGAACACAACATGGTTTCGGCTCTCCAATGCCGACCACGAATCCCAAGATTTTGAAGAAATCGCGCGATCCGCATTGGAGGAAATCGGCATTCATCGAACCAGCGTGAAATCCCATCTCAGCTTCAACGAACTCTTCGGGCTGCGCTCGGCTCGTCCGCTCCAAAAGACTTTGATTGATGCGATGGACTCGCCGGGACTCTTCATCCTCGAAGCCCCGATGGGCGGTGGAAAGACCGAGGCAGCTTTGGCGGGTGCCTACCGGCGCTGGACCGAGGGAAGCGAACGCGGACTTTTTTTCGCGATGCCGACCCAACTCACCAGCAACCGGATTCGCGACAGGGTGGAGGATTTCTTCAAGCATGTGGCGAGCGAGGAATCCGCGCTGGCGCTGGCTCACGGCAATGCCTGGCTTGTGGAAAATCGAATCCGGAGTCTCCAGCCGCAGATTGCTGGAGCACCGGGAGAATCGGACAACGCGTCTGAAGCCAATGCGTGGTTTTCCGACAACCGCCGCGCCATGCTGGCTCCCTTCGGCGTGGGAACGATCGACCAGGCGTTGATGGCCGTCGTTCCCGTGAAACACTCGGCCCTGCGGATGTTTGGCCTCGGCGGCAAGGTCGTGGTCATTGACGAGGTGCATTCCTACGATCCCTTCACCTCCGCTTTGGTGGACCGCTTGGTGAGTTGGTTGATTGAACTGGGCGGCACCGTGATCGTCCTGTCCGCCACGCTCACCGCGGCCCGCCGGGCTTCACTGGTCGCGGCGGCGGGCGGGAAGGAGGAGACCACCCCCAATGCCTATCCCCTCCTCACCAAGGTCGCGGCCGGTTATGCATTGGCCGAACATTTTCCCATCGACTCTCCGCAGGATGCTGAGCGGGAGGTGGCCATCCGGGTGGTTCCAGCTAATGACGAACTCTGGATGAACGAGGTCGCCCGAGCCGCCCGGAATGGAGCCTGCGTGTTGGTGATCCGAAACACGGTGGCGCTTGCGCAGGAGTCGTATCGCGACTTGAAAGCCCATTGCCACGAGAGCGGCATCGAATTCGGCCTCATCCACAGCCGCTTCACGCAGGCCGATCGCGAGCGAAACGAAACCCGCTGGACCGGCTTGCTCGGTCGCGATGGAAGCACCCGCCCGAGAAACGGGACCGTGCTTGTCGGCACACAAGTCTTGGAACAATCCCTCGACATCGACGCTGACCTGCTCGTCACCGACCTGGCCCCCACCGATCTCATCCTTCAACGCATCGGCCGCCTCCACCGCCACCAGCGTGAGAGGCCCGCAGGATGCGAAAAACCTCTCTGCATCATCCTCCGCCCCGATGTCGATTGGACCGCACCTCGGGCCGATGTGGAACAGGCCCTCGCCCCGCATCGATTCATCTATCCCCCGTTTTCCCTCTTCATGGCGGACACGGTTTGGAGCGGGTTTGATTCGATCAATTTGCCGAATGATATCCGCCGGTTCCTTGAAAAATCGGCGGAGAGACAAGGAAGCCACCATCAGGCGATCGAGGAATTTCGCTTAGAAATGGACCACAAGACCGAGCGGATGCGCCAAACCGCTTGGATGAAGGGAATTTTCAAAGCTCCCGCCGCGGGCGACACCGAGGGAGCGGAGACCCGTTGGAATATCCTACCCAGCGCTTGGATTGTCGTTCTCGCAAAGCCACCAACCCGCTCCGGCCGCCGCATGGAACTCGAATTCCCCGACGGCACGACTCGATCATTCGACGAGGCCGCCTTTGATTTTCCGTTGGCCCGCTTGCTGCAACTCCACGCCGTCCGAGTTCCCGCCTATCTCGTGCTTGGACTGGAGCGCCATGCCTGGCTCTCCAGCCATCTTTCCGATGCGGTGCTCACCGTAAGAGACGAGACCAACCGCCTCGTTCCGTGGCCCGCGACAGGCGGTTCCTACGAATTCACCTACAGCCCGGAAACCGGCTTGTGGTTTTCCAAAACGCAAATCCACACCGGATACAACCCCGAAGAGGACGACTCATGGTATTGAACACACAACAAGCAAACCCCGCCGACGCGGAAAATTCTTTCAACCTCGTCGAGAATCCCTGGATTCCCGTGCGACTCGCCGAGGGAGGCCGACACAGGCTGGTCGGCTTGGAGGAACTCTTCCGCACCGCCGCATCCATCCAAGACCTCGACTGCGCCCCGCACGAGAGAATCGCTTTGCTACGCCTGCTGGTCTGCATCACGCACGCCGCGCTCGGAGCACCAGAGAGCCCCGAGGAATGGGGGGACTTTGGTGCCGATCTCTCGAGCGAAGTTACCGCCTACCTGCGACGACCCGAGATCAAACCCCACTTCAACCTGCTCGGCGACGGACCCCGGTTTTTGCAGGTCAGGGTTTCCAGTGTGAAGGAAGCCGTCGATATCACAAAGTTGGTTTTCCACCTCGCCACGGGAAACAACCCCACCCATTTCGACCATGAGGGAGGGAGTCCGGGACGATCGCTTTCCCCGGCCCAAGCGGCCATGGCGATCCTGACTTTTCAAAACTACTACCCGCCATACGGAGCCGGGCACAAAGGCAAGGGACCATGCGTTGATCGAAACATGATCCACACCCTTTTGCATGGCGAGCAGCTCGCAGAGACGATTCTTCAAAACTGCCTGACTCGCGATTTGATTTCGGAGCATTTTCCGGACTTTGGAAAACCGATCTGGGAAATTGCCCACGGCGAGGATTTTGAAAAAACGGCCACCACCAGTTATCTCGGCAGACTGCTTCCGCGGCATCGAACAATTCTGCTCAATGATTCGCTCACCGGGTTTCACATCGACCAGAAAGGGATGGAATACCCCAACTTTGAGGAATCGCGGGAACCCACATCGACGCTGAAGGTATTCAAAAAAAAGGATGCCCTCGAAAGGAGCTTGGTCGATTGCAAATTAGATCGTTCCGCCTGGCGGGATTTGCATGTGTTTTTGGTAATCAAGCATGCCCAGAGCGAGGAGGTGTCCGCACCGCTGAACCTGCTCGTGCAATGCCGGCGTGCCACGGGCGAATTCAAAATATGGACCGGCGGATTGGTAACGGATGGCAAAGCCAAAATCTTCGATGCGATGGAATCCACCTTCACCATTCCAACGACCATGCTCACCGAAACGGGAAGGGCGCTTTACCAAGGCGGCGTCGAGTTTGCGGAAACCCAGAGTTGGCGCTTGAAAGAGGCCGTGACCGCGTTTGCCAAGGCGATGAAAAGCGAATCCGCTCCAAACGCCAAAGCCCAGCAACGCTACTGGCACACTCTCGACCGCGAATCCCCGCTGCTCCTCAAACTCGCCGCAGACCCACCCGCCATGGGCTACGCCGAAAAGGGCCACCTCTGGGGCGATCTCGTTCGCGCCGCCGCCCGCGAAGCCTACGAGGCGACCTGCCCCCGCCAGACCCCGCGACAAATTCAAGCCTTTGCCGCGGGCCTCAAAAAACTCTCCGTCCCGAAACCCAAGCCCGAAACCACATGAATAAAGACAAACCCGAAAAACCCGACGAGGAGTTGATCCAAAAACTCGTCGCCGCCTGCCGCGACCGTGGTGCCTCCGCCGAGTTGCGCCGCTTCTGGAGCACGGCCACACGACATTACGCCTTTCCCGTCCTGGGCCGCATCGGCGTGGGCAGCCCGCGCTCGGCGGATGCCGTTACCGCCGCGCTCTATTCCCTCAACCCGAGACACACTGCTGGAGGTCTTCGCCCCGGCCAAGCCCTGCAGCGCTTCGCCGGCGGCGAGGAATCCTTCGACGCCCATGTGCGTCGCCTTCTTGCCTCGGACGACCTTGACGATGTCGCCGACCAACTCCAACGCCTCTTTGTCCGACTCGATGGCGAAGGCATTGCGCTCGATTACAACCGCCTCCTCTGGGACCTGCGGAACTGGGCCAAAAAATCCGAGGATGTGAAAACCCGCTGGGGACAGGACTACTGGATGTCATCCAAGGAACTGGCCAACGCCGAAGCCCTTGCCCAATGAGCGCCGCGTTCCTCACCAAGGTGGAAATCGACCACGAGACCGCCTACAAGGCCGGTCTACGCGACAGCTACGCCTGGCACAAAAAAGTCTGGGAAATGTTTCCCGGCCGCCAGGACGAGGCCCGCGATTTCCTGACCCGCCTCGACGGAATTGACGGCGGCTTCCGCCTTCTTGTCGTATCCGCCACCGAGCCGACCAAACCAAATTGGTGCCCGGATCCCTCGTGGCACTCGAAACCGCTTCCCGAGCCGTTTCTGGAGCACTCGCGGTTCCGCTTTTCCCTTATTGCCAACCCCACCCGCAAGGTGAAGTCCGAGGCCAATCCGAAAAACGGCCGCCGCCTCCCGATCACCCACCGCGAAGACCGCGAAGTCGATGGAAAAATCCAGCCCGGCCTCCTCTCCTGGCTCCGCCGCAAAGGCGAACAACACGGCTTCGCCTTCGACGAGGCCACCGTGCGCACCATTCCCAAACCCCGCCAGTGGTTCCTCAAAAAAGGAGCCGCCGGCGTCCACGGCGCCACGGAGTTTGTCGGCACCCTCAAAGTCACCGATCCCGCCCGGTTCCGCGTCGCCGTCGCGCAGGGAGTGGGCAGCGCAAAAGCCTTCGGCTTCGGAATGCTATGCCTCACCCCCGCTTAAATCCACGATTCTCAACCCAAAACCACACAACCAACAAAACACAAACCATGAAACTCATCGAACTCCACATCCTGCAATCCTACCCCGTCTCATGCCTCAACCGTGACGATGTCGGGGCCCCGAAAACCGCAAACTTCGGCGGCGTCTCCCGCGCCCGCCTCTCCAGCCAATGCCTCAAACGCGCTGTGCGACTGGCGGCTGCCGTGGAATCGCCGGAAAATTTCCAAGGCATTCGCAGCCGTTTTCTCAAAGGCCCGTTCCAATCCGCCTTGCAAGAGGCAGGTCTCGACGAAGCCGAAGCCAAAAAAAAGGCGGATGAAATTTGCGCGGAATTCAGCAAGCAGGATGGAAAAAACAAGGATCAGGTCACAACGGCCGTTTACCTCTCACCCGGCGAGATCACTCAAATCGCCCAAGCCATCCAGAGCGGTGAGGATGTTAAAAAAGCGATCAAAAATGCCCAGCGACTCGACGCCGCGGATATCGCGTTGTTCGGGCGCATGGTTGCCAATGATGCCACGCTCAATGTCGAAGGTGCCGCCATGTTTTCCCACGCGATTTCCACTCACAAGGCCTCCAACGACATCGATTTCTACTCGGCGGTGGACGACCGCAAAGCGGATGCCGAGGATGCAGGAGCGGGAATGATCGGCACCCTGGAATTCACCTCCGCCACCTACTACCGCTACGCCGCCATCAATCTCGACCTCTTTGCCGATGAGAAGCATCTCGGGGCGCTGACTCCCGAGGAACGCCGAACAATTCTCAAATCCTTCATTAAAGCCACACTCATGGCTGTCCCGGGCGCTCGAAAAAACTCCATGAATGCCGCCACGCTCCCGTTTGCCGTTCTCGGCATTCGCAAGGACAAGGGCCAACCTGTTCAACTCGTGAACGCCTTCGAGAATCCCGTCAAAGCCGATGGCAAGGGCTTCGACCAAGCTTCCCGCGAGGCCATGGAGGCCGAGCATGAAAAACTCAAGGACACCTGGGGCATCGAGACCACCAAGGAACTCTGGATGCCGGAAACCAACATTAACGACTTCCTCGAAGGACTCACCGATGGACTCTGAGACCGCCGCCCTTGCCATTTATCTCGACGCGCCCCTGCAATCCTGGGGCGTGTCCAGCCGCTTCCAGCGTCGAGGCACCGAGCCCACCCCATCCAAAAGCGGCGTCCTCGGACTCATCGCCGCCGCCATGGGCATCGACAAACACTCGCCCGACGAGGCCAGTCAACTCGCCCCGCTCGCCGCTTGCCGCTTCTCGGTGTTTCCAGTGGCCCAAGGGGAAAACGCGCCGCCGGTCCTGCGATTGGAGGATTACCACACCGTCGGCGGCGGTTACGACAGGAGCGATCCCATCGACAAGTTGCGCATCTCGCGCAAAGCCTCCGGTGGCGTCTCTACCACGATTCAGACTTGGCGCTATTACCTTGAGCAGGCCCGCTTCGTTGCTGTTCTGAAGGGTGATCCCGCCACACTTCAACAGGCCGCTGCCGCTTTGGAAAATCCCGTTTGGGGGGTCTGGTTCGGCCGCAAGTGTTGCCTCCCCGCCGCACCGCTCCTGCCCACGCTCGCGCCCTCGGCCAAGGAAGCATTGGATCTGCTTCTGGATAAAACCAGTGCCCGCCTCCTCGGCGAAGGCCGCGCCGAGCAGGACGGCGAGGAATGCTGGCACCAGCCCGACCACCCCGTCTCCTTCGGCCGCCGCGAATTCCTCTCTCGACCGGCTCTCAAAATCTCAAATCTCAAATCTCAAATTTGAAATTCCAAAAATGACCTACCAACGATTCGAGGACCTGCCCGTGTGGAACGAGGCGATCCGCCTCGCCGAAGGCTGCGAGGATTTCCTCCTCGACGCCAAGGACTGCATTACATTCTCCAAGCGCGACCAACTCGACCGCTGCTCGCTTTCCGTCTCCAACAACATCGCCGAAGGCTTCGAGCGTGGCACCACCAACGAACTCCTCGCCTTCCTCTACATCGCCAGAGGTTCCGCCGGCGAGGTGCGATCGATGCTGGGCTATTTCGAACGCCGCCCCGCGCTTCGCAATTTCAAATCTCAAATCTCAAATTTGAAATCCCTCGCCGAATCCTGCTCCCGCCAGATTCGCGCCTGGGCCGACTCCCTCCAAAACTCCGACATCAAAGGCCAGCGCCACCTCACCGAAAAATCCCGCCGCCTGACCGACTCCAAAAAACGCGCCGAAGCGACCTGGCAACGCATCAACGACAGCCTCCCCGACGGCCATCCGGCCAAGAAAAATCTCAAATCTCAAATTTGAAATTTCAAATCCCCTTTCGATGCCAATTTTCGAACGCCCGCCGCTGGAAACCCTCGCCCCCGCGAAGGATCGCTGGACTCCCCTCTATCTCGAGCACGGCCGCGTGGAGGTGGACGATTCCTCCATCAAGTGGATTTCCAAAGACGGCCTCGTCTGCCCGATCCCCGTAGCCACCCTCTCCGCCGTCATTCTCGGCCCAGGCACCACCATCACCCATGCCGCAGTGAAGGCCGCCGCCCAGTGCAACTGCCCGCTCCTCTGGCTCGGCGAGGACGGCCTGCGCTTCTACGCCTTCGGCATCACACCCAACCACGACAACTCCATGGCCCGCATCCACGCTGCCGCCTGGGCCGCGCCCCAGAAAAGAAACGAAGTCGCCCGCCGCATGTTCCGCCACCGGTTTTCGGATGTGCCCACAGGCGGTGTTTCCATCACCCAACTCCGCGGCATGGAAGGCCGGCGCGTCAAACAAACCTACGAGGAACTCGGCCGCAAATTCGGCGTCACCTGGAAAGGCCGCGACTACAACGCCTCAAACTGGAACCTCGCCGACACCATCAACCGCGCCCTCTCCGCCGCCACCGCGTCCCACTACGCCCTCACCGCCGCCGTTTGCTGCTCCATGGGTTTCATCCCCCAACTCGGCTTCGTCCACCAGGCGGGCACGCTTCCCTTCATCTATGACGCTGCGGACCTCTACAAACACGAAACCTCCTGGCCCGCCGCCTTCGAAGCCATCTCCATCGACCCCAAGGACGACGGCACCCTCGTGAGAAAAATCCTCAAACGGAATGTCGAGCAGACCCGCATGCTCAAGCGCATGCCCGACGACCTCGTCGCACTCTTCAAGAACTTTGAGGAAATCTCTCCCCCCGAAGCCCATCCCCTCCAACCCCGCTCCGAAGCATGACCGTCCTCGTCGCCAACGATGTTCCCCCCGCGATCCGCGGCCATCTCAAACGATGGTTCGCCGAACCCCGCCCGAATGTCTTCGTCGGCACCCTCAACTCCCGCAGCCACCGCAAAGTCCTCGACTTCATCACCCGCAACGCCCCGCCCGACTTCGGTCTGCTCTCCATCTCCACCTATCCGAACTGCCAAGGCTACATCATCGAACGCATCGGCCCCGAGGGAAAATCCGGACGCCGCGATATCGAACTCAGCGGTCTCCACCTCATCGCCGAAAGTTGGATTCCCGTGCAGAACCAACCCTTTTGACACCCCTCTAAAACTTTCCGAATCGACAAACCAGTCCCTGCAAGCCATTCAAAACCGCAGAGATTTCCCCACACGCGTGGGGATGGCCCGGCCCGCCAGCACCGAGAGGCCGCGAATGGTGGGATTTCCCCACACGCGTGGGGATGGCCCGCAGCCCTCCACCATTCGCGGCCTCTCGGTGCTGATTTCCCCACACGCGTGGGGATGGCCCGTCATCCTCTGGCTCCAAGAGCGCCTCGCCAACGATTTCCCCACACGCGTGGGGATGGCCCGAATTAGATAACTCAATCCCCGCAGAAAAACCAGATTTCCCCACACGCGTGGGGAT
>CAZRLX010000007.1:34114-35509 GCA_964601115.1 uncultured Chthoniobacter sp. | reverse complement strand
CCTGCCGGACCACGCCTCCCGACCTTTTGCTGTTGAATCCCGAGATGCCCGGCGGTGATGCCTTGGACCTCGTGCGCTCGCTTTCTCGCAGCAACGTGCCCACCGTGCTCTTGTCGGCCTCGCGCTCGCGCATCAAACTCCCGCCCGGCCTGCGTCCGCATGTGCATTGCGTGCTCGGGCGCGATGAAGGCTTTGATGTCCTGCGCGGCGAAATTGAACGCTTGGGCGCCGTGCCGACCTGTCCGTTCAGCAACCTCGGTCCGCGTGAGCGCCAGATGCTCTCCCTCATCGGCCGCGGTCTGCGCAGCAAGGAAATCGCCGACGCCATGGGACTGACCAAGGCATCGGTCGACACCTACCGCAAACGCATCTCCACGAAATTGCGCTCCAGCGGAGCCGATCTCGTGCGCCTCGCCGCCTTGCATTCGCAGTTGCGACTGGCGGCCTGAGCACGCCGCAGGGATGTCCCATTTTTGGGACATATCACTCCCATGGCACCACGCCATACCTTGGCATGCCTCACGCATGAACAAAGACATCGCCCCATCCAAACGCCGCATCGTCCACATGCCGGCACGCCTGTGGAACGAAGCTACCGCCACCGCAGGTTCGCTCGGCCTGAGCACCTCGCAATTCCTCTCCCGCCTCGTCATCGAGACCGCACCGCTCATCCGCCCAAATTCGCTGCTCGGTCTTCGGCGCGATGACATGACAGCCGGTCAAGACCGCGCCGCTTGATTTTATGAAACAACCACCCGCCACCGCCATGGATCACGACACCCTGCAAAAACACTGCATCCACATGGAGCAAACCGTGTGGGACCAGGCCACCCAGACCGCGCGCTCGCTGGGCCTGAGCACCTCGCAATTCCTCTCCCGTCTCGTTGACGAGACCAGTGGGCAGATCGGGCGCGGCGGCATGCTCGGTCGCCCCACCGGGCGGCAGCGAAACAACACCCCCTCCTGACCTCCATTCCATTCACCCGTCCAAACCCAATCCGCCAACACGACAAACCACCATGAAAACCAACCCCATATTTGCCACCCTGATCGCCGCGCTCGTGTCGGGCGTGCTGGTTGATCAAAGTGCCGCACAGATCATCGTCGGCGGCAATGGTGCCGACTCGATTGATTCGACGAGCTACACCGGCACCTCCAGCCTGACGAAGATCGGCACAAACGCAGTCTCACTTACCGGGAACAACACCTACACCGGCGGCACAACCATCAACAACGGCACCCTCGTTCTGGCAGGCGGGTCAGCGTCCCCGGGATCCACAGCGACGGGCCCCTACACCATCGGCAATGGCACGACGCTGCGCGTGACTGCAGACGGATTTTGGTTCAACGGCTCGCCCTCATTCAACTTCACAAGCAATGGCGGCGGCACGATCG
>CAZRLX010000007.1:26272-34014 GCA_964601115.1 uncultured Chthoniobacter sp. | reverse complement strand
CTTCAACCGCAGCGACAACCATAGCGTCTCCAACACCATCTCTGGCACCGGCGGGCTGACCAAGCGTGGTGCCGGAGTCACGACCCTTGCCGGCAACAACACCTACACCGGCGGCACGACCATCAACAATGGCACTCTCGTCTTGGCCGGCGGATCGGACTCCCAAGGCTCCACAGCGAGCGGCCCCTACACCATCGGAAATGGCGCGACACTTCGTGTAACTGCCAACGGATTCTGGTTCAACGGCTCGCCCTCATTCAACTTCACAAGCAATGGCGGCGGCACGATCGACACCGCATCGGGCGTCAATTTCATCATGGGCGGCAACGCCACCTACACCTCGGCAGGCGGCGCGCGGAACGAAATCACCGGTTCCTCCGGGATCAACCTCAATGTGAGGACAGCCACGCTCGATGTGGCGCGCGGCACCGATGCCACGACCGACCTGCTGGTTTCCACCGCCTTTTCAAACACCGGGTCGTTGGTCAAAACCGGCAACGGCATCGCCACGCTCTCCGGCGACAACAGCTACACTGGCACGACGACAATCACTGGCGGCACTCTGCAAGTCGGCATCGGCGGCACGAGCGGCAGTCTCGGCACGGGCGATGTGGTCAACAACGCCACCCTTGTCTTCAACCGCAGCGACAACCATAGCGTCTCCAACACCATCTCTGGCACCGGCGGGCTGACCAAGCGTGGTCCCGGAGTCACGACCCTCACCGGCAACAACACCTACACCGGTGCAACGACGGTGGCCGCCGGCCAACTCACCGTCGATGGCGAACTCGCCAGCACTGCCACCGTGCAAAGCGGGGCACGCATCGGCGGCAGCGGGCGCGTGGGCGGCTTGATTTTGGATTCCGGCTCCACGCTCGCCCCTGGCAACTCGCCAGGCACGCTGTCGGTCTCCGGCAACGCCACATGGAACTCCGGAGCCAACTACAACTGGCAAGTCCTCGCCACCAACACCGACCCCGCCGTGCAAACCGGCGCAGGCTCCGGCTGGGACTACCTGGATGTCACTGGCTCGCTCACCTTCAGCGGCCTCGACAGCTCGAACCGGTTCAACCTGAACCTCTGGAGCCTCTCAAGCACATCGCCTGACACCAACGGGACCATCCCCGGTTGGGACCCGAGTGTCGGCAGCACCTGGCTCATCGCCAGCGCCGCAGGCGGCATCAACCTCAATGGCACCAGCCTGGTTGCCAACACCAACTACTCCAGCCTCTTCAAGATCAACACATCCGCCACCAACGGCACCGGCGGCTGGATCGGCGCACTGCCCTCCAGCTTCCAAGTCCTGACCCTCGGCGACGCCAACTCCCTCTACCTCCAAGCTGTCGCCGGCAGCGCCGCCGTGCCCGAACCGGGCCAGGTCGCCGCCAGCGCCCTGCTGCTCATCGGCATCGGCGGGTATGTGTGGGTGAAGCGCCGCAAAGCCGCAAAAGCCGCCGTGCCCGCCTGATCTTTTGTCGGCCCTTCAACCCGCCGCCACCAAACCCAACACGACAAAACACACACAACCCATGATTCTCAACCTGTCCGCCATCGCCTCCGCCGCCTTGTCCCTCGGCCTCGGCGTTTGGTTCCTCACCGGCACCCTGTCCAATCAAACCCTCCAGCGCGGGCTTCAAAAACAGCAGGACGACATCCAAGCCCGACAACTTGCGATCCAGACATTCCAACAACAACTCCAACTCCAGCAGCAGCGCATCGACGCCGCCGCGCAACTCTCCAACCAGACCGGACCGGCCATCATCCGCGACCTCGCGGAGCTCCAACTTGCCAACAACAACCGCAGCCTCGCCCGAGTCCTCCAGAAACACGGCATTACCGCCACAGCCGACACCCCCGCCGCCAAGACTCCCGCCCCGAAACGCTGATCCACCCACTTCCATGCAACCCGAACACGAATACGAGGAATCCTACGAACCCACACGCCCGGGACTGTTTGCCAACATGGCACTCCCCTTCACAATCGCGATGCTTGCCTTCGGCGTCTTCCTCTACGCCCAGATCACGAACCTCGGCCAAAACGCCAGGAGCATGGAATGGCAGGCCGCCAACCTCGCACGCCAAATCGAAGCCCTCGGGCAAAACGAGCAATCCCTCGCCGCCCTTGTCCAACAACGCGAAGCCCTCGTCCAGCAAAGCAACCAGATTCAAAGCCGCTACAACGACCTCCTCACCGACATCATCGAACTCTCCAAGACCGACTCCGATGCCCGTGCGGTGGTCCAAAAATACGGCATCCAGCAACAGGGGAACCCGTAGACCGCACCGGTTGCGCTTTAGGCGTCTCCTTTGTTCCAAATTGGGTCGGCTCGCCGTAGCGGACCCAAAATTCAGGCGCGAAGCGCCGTCTCGGGGACAGGCGTCCTGTGATTCCGGGAGTCGTTTTTGCAGCCGCGCAGTTTCAGACAGGGGCGGCTTCCGCCGTGAAAATGGGCGCCGACGGAGCACCTCCCTCCAGTTGGTTTTCGACAGGCGCTGCCGCAGTTCCCAAAATCGGCTTGCGAAGGGGGAGGACGGATTTAGGTTTCGACCATGCCGAAAGTCTCCGAATTCTTCGGAATAGAAATCGTTTTCAATTACAGGGGAGAACACAATCCACCCCATTTCCATGCCCGCCAATCCGGCCGGGAGGGAGTTTTTTCGATTTCTCCATTGGCCTATTTGCACGGAGATTTAACCCCAAGGGCGATCTCGCTCGTGTTCGAATGGGCTGCCGCCCATGTTGCCGAATTGGAGGAATGCTGGTCATTGGCAAGGGCTATGAAGCCGGTTCCACGGATTGCCCCGTTGGAATGAAATGGCACACCACCATGGCGATATCTTCCAAACACTCCTTTCGATTGTCTTCCAGCCGTGCTATCGGCGGACAGGTCGTTCGCCTTGAATTCCAAGATGGTGCGGTTTTTGACCTGGACCTCTCGCCAGATCTTGACCGGTTGGAGGGGCCATTGGCCAACGGGCTTAAAAATCCGGAGGTTTTTGCTGGCTTGAAAATCGAGCATGGCTCGTTGGTGTTTCCGACCGGACTCGACTATGGCAGCGATGTCTTGAGGTTGTGGTGCGAGAACGGTGGCGTGGCGGACCAAGCCTTGACCGATCAACTGGCTTCACAGCATTTCAGCCGTGTGCCAACCGGAATGGCGGAACCGGAGTTGGCGCATCGCGCTTAAGTTCTCGTCGTAGCGCTGACGCGCCGATCGCGCGTTGGGCGCGAGCCCATCGATTCAATCGGGTCGGCTCGCCGTAGCGGACCCAAACTTCAGGCGCGTAGCGCCGTCTCGGGGGATGGGGGCGGCTCCCGCCTCCGCGCTTCGTGACTCCGGCGTGGCAAGCCGCCGCGACAATGGGACCCCTCGGCGAGGCGTCCCTACCATCTCTTTTCCGATAGGCGCTGCCGCGCCGCTGTCCAGAAGGGGGGAACGGCCGTCCCGGCCGTTTGAGGCTACGGTGAGGAAACCTCATCGATGACAACCCACGCCATGCGCCCGCACGGTCGAGACGACCATGCTCCCCTCTGTGTGGCGCTGCCGCGCCGGGGTTTTGAAGCATACCCATTCATGTGGATTGCGGAAATGCGGGAGATTCGGGGAATCTTTCCCCCAAGCAGCGGTTCAAACATCCCGCCGCCTTCAACACAAAACCACACACCTCCATGATGAAAAAAATCACATCTCTCCTCGCCGTCGCAGTCGTCGGCTTGGGGATTCACAGCGCGTCGGCCAATCTGATCGTCAACGGCGACTTCGAATCTGGAAACACAGGATTCTCGTCGGACTACAGCTACAAAACACCACCGAACACCGCCGGTGCACAATACTACATCGGAACCAACGCGACGCAGTTCAACGCCGGTTTTACTCCGCTGACGGGTTATGGAGGTTCGGGGAATTTCTATATTGGAAATGGGTCCGACAACACGGCCCAGTCCCCATGGTTCCAGACTGTATTGAACCCGAGCGTCACGCTGACGACAGATGTAAACAATCCCACCTATTACCGCTTCGAAGCTCAGATCGCCAACATCTTCCCGTTCAACGGCGGGAGTCCGGCGCCCGATCTGGCGTTTGAAATCTCGGTCAATGGCGGTGCCTACAACAAATTCACGGCCACGCCGTTTCTTTCGCCTGGAAGCTGGAACCTGGTATATGCGGATACCTACCTGACCACCGCTCCAACCAGCTTGGCATTCCGCCTTCGCAATCAATCGCCCGAGCTTTCTGGCAACGACTTCGCGATCGACAGTGTTTACTTTGATCTGACGTCCAACGCGCCGAGCTTCCCCACCTATGGAATCCTGTCGGCCGGCGACATCGCCAACCCAAGCTATGTCGGACCAACAGGCGTCCCCGAGCCCGGCCAAGTCGCCGCGTCGCTGCTGCTCCTCGGCGGTATCGGTGGGTATGTGTTCCTGAAGCGCCGGAAGGCCGCGAAGAGCGCGGTGCTGGTAGCTGCCGCCTGATTCCACCAAACCTCACCAAAAAGCCGGTGCCGGAGCGATCCGCACCGGCTTTTTTATTGTTGGGAGCGGCATCGCCGCAGGAGTGGGACCCCTCGGCGAGGCGTCCCTACCATCTCTTTTCCGATAGGCGCTGCCGCGCCGCTGTCCAGAAGGGGGGAACGGCCGTCCCGGCCGTTTGAGGCTACGGTGAGGAAACCTCATCGATGAGAACCCACGCCATGCGCCCGCACGGTCGAGACGACCATGCTCCCCTCTTTCCGGCGCTGCCGCGCCGGTTGCGCGTTGGGTGGCCCCCTTCGTTCCAAATTGGTAGGGTCGGCTCGCCGCAGCGGACCCAAATTTCAGGCGCGGAGGGCCGTTTCGGGAGAGCCTTCGGAGCGGATCATTTTGCGGCGTTCGTCGATGAACTGGCTGATCTCGAGGGCGAAGCGGGGGAGTTTTTGAACGAGGGCATTGATGGTGGCGGCTTCGATGCGGAGGACTGTGGCCGTGCGGAGGACTGTGGCGGTGACTTGGCTTTTTTCGCCGGGGAGCAGGACCATTTCGCCGAGGAAATCCCCTTCGCCCAATTCGGCCACCGCGCGGCCTGCGGAATTCGAGAGGGCGATGCGGCCGCCGAGGATGAGGAAAAACGCCTCGTCGGCCTCGCCGCGTTTCACGACCGGTTCGCCAGCGCCGAAGAGATCGATGCGCGCATGCGTGGCCAACGTGTCGATCGCCGCGCGGTCGAGATGCGCAAAGAGCGGTTGGGACTGCAAGGCTTCGCCGAGTTGTGTGCGGCCTGTGGAGGCCGACCCCTCGCGCAACGGCGAGACCTCCTCGATGGCGTCGGGCACGGGGTAGACCAGTCCCGCGCGACGGATGGCGTAGTGGGCGCGGGAGAGGAATTCCCCGGTGATGGCCTCGTTGCTCTTGTAATCGGTGATGAAAAAGCGGGCTTCGTAAACGATCGATCCTTTGGAATACTCGACAGGATTGACCTCGGGGGCGGGTGTGGGGTGGATGCCATCGATGGAAAGGGCGGTGCGGCGGAGTGTGTCGCGCACGAGGTCGGGGTGGTCGCCGGCGAAGAGCGGCATGCGGATGCGCACGGCGTGGAGCGGGTCGCCAAGCACATAGTTGATGATTTTTTCCTTTCCGAGGTTGCCGTTGGGGATGGCGACGATGTCGCGGTCGAGCGTTTTGATGCGGACGGCGCGCCAGTTGATTTCCACCACTTCGCCTTCGACATCGCCGACCTTGATCCAATCGCCGACTTTGAACGGGCCTTCGATGATGAGGAGGAATCCGGAGACGAGGTTGCTGAGGGTGTCCTGAAGGGCGAGGGCGATGACGAGCGAGCCGATGCCGAGGGTGCCGAGGATTTTGGTGACATCGATTTTCCAGACCACCGCGAGCAGGTAGGTGATGGCGGCAAAAACCAGCGCCGCCCGCAGGAATTGGAACATGAGGTTCGGCATCGAGACCTGCCAGTTCCGCGCGGGTTTGCCGTGCGAGACCAGCGTTCCCAAAAAGAGCAGGAGCACGACGGCAACGGCGCTCCAAAAGGCCGTCTGAACAAGGCGCAAAGGCGAGTCGTCGCCATTCACACCAAAGAACCCCTGCGCCACGATCCACACGGCGAGTGGTGGCAGGGCGAGGGTGCGGGTGGCCCACACCACCCGGGAGAGCGGGTTTCCCGAGCGCCGCAAGCGGAGCAGAATCTCGCCCAGCGCGATGAACACGAGGGGCAGGCCAATCATGAAGGCCAGCCCCTGCCAAAGCATCTGGCTCGTGGCTGGGAGAGTCATGCGGATTCGGTTTCAGTCAACACCCAGACGCCCTGCGCGCCGGTGGGGGCGAAGGAAAACACATCCGCCACGCGGGACTGGACCTGCTCGCCGACGAGAATGGTGTCGGGTGGGGCGGCCTCGGCGAGGAGCCAGACGCTTTCGGCGGATCGGCCCCATACATCCTGGTGGAACTGGCGTTTGCCGAGCACGGCGGCGGTGGCGGAGCCCGAGTCGACTCCGATCCGCAGGCGGAGGGGGAGTCCGGTTTTCCGCACCGATTCGGTGAACGAGCGCAATGCCGCTCGGGCGAAATCGACGCCCCGGCGCACATGGGGGATTTGCGGACGCGAGAGGCCGCAGGCGTAGAAGTAGCGGTCGCCGGAGCAATTCACGCGCTCGATCTCGGAGCGCTCGGCCTTGTCCTCGAGTTGGGCGGCCCAGGTGTCGAGTGCCTCCACGACGCGCTCGGCGCCGTGGGATTCGATGGCCTCGCCGATGCCGTCGATGCGCATGGCGACGAAGGTGAGTTGTTGGATGTGATCGACGGTGCGCGTGCCGCCTTGGCGGAAACGCTCCATGGCGGGCCGTGTGAGCATGGCGAGGAGGAGGGATTCGATCTCGGAATCCTTGCGTTTGTTCTCCTCGGTTTGTTCGCGGAGTCGGTTCGCCATGTCGTCGAAGGATCGGGCGAGTTCCCCCAGTTCGTTCGAGCCGGATTCGAGCGGTGCGTTCGAGGCGGCGAGGGGATCGCGGGCGCGCTCGAGCATGCGGTCGATAGGGGAGAGGAAGCGCTTGGTGGCGAAGCCCGCGTAGAGGGTGGTGGCGCACACGACCAGCACGCAGGCGAGGAGAAGCTGGACTTCCAGGGAGCGGATGCGAGCGAAGGCCTCGTCGGCCTGCATCTCGGAAATGATCGCCCAGGAAACGCCGGGAATCGCAAGCGGGGCGTAGGAGCTGAGAACCTTTTCGCCGCGGAAGCCGTCGATCGTTTGCGTGGAGGATTCACCGCGAAGCGCCTCGCGGGCGGCGACGGTCTCGACGGGTTGCAACAGGATCGGCGTGTCGATTTTCTCGATCAAATCCACGGTGGCACCGCGAACGCGCGCCTTGCGGAGGGATTCGAGGTAGGCCGCCTTGTCCTCGATAAACCCGCGCGAGGCCGAGCGGAGGAGAAGGTCGGAGCCCACGAGGTAGGACTCGCCTGTCTTGCCGAGGCCGCTTTTTTCCCAACCCTTGCCGCCAGTGAGGACGGAGTTGATGTCCTCGACGGGGAGCTGGGCCACGAGGATGCCGATGCGAGTTTCGCCGTCGTAGATCGAGCCTCCGATAAAGGCGGCGGGTGCGTTGTAGGAGGGGCGGTAGAATTGGTAGTCCACGAGTTGGACGGCGCCGCGGTCGGGGTCGTCGCGCACCTTGCGGAACAGGGCGGCAAGGTTGCTGTTGCGGTAGGGGCCGGTGAGCAGGCTCGTGGCGTAGTCGGTCTCCTTGTAGAC
>CAZRLX010000007.1:0-26172 GCA_964601115.1 uncultured Chthoniobacter sp. | reverse complement strand
GCCGTCGGTGTTTTTCGCGAGGCGGGGGAGGAATTCCTTCTCGTAGTAGCCGCGCACGGCCGTGGTTTCGTGGTCCTCGACGGGCACGTCGCGCAGGGCGTCGAAGGCGGCATCGAACTCGCGCATGGCTTCGACGACCATGCGGTTCTCGCACAGCGTCTCGATGAACTGGTCGAGATTTTGGAAATACTCCTCGACCTGGTAGGCCTTCGAGGCGCGCTCGGTGGTGAGTTGGCTCAAGATGCGCTCGAGCAGGATATCGCGGGCGAGAATCCAACTGAACAGTCCAACCACCGCGATCGAGCCGAGACTGGCGACAAGAAGCATGACCTGAAGGCGCGTGCGAATGCTGAATTTGCGGGAGTTGATCATTTGTTTGCCGAAAAGGCTTTTGGGCGCGTCACCTTATTCAAATCGGGATTTTTCCCGCGAGAGAAATCCTATGGTTTTGAATGGGTGCAGACGTGCCGGTTGCGAGAAGAAGGGGGGAACGGCCGTCCCGGCCGTTTGAGGCGCTGGTGTGGAAACCTCATCGACGAGAAACCACACCTTGTGCCTGCACGGTCGAGACGACCATGCCCCTCTCTGACTGGCGCTGCCGCGCCAACTTTTTGGTGCGAATGCCTGCTCGAGGTCTTTCCGGAGACTTCCGAAGTCGCTGACCGGATCGAAGATCATCCAGCGGCCGTCGACCTTCTGGAAGACGGCGGTGTTGGTGCGGATGACTGTGGGTGTCCTGCGTCAATCGCAGGAAGTCGGTATCGAGGAACGGGGCGTAATACTGCCCAGCGTTTCTGTTTTATTGTTCGAGCGATTCGAGGAATTCGCAGGCGTCGTTCATGTTTTCGCAAATCACCAGCGGCGGCGGCTTTTTGTAGTGCAGGTGGTAAAGGACTTGAAAACCGATGTCTTTGGTTTTGTCGGGGATCACCCGGATGACTTGGCGGACGCCTTTGTTGTCGAACAACTCCATCAACTGCCCGATCTCTGGGGCGCACTCTTTGGGCATCGAAACCAAGTGCTCCAGATCGACGATCAATATGAAGCCGCTGGGCAAATCTTCCAAAAGCCCCGGCAGAATTTCCAATTCGCGATGAATCTGTGGTGGGTCCACATTCCCGATGAAGACCAACAGAAGCAGGCCCCTCGTTTTGTTGATTGTCGACAGCAGCACCTGATTTTTCTTTTTCAGGAAAAATCGTCCACTTTTCCCGTGGGTCCAATGGGTTTGTTCCCTCCGTGGGAAAACACCCACTCTTTGCGCAAGAAGGGTGGGCGTCTCGCTTGGTGCCGATAGATTTGTGCCCGCAGGCGAGACGTCTACATCGACAATGCACAAGTCCAAAGGGAAGGGATTACGGCATCATTTGGTCGTGTCGGATGACTTGCTGGAGATGTTGCAGCAGATGCGGTTTGCGCCTGTGACCTCGTTGATGATGCGGGTAGAGATTTGGGCGTGGAGTTGGTGCTGGAGCCGCCCCCGGTCGAGCGTCATGTGTGCTTACCTTGAAGAAGCTCTCGATGACATTCGGGCAGAACCTGCCTCGGGTGCATGTCGCGATGTCTGGACAAAAAAACGCGCCCTGCGGGTGCGGGGCGCGTTTTCATAGGGGAGGGAAACTGGTGTTTCCGGTCCGCTGGATCAGCGGGCGTAGAGTTCGACGACGAGTTGTTCGTTGACGATGGGGTTGATCTCTTCGCGGGTGGGAATGCGGACGACGCTGCCGGTGAGGTTGTCTTTGTCGACAAGGAGCCAGTCGGGCACGGTGACGATCTGGGTGAGCTCGATGCCGCGTTGGGCGAGGCGCTTGGATTTGTCGCCGGTCTTGATGGCAACGACGTCGCCGGGTTTGAGGTTCATCGAGGAGACGTTGGTCTTGCGTCCGTTGACAGTGACATGGCCGTGCCCAACCATCTGGCGCGCGCCGCGGAGGGTCTTGGAGAAGCCCATCTTTTGCACGACGTTGTCAAGGCGTGTCTCGAGGAGTTGGAGGAGAATCTCGCCGGTGATGCCGCGGCGACGGCTGGCGATCTCGAAGTAGCGGCGAAATTGGCGCTCGAGCACGCCGTATTGGTGGCGGAGCTTTTGTTTCTCGGCGAGGGCGAGGCCGTAATCGCTCTGTTTGCGGCGGGTGCCCTTGGGGCCGTGCATGCCGGGGGGGTAGTTTTTGTTCTCGAAGGCTTTCGGTGAGCCGCCGAGGAAGGTGTTGTAGCGGCGGCTGATTTTGGTTTTTGGTCCTGTGTAGCGTGCCATGGGAAGTTTTAAGTTTTAGGAATTAAGTATTAGGTATCGTGGTGCGGTGCTGTCGGGAAGTTTCGGTTTTTTTCTGATCTTAAAACTTAAGACTGAAAACTCCCCGCAGTGGCTCAGACGCGGCGTTGTTTGGGTGGGCGGCAGCCGTTGTGGGGGATGGGCGTGACGTCGCGGATGAGGGAGACTTCGAGGCCGATCGCCTGCATGGCGCGGACGGAGGATTCGCGGCCGGAGCCTGGGCCCTTGACGCGGACTTCGACTTCCTTGAGGCCGTGTCCCATGGCTTGGCGGCAGGCGTCCTGTGCAACCATCTGCGCGGCGTAGGCTGTGCTTTTGCGGGAGCCTTTGAAGCCGCACTTGCCGGCGCTGGACCAGCCGATGACGGCGCCGCGGAGGTCGGTGATGCTGACGATGGTGTTGTTGAAGCTGGCTTGGACGTGGGCGATGCCTTGGGTGATGCCTTTGCTGCCTTTGGCCTTGACGATCTTGATGGGCTCGATGGTGTCGTCCAGCGAGATGCTGACGGGTGCGGGGGCTGCGGCAGGCTTGTCGGCGTCGGCGGCTTTTTTGCCTTTGGGGGCTTTGGCTTTCGGTGCTTTCTTGGCGGGTGCCTCGGTGGTGGCGGCGGGCGCCTCTGCGGCCGGGGTGGCGGGTGTCTCCGGAGCGGTGGCGGCTTCGGCCTTTGGCTCTTCGGATGGTGTGGTGTTCTCTTCGCTCATACGGTAACGGGATTTCTAAATCTTGGGCTTCGCCTGTTAGGATTTGCTGCGTTGGACGCCGACTGTTTTGCGCGGTCCCTTGCGGGTGCGGGCGTTGGTGCCTGTGCGCTGGCCGCGCACGGGGAGGCCGCGGCGGTGGCGGATGCCGCGGTAGCAGTTGATTGCTTGGAGGCGCTTGAGGTTGCCTTGGACTTCACGGCGCAGGTCGCCTTCGATGGGAATCTGGTTGGCGTTGATGGCGTGGATGATCGCGTTCAGTTGCTCTGGCGAGAGGTCCTTGGCGCGGGTGTCGGGGTTGATGTTGGCTTGCTCGAGGACCTTCTTTGTGTTGCTGGGGCCCATGCCGTAGATGTAGGGCAGGGAGGCTTCGATGCGTTTGTCTCCGGGGATGTCGACTCCAAGTAGGCGTGGCATAGTAGTGGTGTGGTGTAGTGGGAATCAGCCGGGAGCGGCTCAGCCCTGTTTTTGTTTGTGGCGCGGGTTTTTGCAAACGACGCGGATGACGTTTTGGCGGCGCACGATTTTGCACGCTTCGCACAATCTTTTGACTGAGGCTCGGACTTTCATGGGTTGTGTGTTGGTTGTGGTGTGTTCGAATTGTCTTCGTGTCTTGAGGTGATGCGGCCCTTGTTCAGATCGTAGGGCGACATTTCCAGCATGACGCGGTCCCCGGGGGTGAAGCGAATGAGTGAGAGACGCAGTTCCCCGGAGATGTTGGCAAGGACACGTTGACCGCTCTCCAGTTCGACTCGGAAAAGGGAGTTCGGCAGCAATTCGACGACCTTTCCCTCTATTTCGATAGCGTCTTTCTTTTCCATGTCAATACTTCCGGATCGCTGTTTGTGACCAGAACGGTGTGCTCGAAATGCGCGGAGGGGAGACCATCGACGGTGACGGCGGTCCATTTGTCGGGAAGGATGCGGACGCCGGGTTTGCCCATGTTGATCATGGGTTCGATGGCGAGGGTCATGCCGGGTTTGAGTTTCGGTCCGGTGCCGCGTTTTCCGAAGTTGGGAATCTGGGGATCCTCGTGGAGGCGGCGGCCGACGCCGTGGCCGACGAATTCGCGGACGACGCTGTAGCCGTTTTTGACGGCCTCAGATTCGATGAAGTGGGAGATGTCACCAACGCGGTTGCCCGGTCGGACGAGTGTGATGGCTTCGTCAAGGATATCCTCGGTGACGGAGAGGAGTCGTTCGGCGGCGGGGTCGGCGATGCCCACGGGAACGGATGTGGCATTGTCGCCGATCCACCCGTCGCGAATGATGCCTACGTCCATCTTGACGATGTCGCCGTATTCGATGCGGCGTGGGCTGCCGATGCCGTGGACGATTTCCTCGTTGAGGCTGATGCAGATGTGGCCGGGGAATTTTTTGTAGCCGAGGAACGCGCTTTTGACCCCGGCGTCGGACATGAGTTGGGAGGCGGCGTGGTCGACTTCGCCGGTGGTGATGCCTGGGCGGAGCATGTCGGCGAGGGCGCCGAGAATCTCAGAGGCGGTCTCGCCCGCGAGACGCATTTTTTCGATTTCCTGGGGCCGTTTGATCGGGATCATGCGGCCTCCTTCATGTCGGCGTAGAGGGTTTGGAAGACCTCGTCGCGGCCGGGGGTGACATCGATGGTCTTGAGAAGGCCGAGGTCGCTGTAGTGGGTGGCCACGGGGGCGGTGAGGGAATGGTATTGCTCGAGGCGGTGGTCGAGCGCCTCCTCGGTATCATCCGCCCGGCGTGCGAGGTGCCCGCCGCACTTCGGGCAGGGCGAGGCTTCCGTGATTTTGTGGAATTGGGTGTTGTAGACCGCACCGCAGGAATCGCAGGTGAGGCGGCCGAGCATGCGGCGGCGGACTTCGGTGTCGGAGAGGTCGAGCAGGTAAACAACGTCCAGTGGCAGGTGACGTTCCTGAAGCATGCGGTCGAAAGCCTGGGCCTGGCTCACGGTGCGTGGAAAGCCATCGAGAAGAAAGCGCTCGCGGCCGTCGAGCCATTGATCCACGACCTTGAGTGCGAGGCTGTCGGGAAAAAGGAGGCCTTGGCGTGTGTAGGAGTCGGCCTCGAGTCCGAGGGCGGTGCCTGCGGCGCGTTCGCGGCGGAGCATTTCACCGGTCGAGGTATGGGGGATGGCAAACGTGGCACCGAGGAGTGCGGCTTGTGTGCCTTTGCCGGAAGCCGGCGGACCGAGCAGAACAACGCGCTGTTTCAAGGTCGGCTGGGACGCTACAGCTGCGTCGCGAAGTAGATCGTGACGCCGGCAATGACAAGGATGCCGATGCCGACATAAATCCACACGAGGGTTTGATCGTTGATGCCGGCGGTGGAACCGGGTCGGCGGCGGTTGTCTTGCGCGCTGCGGATACGGCCCTTGCGCAGGAATCCGTCGTAATGTCTCTGGAGCAGATGGGTTTCCACTTGGCGCATGGTGTCGAGAACGACACCCACGATGATGAGGAGCCCGGTGCCGCCGAAGAATTGCGAGGTCATGTAGGGGACCTGCATGCTTTGGGAGAGGAGTTGGGGCAGGACGGCAATGACAGTGAGGAATATCGCGCCCGCGAAGGTGAGGCGGGTCATGGTGTAATCGAGGAAATCGGCGGTGGGCTTGCCTGGCCGAACACCGGGGATGAAGCCGCCGTATTTCTTGAGATCGTCCGCGATTTGAACCGGTTGGAACTGCGTGGCGACCCAGAAGTAGCTGAAGAAGAAGATCATCAGCGCGAAAAAGACATAGTGCAACCAACCGTAGGTAAGGAGGTTGGAAAGGTCTTGAGCCCAACCAACACCGGGGAAGGCCATGTTGAGGATGGTCGATGGGAAGAGGAGGATGGCTTGGGCGAAAATGATCGGCATGACGCCCGCGTAGTTGACCTTGAGCGGCATGTATTGGGTTTGGCCACCAAAGACCTTGCGGCCCACGACGCGCTTCGCGTATTGGACACTGATTTTTCGCTGGGCTTGGGTGACAGCGATGACAGCCGCCACGACAAAGAGCAGGAAGGCAATCATGAGCACCAATACGACAGGGCTCACAGCATTTTGGGCCTCGGCGGCGGATGGAACGAACGTGCGCCAGGCTTGGATGAGGCCGGCCGGCAACTGGGCGAGGATACCGATCGTGATGATGAGGGACATGCCATTTCCGATGCCCTTCTCGGTCAGTTGGTCACCCAACCACATGAGGAGGAGGGTGCCGGCGGTCATGGTGACAATCGTAATCAGCTGGAAACCAATGCCGGGGTCCATGACCAGCGGGAGCCCGAGGCGATTGATGGTGTCCATGATGCCCGGGAGGAATGGATTCGCCTGAGGGTTTTCAAAGGACTTGGCCAGAAGGTAGGCTTGGAAAATGCAAAGCCCGATCGTGGTGTATCGGGTGTATTGCATGATTTTCTGGCGTCCGCCGTCTTCTCGCGAGAGCTTGCCCAAGCGGGGAATGACCGCTGTGAGAAGTTGGAGCATGATCGAGGCGCTGATGAAAGGCATGACCCCAAGCGAAAAAATCGCGCAATTCGACAACGCACCGCCGCTGAAGAGGTTGAAGAGGGCTGCAACACCTCCTGCAGTGGCGGCATCCGCTTGGTCGAGAAACCAGACACGGAGGACTTCCGCGTTGACGCCGGGGCTGGTAATGGTCGATCCGGCGCGGACTACCACGATCACTGCCAAGGTGAACAGAATCCGAGCGCGGAGTTCAGGAATCTTGAAGATATTGGCAAAAGCGCTGATCATGGTGAGTCAGTGGACGCGGGTTGCCCGACGTGCTGAGGAGAGATCCGGCACGTCGGGATTGGGTCTTAGGCTTCGGTGGACACGGCGGGCAAAACGATTTTGCCGCCGGCTTTTTCGATTTTCTCGCGGGCGGTGGCGCTGACCTCGTCGACTTGAATGGTGAGGGACTTGGTGACCTCACCGCGGCCGAGGATTTTGACGCCATCGAAGCGGCCTTTGACGAGGCCAGATTTGCGGAGTGTTTCCTCGGTGATGGTGTCGCCGTTCGAGAATGTCTTCTCAAGCGAGTCAAGGTTCACGACGCCGTAAACGGTTTTGAAGGCGGCATTATTGAATCCACGCTTCGGAAGGCGACGGTAGAGAGGCATTTGGCCACCCTCGAATCCAGGGCGAATCGAGCCACCGGAGCGCGCTTTCTGGCCCTTGTGACCTTTGCCGGATGTCTTTCCTTTGCCCGAGCTTTCGCCGATACCGAGGCGTTTGCGGCGGTGTTTGGCTCCGGGGTTCGGTTTGATGGTGTGAAGTCTCATGGGAATCAGGCGGCGGCAGGTTCGGTGGCCACAGGCTCAGTGCCTGCAGGTGTTTCCGCTGGTTTGGTGCGGAGGGTTTTGCCACGGAGACGGAAGATTTCCTCCTTCGGACGGAGTTGGGTGAGGGCGTCGAGGGTGGCGTGCACGACGTTCGCATGGTTGTTCGAGCCGAGGGACTTCGCGAGGATGTCGCGGATGCCAACAGCTTCCAGAACGGCGCGGACCCCACCGCCTGCGATGACGCCGGTGCCCGGTGAGGCGGGGCGGAGCATCACGCGACCACCACCGTGTTCGCCGGTGACGGGGTGCGGGATCGTGCTGTCTTGAACAGCGATTTTGACCATGCGCTTCTTGGATGCGTCGGTGGCTTTGCGGATGGCTTCGCTGACTTCGTTGGCCTTGCCGAAGCCGATGCCGACTTTGCCTTTTTGGTCACCGGAAACGATGAGGGCGCTGAAGCTGAAGCGGCGACCGCCTTTGACGACTTTGGCGCAACGGTTGATGAAGACGACCTTCTCCGTGGTTTCTTTGGGTTCCCGCGGGGTATCTTGGCGAGCGGGTCTTCTTTCTTTGGATTTAGGAGGCATGGTGGGTCTTTCTTAGAATTCGAATCCGCCTTCGCGGGCGGCATCGGCCAGGGCCTTGACTTTGCCGTGGTATTGGAAGCCGCCGCGGTCGAACACGACTTTGGTGATTTGCTTCGCCTTGCCGCGTTCGGCGATGAGTTTGCCGACTTCGGTGGCGGTGGCCACATTGGCGCGGACACCTGGTTTGGCGCGGAGATCGGTTTCCGTGGTGTTAACGGAAGCGATGGTCTTGCCTTGGGAATCGTCGATGACTTGGGCGGTGATGTGGCGACCCGAGAAGTGGACCGCCAAGCGGGGGCGGGCCGAAGTGCCGGAGAGTTTCTTCCGGAGGCGGGTGTGGCGGAGTTTGCGTTTGTCGGTGGCGGACATGGTTTACTGGACGGTTTTGCCTTCTTTGCGGCGGATTTGTTCGCCGGCGAACCGCACGCCCTTGCCTTTGTAGGGCTCCGGCGGGTAGTAGGCGCGGATATCGGCGGCGCATTGGCCAACAAGTTGGTTGTCAATGCCCTCGATCGTGATCTTGGTGTTGTCGGCAACGGTGATTTTCACTTCGGCCGGGATATTGAAGACGATGGGGTGGGATTTGCCAAGGTTGAGGTTGAGATTCTGGCCTTGAACAGCGGCTTTAAAGCCCACGCCGTGGATTTCCAGATCGCGCTTGAAGCCATTGGTCACGCCTGTGACCATGTTGGCGAGGAGGGCGCGGGAGAGACCATGCAAGGCTCTGTCTTCGCGGTCCTCTGAGGTGCGTTCGACAGTAAGTGTCTCGCCTTCAATCTTGGCGGTGATGGATTTGGGAAGTGTCCACTCCAACTTGCCTTTCGGGCCCTCGACGGCGACGGCGCCATTCGGCGAAGCCGTGACTTTGACCTTGGGTGGGATGCTGATGGATTTTTTGCCGATGCGTGACATGGTTTACCAGATGTAGGCGAGCAATTCGCCGCCGACGTTTTGTTTGCGCGCCTCGTGACCGGAGAGAATTCCGCGCGAGGTGGAAAGGATCGCGATGCCCATGCCGCCGAGGACGCGGGGAATCTCCCCAGCCCCCACGTAGCGGCGGAGGCCCGGACGGCTCACGCGTTTCAGGCCGGAAATGGCGCTGGTTTTGTTGATGAACTTGGTTTGGATGGTGATGTGCTGGTGTCCATCCAAGGTCTCGAGGGTGGATTCTTTGATGTAGCCCTCTTTTTTCAGGATTTGGGCGATCTCGCTCTTGAGTTTGGAGTAGGGGATCGAGAGGGTGGATTTGCGGGCCTCTGTGGCATTCCGCAAGCGGGTGAGCATGTCAGCGATAGGATCGGTCATAGCGTGGGATCAGGCCTCCTCGGAGGCGGTTTCGGTTTTCGGGGCGGCTGGCTTTTTCACCTTGTCGCTGAAAGGCATGCCCAACTCGGTGAGGAGAGACTTGGCTTCGGCGTCGGTGGCCGCGGTGGTCACGATCGTCACATCGAATCCGACGTTGCGCTTGATGCGGTCGAGTTCGATTTCCGGGAAGATCGATTGGTCGGCAACGCCGAGGGTATAGTTTCCCTGGCCGTCGAAGGCCTTTGGAGAAATCCCGCGGAAGTCGCGAATGCGGGGAAGGGCGGTTTTGATGAGGCGCTCGAGGAACTCATACATGATGCGGCCGCGGAGGGTGACTTTGGCGCCGATCGCTTGGTTTTGACGGAGTTTGAAGTTCGAGATGGCCTTCTTGGAATTCGTAGTGACGGGACGCTGACCGGTGATGGTCGAGAGTTCGGTGCGAGCGATTTCAAGGGCTTCCTTGGTGTCGGGGGAGGAGCCGATGCAGGTATTGACAACCACCTTGGTGATCTTCGGGATCTGGTGGACGTTTTTGTAACCGTGGAGTTCACGCATGGCAGGTGCCACGCGGGATTTGTAATCGGTGAGAAGAGCGGGTTCTTGGGTCATGGCTCAGTGTCAGGCGGCTTTGTCCGCTTTTTTATCAGTGGTGGCTTTTTCCAGAAGCTTGACGTTGGAAATGTGAATCGGGCCTTCGCGTTCGATAATGGCGCCGTTCGGGTGCTCCGTGGATTTGCGCTGGTGTTTCTTGATCATGCGGACGCCCTCGATGATGACTTGGGACTTTTCAGCCTTGATCTCGAGGACTTTTCCGCTGGCGCCCTTGTGGTTGCCGGTGATGACGGTGACGGTGTCGCCGCGACGGACGTGGAATTTGGGACGGCTCATAGGACCTCCGGGGCGAGGGAGATGATTTTCATGAAGTTTTTCTCGCGGAGTTCGCGAGCGACAGGGCCGAAAATACGGGTGCCGCGGGGGTTCGAGTCCTTGTCGATGATGACAATGGCGTTGCTGTCGAAGCGGAGAAGCGATCCGTCGGGACGGCTGACCGGCTTCTTGGTGCGGACGACAACGGCGCGAACGACGTCGCCTTTTTTGACGGTGCCGCCGGTGGAGGCCTCTTTGACGTTTGCGGTAATGATGTCACCCACGTGGGCGGTGGATGTGGCTTTGCCGATGACACCGATCATGGTGGCCATCCGGGCGCCGGAATTATCGGCGACATCAAGGCGAGAGCGGATCTGGATCATGGATTAGTGCTTGAGGATTTCCAAGAGGCGCCAGCGCTTGGTGCGGCTGAGCGGGCGGGTTTCCATGATGCTGACGCGATCGCCGATTTGGGCTTCGTTTTTCTCGTCGTGGGCATGGAATTTCGCGGTGTGTTTGGTGATTTTGCCGAATTTCGGGTGGGGGACGCGGGTGATGGTGCGCACGACGATGGTTTTATCCATCTTGTTCGAGACGACTTCACCCACGCGGACTTTGCGGAGTCCGCGGGATTCGGTGGCGGTTGCGGTATTTTCTTCCATTTACTTGGCGGCTGCTTCTTTGACCTTGCGGCTGAGAACGGTTTCGATGCGAGCGATGTTGCGGCGGGCGGCACGGATGAGGTGCGGACGCTCGAGTTGGCCGCTTTGTTGCTGGACGCGGAGGTTGAAAAGTTCCTCGCGGAGTTCCCGTTTGCGGCCCAGAAGTTCCTGGGGAGTGAGTTCTGCGATTTCTGTGATTTTCATGTCTCGGGTCAGGCAGCGTGGTGACGGGTGAGGAAACGGGTGCGAACTGGAAGCTTGTTGGCGGCCAGGCGCAGCGATTCACGGGCGACGGTCTCGGAGACGCCATCGAGTTCGAAAAGGATGTTTCCCGGGCGGACGACGGCAACCCAGTATTCGGGCTGGCCTTTGCCTTTACCCATTCGGGTTTCGGGCGGACGGGCTGTCACGGATTTGTCAGGGAAAATGCGAATCCAGAGTTTTCCTTTGCGCTTCATGTTGCGGGTGAGGGCAACACGGGAGGCTTCGATCTGGGTGTTGGTGATCCACCCGCGCTCGAGGGTTTGAAGAGCGAACTCGCCGAAATCGATTGTGATATTCCGTGAAGCAATGCCGCGGCGGCTTCCCCGCTGGGTCTTGCGATACTTCACGCGTTTGGGCATCAGTGGCATGGTCTTGTCTTTCTAAAAAAGGTTCGTTGCTCTCAAGCCTCGGCTGTTGCCACCGGTTCGGCCTGAGTGGAAGGGGCGGGTTTTGATTGTTCGCGGGTCTCCTGGGTCTCTTCGACCTTTTTGCAGATCCAGCATTTGATGCCGATTTTTCCGGCCACTGTCTCTGCCTCGGCGAAGCCGTAGTCGATGGGGGTGCGAAGGGTGTGGAGGGGGACCTTGCCCTCGTGGTAACGCTCGGTGCGGGCGATTTCCGCGCCACCGAGACGCCCGGCGCAGCGGATTTTGATGCCGAGAGCGCCTTGATCCATGGTGATTTGGACGGCGCGTTTCATGGCGCGGCGGAAGGAGATGCGTCGCTCGAGTTGGGAGGCCACGTTTTCGGCCACGAGTTGCGCGTCGAGATCGGGGCTCTTAATCTCAACGATATCGATTTTGACCTGTTTTCCGTCCGCGAGGTCGCTGACTTCCTTGGTGAGGGTCTCGATTTCCTGGCCTCGGCGACCGATCACAACACCGGGACGGGCCGTGTGGATGGTGACTCGAATGCTGTTCCAAGCGCGCTCGATGACGATGCGGGCGATGGCGGCTTGTTTGAGTTTCTTTTTAAGAGTGGTGCGAATTTTTTCATCCGCCACAAGGTAGTTGGCGAAATCCTTGCGCGAGGCATACCAGCGAGATCCCCAGTTGCGGGTGACGGGGAGGCGGAATCCGATTGGATTGACTTTTTGTCCCATGATTATTCCTTGGTTTCCGCTGTGTCGGCGGAGGGTTCTGATTCAGGCGCTGGAGTGGCCGCGGCGGCGGGAGCCTTGGCGGAGGTGGCGCTGTTCTTGGTTGAGGTTTTTTTCTTCTTGGTTTTTGGCTTGTCCTCGCGGCGCTCGATGGCGATTTCGTCCGTGACGACGATGCGGATATGGCTGGTGCGCTTGCGGATAGGGCCTGCGCTACCGCGGGCCTTGGGTTGGAAGCGCTTGAGAGTGGGGCCTTCACCAACGACAGCCTCTACCACAACGAGATCCGAGGGATTCAGGCTGTTGTTGTTTTCAGCATTTGCGATGGCGCTGCGGAGGGTCTTTGATACCAGAGCGGCAGCCTTCTTGGGAGTGAAGCGGAGGAGGTCGAGCGCATCGGTGGCTGGCATGCCTTGAATCGCGCGGGTGACCTCCCTGGCCTTGAAGGCCGAGATTTTTGCAAACCTGTGTATGGATTTTACCTGCATTTTGTTGTGTTTTCTGACTGGTTACTTGGTATCGACGATGAGTTGGTCTCCTTTGTTGACCCGGAGGGTCTCAGTGGAGAGATTTTGAATCACGGCACCGGAAATGCGCTCACGCACCTCGATGACCTTGGCACTGCCGACGGATTCGCCATGGCGAAGGATACGGAGTGGCATACCGATTTTCACACCATGTTTTGAGCCGATGTTTGCGACCAGAAGAGAGATGTCGTCTTTGACATCCACTACTTGAGCGGACTGTAGCGTGGGTTCGGGCGTGGCGTGCGGCGAGTCCGAGACAAGGATTTCGGTGGTCTTGCGCAGTTCGGTTTCCACCGCCATGCGTGCTTGCGGGTGGATTTGATCCGAGGACTTGAGTAGGACTTGGATAGACTCCGAGAGTAAGAGGAGCTGTTCAGTGGCTTTCCTCTGTTTTTCCTTGAGGATTCGGAGTTCGCGGATCGCTTGGAGCATGCGGGCCTCCAATGGATTTGTGTCGCTGGCGGTGTCTTCGGATAGTCCCAGGGCTTCAAGCCGGAGGTTCGCCTCCGCAAGGTGGCGCTTGAAGATTTCCAGCTCCATGTTTGCGGCGGCGAGGGCGTCGCCAAGGTTGCGTGTGGTTGCCTCTGAGAGGATGAGTTTTTCCCGCAAGGCGGCAATATCGTTCGAATCCGGTTCCGTGGCCGAAGCCGCAGCACCGGGAGTGCCTGATTCAAAATCTGTCAAAGAGCTTTCGTTCCGTGCCGCCACCAGTTCGGAGACGGGCAGGAACAGGAGCGCTGCCGCCGTGGCGACAACCCTCACGTGTTATTTGGTCACTTTAGCGGTGTGAGAACCGTGTTTCTTAAAGATACGTGTCGGCGAAAACTCGCCGAGTTTGTGGCCGACCATGTTTTCGGTCACAAAAACGGGGATGAATGTTTTGCCGTTGTGGACATTAAAGGTGTGGCCGACGAAATCGGGAGTGATTGTGCTGCGGCGGGACCAGGTCTTGATGGGCTTTTTGGTGCCCGACTCGTTGATGCGATCGATTTTATCGAGGAGCTTCCACTCCACGTAGGGGCCTTTTTTGAGTGAGCGGGACATGATTACTTGGATTTCGATTTGCGGCGCTGAACGATGAAGTTGTCGCTGGATTTGTGTTTCCGGCGGGTTTTGAAGCCCTTGGCGAGCTGGCCCCACGGGGACATGGGATGGTGGCGACCGCCACCGCCCTTGCTCTTGCCGTTACCACCACCCATGGGGTGGTCGACGGGGTTCATGACCATGCCGCGCACGGTCGGGCGGATGCCGAGCCAGCGGCTGCGGCCTGCTTTACCGGAAGAGACGTTCATGTGGTCCGAGTTGCCGACTTGGCCGATCGTGGCGTAGCAGTTTTCATTGATGCGGCGGATTTCGCCCGAGGCGAGCTTGACGAGCGCGTAACCACCCTCGCGGTTTGCGAGAGTTGCAACAGATCCGGCGCTGCGCACGATCTGGCCGCCGCGGCCGGGAGTGAACTCGAGGTTGTGGATCGAGGTGCCGAGTGGGATCGACTTCATGGGGAGCGCATTTCCGACATTCGGCTCCGCATGTTCGCCGGCTTGAACCTTATGGCCGACGGAAAGTCCGACCGGAGCGAGGATGTAGGCTTTCTCGCCGTCCGGATATTGGATGAGAGCGAGACGGGCTGTGCGGTTGGGATCGTATTCGATGGCGACAACCTCGGCTGCGACGTCGCGGCGGGAGCGCTTGAAGTCGATGATGCGGTAGCGGCGCTTGTGGCCACCTCCGACGTGGCGCATGGTGATGCGGCCTTGGTTGTTTCTGCCGCCGGTGCGTTTGATTGGTTCGGTGAGATTTTTTTCCGGTTTCGTTTTGGTGATCTCGGAAAAATCGGGGAGCGCCTTGAATCGGGCGGCGGGGGTGAGCGGTCTGAAAGTTTTGATTCCCATAATCGGTGTTGGTTAGACGAGGTCGAGTTTCTCGCCTTCTTTGAGGGTCACGATGGCCTTTTTCCAATGGGGCCTGCGGCCGAAGTCAGCGCGGCGTTCGCGCTTTTTCTTTCCGGCGTAGTTGGCGGTGTTGACGTCGGCAACCTTCTTTTTGAAGGCGACCTCGATGGCGCGCTTGATTTGAATCTTGTTGGCCGAGGGACTGACGCGGAAAACGTATTTGTTGAGCTTCTCGGAGAGAAGGGTGGCCTTTTCCGTCAGAAGGACGGTCTGGATATGGTCATAAACGTCTGTGTTCATTTCGCGAGCCTTTCGGAGATTTTTTCAAGGGCGGAGCGCGTCACGACGATTTTGTCGTAGGCGAGGAGTTGCTCGGTGTTGACGTCCGCCGCCCGGGTGAGTTGGGCGGTCGGCACGTTGCGTGCGGCCTTGAAGGTGTTGTCATCAAATCCCTCGGAGACGATGAGTGTCTTCCGAGAGTCGGGGGAGGTGGATTTGAGAAGGGAGACAAACTGGCGGGTTTTGGGTTCGGTAACCGTGAAGGTGTCGACAACGAGAACGTCGCCGAGGGCGATTCGGGCGCTGAGGGCCTTGCGGAAGGCGAGCTTCTTGACGGCCTGCGGAACGTTCTTCGAGTAATCGCGTGGTTTCGGGCCGTGTGCCACGCCGCCGCCCACCCAGACTGGGCTGGAGAAATAACCAGCGCGTGCGCGGCCGGTTCCTTTTTGACGCCAGGGCTTGCGACCGGAGAGGTTGACGTCGCCTTTTGTCTTGGTGCAAGCGGTGCCGCTGCGACGGGCTGCCTGGATGGCGACCACGACGTCGTGCACGGCTTGGTTGCCCTTGGCTTCGTCTGTGATGAGTTGAATCTTCGCCTTTTCGGCGTCCGCGGCGGTGAGAACTGTGGCGCTCATTGAAAATCCTGTGTGGATGCAAAACACACCCGCGCCGCTTGGGAGGCGGTTCTGCGGTCGATGTGGTTGCGAGTTGTCATGTGTTGTTTCATCCGTGTGCACCCTTGATATCAGGGGATAAAAAAACCACGTAAACGTGGTAGTCACATCCCCCGGGGCTGATCGGGAAGGGGGAAACTACAGATCGCGCTCCGGCTGACAAGATAAAAAAGAAAAAAAGTTGAAATCGTGGCAACGCGCGATTTTTCCATGCTCAAATGGTTGGCGTCGGCGGTGTGCAATGGCGGATGAAACCGCTTGCAAGGATGGTGTGGTGCAGGTCCACGCCGGCGGGCACGGAGGTGTCAGCCCAGACAATGGTGTCGAGGAGGCGCGCGCCGCTTGGAACGGTCGCTCGCGGTCCGATAGAAGTGCAGCCGAGAAGTTGCGCCCCGGCACCGATGATGGCTGATGGCTGGACTGGTTGAAGCCAGTCGCCGGGGATGTAGGAAAAGACGTGGTGGCCTTTGAGCAACAGTCGGTGGATGTCGAGGTAGGCCTCTGGCGTGCCAATGTCGAACCAGAGGCCTTCGTCGAGAATGACGCCGCCGATCGGCGCGCCGTCGCGAACGAGATCGGCCAGCACTGGAATGATGGATACGGGCTCGCCGGCGGGGATGTGATTGTGGATTTCAGGCGAGAAAACGCTGATGCCTGTGAAGACAAAGGCCGGTTCGTCGCGGCCGCCGAGGATGCTGCGGAGGTCGGTGATGCTGCCCGATGAGGGATCGCACTGGATGCGCCTCTCCGCGCCGCCGGAGCGGAGCGCGAGCGTGGCGATGTTTCCAGAACGGCAGTGGGCGTCGATCAACGGCTCAAGGGGGAAGTCCGCAAGCACGTCGCCGTTGTAGAGAAGAAATGGTTCGTCGCCGAGAAGGTCTTGGGCGTTTTTGATTCCGCCGCCGGTTTCAAGCAAGACGGGTTCGTGACGGAATTTCACGGATCGTCCCCGATAGTCGGTGTGGCTCTCACAGCCGCCAAGGAGGCGGGCGTAGGCCTCCGGACGGTGGTGTGTGTTTATCACGAAGCGCTCAACGCCCGAGGCGATGAGATGGTCGAGCGCGAAAGTGGCGAGTGGTTTGTTGAAGATCGGAACGAGCGGCTTCGGCAGGCTGTCGGTGAGCGGGCGTAGCCGCGTGCCAAGACCGGCTCCGAGCACAAAGGCGCGGGTTGGGCGTTTCATGGAAATTGGGGGTGGTGGGGAAGGCTCCGGCGTGGTGCTCAGGCCTCATGCGCCATGAGGTATCGCATCGGGCTCATGGTGCTCTCGACGAATCCGTGTTTGCGGTAGAACCCGAGTTCCGATCCGAGGTTGTCGGTGAGGAGCGTGATGCGGAGGAATTTCTTGGATTTGGCGAACTCGATTGCGTGATTGAGCAGGCGGGAGCCGTAGCCTCGGCCCCGGTAGTCGCGGTGGATCACCAGATCCTCGAGGAGCAGCACGAATCCGCCCTCTGCGGTGCTGATCGTGATCAAAAGGTTGATCATGCCGATAATCATGCGCTCGTTTCTGATGACAAAAATGCGACCGCGTGAGGGTTGTTCGAGAATGAGGCGAAGGCCGCGGAGTTGCTTTTCGCGGTTGGGGGTGAAATCGGCCTCCTGCGTGAACAATTCAAAGAGAAGTTCGGTCAACTCGTTGAGGTCGTCCAGCGTGGCAGGCTCTATGCGGAGATCGGCCATGGGTAGTGAACCTATCTCACACGGAATGCCGCGAGGCAATGCGCGAGACGCGCTTTTTTGCTTGGCGGGTCAACGCCCGAAGCGCCTGTCCAGCTCGGCGACCGACCACTGGATCATCGTGGGGCGGCCTTGGGGGCAGGCGTAGGGGAGTTCGCAGCGCAGGAGGTCGCGCACGAGTTGGCGGGCCCGGTCCTCGCCGTATCGGAAGCCATTCAGCGCAGCCACGCGCGAGACAGAGCGGATGAGCGCGTCCGTGGCTGATTTTTCCGAGCCAAGGAGACCTGTCGAGCGAAGGACGCCGCAAACCTCAAGGAGAGAGGTTTCAGGGTTTGCATCGGTGAGGCATGCGGGCAGAGCCTCGATCTTGAAGGTGGTGCCGCCAAATGCCTCGACATGGAAGCCCGCTGATCGGAGTGCCTCGAGATTTTCCGAAATCCACACCGCATCCTTCTGGGTGAGTTCCGCCACGGTCGGAAGGAGGAGGGATTGCACGGCGATGCCGCCCGCCGCAGCCTCCTTGCGCATGGTTTCAAAAAGGATGCGCTCCGAGGCCGCGCGGGTATCGACGATGACCAGTCCATCGCTTCCCTCCATGAGAATCCAGCGTTCGGAGAGTCCGCCGATCAGGCGGAAATCGGCTTCTGGAGCGCTTTCCGGAGTGGCTGCAGGAGCGGGTGGCGCGGTCGGCAAGTCCATTTGCGGAGGCGGGGCGAATGCGGCTTCGCGTGGAGCGTGCTGTGGGGGCCGGGCCGGGCGTTCGAATGCTGGTGCTGGAGAAAACGACGGCATGCGCGGCGCGGTTGGCGGAGGCGTGCGGAGGGCCTCGATCGAGCGCCGGGTGGCGGTGTAGACCGCCTGACGAAGCAGGTCGGGCCGGTGGAGGCGGATTTCCCTTTTTGCCGGATGCACATTGCAATCGAAGGCGAGGGGGTCCATCGAGAGGCGGAGGACTGCAAGCGGATGGCGGCCCTTGGGAAGGGCTTCGGCGTAGGCTTCGCGCAGGGGTTGGAACACCGCCGGACACTGCACCACACGCCCATTGAGGATAACGAATTGGAGTTCGCGATCGGGGCGGCCCTCACCGGGTTTCGCGATGAGACCTTCGATGGCGATGCCGTGTTCCTCGCTCGGAGCGAGGGGCATGAGGCGGTCTGTGAGGCCGCTTCCAAAGAGATCGCGGACACGAACCAAAAGGTCCCCGGCGGGGGCCACCTGCCAGAGGAGGCGACCGTCGCGAACCAGCGAAAGCGCGACTTCGGGATGGGCGAGTGCGAGCGATTGCATCTGGTGCACGATGCGGGCCGACTCCGTTTCCTCGCCGCGAAGAAATTTCCTTCTGGCGGGCACATTATGGAAAAGCGCGGCGACTTCGATGGATGTTCCGGGGGCCTCTCCGCTGTCTGTGACGGATTCGATTTTTCCGCCGGAGACAAGAATCTCGGTGCCCGCCTCGTCGCCGTGGCGGCGTGTGGTGAGGCGGAAGCGCGAGACGCTGGAAATGCTCGGCAGCGCCTCGCCGCGAAATCCCATGGTGGCCACCGTGGCGAGATCGGACGCCGAGCGGATCTTGCTTGTGGCGTGGCGTTCGAGGCTCAGCAGGGCGTCCTCGCGGTCCATGCCGCAGCCGTCGTCGGTGACGCGCACAAGGCGTGCCCCGCCGCCCGAGAATTCGACACGCACCCGCCTTGCGCCTGCGTCGATGCTGTTTTCGACGAGTTCCTTCACCACCGATGCGGGGCGCTCCACGACCTCGCCCGCCGCGACTTGGCTGGCGACATGATCGGGGAGAAGGCGAATGTTTCCCATGCGTTTGACTTTGCATGGATTCGTTCCTATGAAAAGAGCGTGATCACTCTCACCGACGCCGCCTCCAAGGCATTGATTGATTTAATCGCCTCCAAGGGTTCGGGCGACGGCCTGCGTTTGAGCGTGGAGAAGGGCGGGTGCGCGGGTCTTCAATACACAATGGAAATCGGCACGCACAATGAGGGCGACACCGTGGTCGAGCATCTCGGGGCGAGGGTGTTCATCGATGCTGCAAGCGGCGACTTTCTGAAGGGATCCGTGCTGGATCATGAGGACAGCCTCTCCGGCGCCGGGTTTCGCATCCGCAATCCGCTTGCTTCGCGGTCCTGTGGGTGCGGCACGTCATTCGAGCCCGCTGGGGGGGCGGCGCACTGAGCCCAAATGTCGGCCGAGTTCGGAGATAAAAATCGACGCGGTTGGTTCAAGGACCCCGATGCCCCGCCATCCGGGCGCTCAACCAAGGATGATGGTGGCCTCTTCGGGTGGACGGTGATCATTCTGGTTTTCATCGGAATCGCGGTGGCGTGTTGGATCGGGAGTTTTTACATCTTCGGACACCCCGAGAAGCCGCTCAGCCACCAGGTCCTGAGCCGCCTCAAAAAGATCGAGCCGCCGAAGCGGTTCGAGTTGACCGCTGCTCCGCGCGGGGAGTTTCTGCGGGCACCCGAGTTGCTCGAGCGCTACGGGGAGATGAAGCCGCGGCAGTTGGCGAGGACCAACGAAATGCTGATCAGGAATTACATCAGGAATTACAAGCCCGCCGATGGACTCGTTCCCTACGTGCTTGGGACTTTCACGATTCTTGATTCGTTTGAGCTTGGTGATGGCGATTTTTTTCCTGACGGGGTGGTGGCGATCGCCCAATCGAAGGAAAATCCCGATCTTCTCATCGAACAGGTATTTTGTGCCGACAAGCGGGTGGTGCCTTCGCTGCACCGCACTTTGCTGACTGGATTGGACCTTGATTTGAAGAGGGAGAACGAGCTCGCGGCGGTGGTGAATGTCGAGCGCCTGCGCGACGGGAGGGTGAAACTCACGACCGTCTCCATCCTTTATCCCAGCTACGAATCGGCGGCGGCCGACGGGACATTCAGCCTCGAGCCGCCCCGGGAATTGAATGTCGGAGCGGGTCTGCCCATAGTCGATGCGGCGCGCATGCGCGAGGCGGATGCAAAACACGAGCACCACCGCCAGAGGGCGCTGCTCGCAAAAAACAAATCCCAGGGAGCCAAGCCGGTGGATACTGTCTATGCGCCGCAGCGTCTAATGAGGGTCGAGAAACCCATCGCCGTTGAGCCGCCGCAGGTCGATGCGGCACCAGTGCCTGACCCCACGCCGGCAGAGTTGGTTGCGGCGGCGACGCCCGCTCCCGTCGAGATGGAGGTGCGCGCGGCGATTCCTGTCGAGCCCGCGGTGGCTGCGACTCCACAGCCGACCCCCGAGGCATCGCCCACGCCTGAGCTGGAGCCGACGCCCGCAGCGGAACAGCCTCCCAAGGCCATTGCCGCTGCGAGTTCCGGAAACTGGCAGGTTTACCAGCCTGGAAAAATGCCCAGGGGAAGATTGCTCAGCGCTGGGGATCTTCCCGCGATTGCGAAAAAAGGGACCGCCGGCGAGAGGATTTATCTGCAGGGTGAGTTCAATGTCACTGCTTCGGGGGGCGACCGTGCGGTGTTGCGTGCGGCGCGGCGAGGGTTCGGCACACGCACTGACAAGATTCGAATCATTGTGCAATATCCGAGTGGCATGAGTGCCCCGCCCGATGGCGTCGCGGTCACGCGCGATGCGCGCCGTCCGTTTCAGGTCATGGATATTCGCGAAAGCACCGGCGGGCAGATCAATGTCTATGTCCGCGAAGTCACCAAGCCTTAGCGCGCTCATATCCGATGAAATCAAGCGCTGCGGGCCGATGCCCTTTTCGCGCTTCATGGAGATCGCCCTCTACAACGAGCCCGGTGGCTACTACGTCAGTGGTGTGGAGCGCGTGGGAAGGAGTGGCGATTTTTTCACCAGCGTGAGTGCCGGGCCGCTCTTCGGAAGGCTGCTCGCCGGGCAGTTTCTGGAAATGCACGAACTGCTCGGTGGGCCGTGCGACTTCACCATCGTCGAGCAGGGGGCGAACGACGGAAGGCTGCTTGCCGATGTGCTGGCGGCGCTGGATGGCACGGCGCTCGAGAACTGCGCCGCGGTTGTCGTCGAGCCGCTCGGAGTGTTGCGCGACCGGCAGGCTGTGGCGCTCGATGGGCGGTCTGTCGAGTGGGTCGAATCACCGGCGCTTCTCCGGGAGTTTCGCGGCGTGCATTTCTCGAACGAGTTGTTCGACGCGCTGCCGTTCGAGATTTTGCGGAGTGTGGACGGCCAGTGGCGTGCTCTTCATGTCATCGAGTCGGAAGGGGGGTTCGTGTTCGAGTGCGGCGTGGAGGTGTTCGGCGCGGAGCGCCTTCCCATGCGGCCCGACGGGTTTCTGGCCGAGGCAAGGCCAGCGCAGGGGGGGCTTCTTCGGGGAATCTCGGAAAAGATGGCAAGTGGATTTCTGCTCGCCGTGGACTACGGGATGAGCCGTCGCGAACTGCTCGCTCCGCACCGCGCGGAGGGAACATTTGCGTGCTACTCGCGGCACCGGAGGGATGCCAAGCCGCTGGAGGCGCCTGGAACAAAGGACATCACTGCCCATGTCGATTTCTCCGGCCTTGCGCGGGTTGGTGTGGGGTTGGGCTTCGAGATGCGGGGGTTCACCGACCAGCACCATTTTTTGGTGGGAGCGTCGGCGGGCCTTCTTCACGAACTGGACGGAAGCCCCCCCGATGCGGCGAGCGCAAAGCTCCTGCGTTCGCTCAGGACATTGATGCATCCAGAAACAATGGGTGCGCAATTCAAGGTGTTGCTTCTTGCAAAGGGTGTGGCGTCCGGTCGCGGATTGAGCGGATTTCAATTTGCCCGCGACGCCTCTTATTTGCTCGATGAGGCGGACGATGTGCCGCTCAGCCCCGGCTGCGGTTGAATGCCGAGACGGCGCGATCCGCCTCGCGTTTTTCAACGCGCGACTTGAGGTCTTGGCGCTTGTCGGCGGCGTGCTTGCCCTTGCCGAGACCGATCTCCACTTTGACATTGCCTTTTTTCCAATACATCCGCAGCGCGGGGATGGTGAGGCCTTCGCGCTCGACAGCGCCGGTCAGGCGGTCGATCTCCGCGCGGTGGAGGAGGAGACGGCGGGGGCGCTTGATCTCGTGCTGCTCGTGGCTTGCGCGCTCATAAGGCTGAATCGCGGCGTCGTGGAGGTGGATTTCGCCGTTGTGGATTTTCGCAAAGGCGCCTTGGAGGGAGACAAGGCCGGCGCGAATCGATTTGACCTCGGTGCCCTTGAGTTCGATTCCCGCCTCGAAACGCTCGAGGATATGGTAGTCCCGGAATGCCTTCCGGTTTGTCGTGATTTCCGCGGACATGGGGCTGCGGCCTCGGCCGCGCGGTGGTTGGGATCAGGCGGCTTCCGCCTCGGAATGCCGGACAACGCCGATTTTGCCGCTGGCGATCTCCTGAAGCGCGATGTCCGCGAATCCCGCGCCAATTTCCGCTTCGATCATCGGGCGGCTTCCGGAGTTCAACTGGCGGACCCTGCGGGAAACCGCGTTGACAAGAATTTGTGGTTCCGGGATCACCTTCAGGGCTTCTTCGATGTATTTGGCTTTCATGAAAAATCGTCCGCTGGGTTGAGCGGGGTGTAGACATTAGCGGGGTGCCCGGACGAGTCAATTTTTTTTTGGATTTTTGGTTGACAGCGAGGCGCGACCCTGTAGCTTCGCGCCTCCCGATTACGGGGAACAACCACTGCAGGAGACTCTCCGGAGTCGTTCGAACTGCCAACCAACCATGCAAAAAAAACGAAGCAAACGCTATCGCGAGGCCGCCGGCAAGATTGATTCCAATAGGAAATATCCGTTGTCCGGGGCCATCCAAGTTCTGAAAACCCTTCCGCCGGTGAAGTTCGACCAGACGGTCACCTTGTCCTTCAAGCTCGGCGTCGATCCCAAGCAAAGCGACCAGATGGTTCGCGGCACCTGCCCCCTTCCGAATGGAAGCGGTAAAAACGTGCGCGTGCTTGTCTTCGCCAGCGGTCAGGCCGCTGAAGCCGCCAAGGAGGCCGGTGCGGAGCATGTCGGCTTCGAGGATTTAATCAAAAAAGTCACCGGTGGATTCGCCGACTTCGACGTGGCGATCGCCACGCCGGCTGCGATGGCCGAGGTTCGCAAACTCGGTCGCGTTCTTGGACCGCGCGGTCTCATGCCGAATCCGAAAACCGGCACCGTGACCGACGACACCGCCAACGCGGTAAAGGAGGTCAAGGCGGGCCGTGTGGAATTCAAGCTCGACAAAAACGGCAACGTCGCTGTTCCGGTCGGCAAGTTCTCTTTCGCCGAGGATGCGCTCGTGGAAAACGGTTCGGCGGTTATCGACGCCGTTGTCAAATCCCGCCCCGCCACCGCAAAGGGAGCCTTTGTTGAAGCAATCACTCTCAGCGCCTCGATGTCGCCCGGCTTGGCAGTCGATCCGTCACCCTACCTTAAAAATTAAGACGTTCATTCCATGAGACCCGAGAAAACCCTTATTGTTTCCGACATCCGGGAGAAGTTGCAGGCCTCGCCCTACCTTCTCATCGTTGATTTCTCTGGCATGAAAGTGCCCCACTTCGAAACGCTGCGCACCCGCCTCTCTGATGCCGGTGCCCGCATGAGCGTCGTTCGAAACACCTTCCTGCGCATTGCCGCCAAGGAGTTGAATCTGCCCGAGCTTGAGCATTCGATGGCCGGCCAGACAGCCATGGTCACCGGCGAGGAGGACATCTGCGCCGCCGCGAAGATTATCAAATCCTTCGCCGCAGAGTTCAAGATGCCCGCCGTTCGCGCCGGTGTCCTTGACAATGCCGCACTGAGCGCATCGCAGGTCGAGGAGTTGGCCGAACTTCCCAGCAAGGACGTGCTCCGCGCCAAGTTGCTCGGGTTGCTGCAGACCCCCGCCAGCCAGTTCGTCAGAATCCTCAACGAACCCGGAGCCAGCCTTGCCCGCGTGCTCAAAGCCAAAGGCGAAGCCCTCGGAGGAGCGAACTAAAAATACCACTTTCGTGCCCGCGGCGGTCTGTCGCGGGACGAACAACAAGAAACACAAACCGGTTCCTCGTCGGTCTGGCGGCTGCCCGACTCAAATATCCCGAAGCCTCGGGGTGCGACGACACCAAAACATAAAAACCATATGGCAGATACATCAGCACTCGTCGATCAACTCAGCGGACTCACCGTCCTGGAAATCGCCGACCTCGTCAAACAACTCGAAGAAAAGTGGGGCGTTAGCGCCGCAGCTCCCGTGGCTGTCGCAGCCGCAGCCGGTGCCGGAGGCGCCGCAGCAGCTCCCGTCGAGGAAAAAACATCTTTCGACGTGATCCTCGCCGACGCCGGCGGGAACAAGATCGCCGTCATCAAAGAAGTCCGTGCCGCCGTCGCAGGCCTCGGACTCGCCGAGGCCAAGGCCCTTGTCGAGGGCGCTCCAAAGGCACTCAAAGAGGGTGTCACCAAGGAGGAAGCGGAAGAGATCAAGAAGAAGATCGAAGCCGCTGGCGCCAAGGTCGAAATCAAATAATTTCGATTTCAAGACAACGGAGGGATCAAAAAAACTTCTTGATCCCTCCGTTTGTCCCCCTACAGTCTCCCGTCCGATTTCCCAGTATCCCACTCACATCTGCTCCTTCTCCAACATAGAAGTTTCAATCATCCGTCACCGGAAAACCGGCTTGAATCAGCCGAGTTTTTTGGTTCGGACGTTTTTGTTTCCGTCAAATGGCGGACCCTTATAGCCGACGCAGAGTCGGCAAACCCAACCCGCGGCATCGCACACAACCATGTCTGAACGCATTCACTTCGGAAAACTGAAAGAGGCCATCGAGCCACCAAACCTCATCGAGTTGCAAGTCAACTCCTACAACGAGTTTTTTCAAAAAGACGTGCCAATGTCGAAACGGCGCGATGTCGGTCTCCAAGCGGTGTTCCGCGAATTCTTCCCGATTTTCGGTTTCGAGGACAAATCGTCCTTGGATTTCGTGAATTACGAACTGGGCGAGTCCAAGATGTCCGCATTGGAATGCCAGCGCGAGGGGCAGACCTACAGCGCCCCTCTTTACGTGACATTCCGTTACAAGGACGAGCGCAGCACGAAGGAAGAGAAGGTTTACATGGGCGAACTTCCGCTCATGACCCCGCAGGGCACATTTGTCATCAACGGAGCCGAGCGCGTTGTTGTTTCGCAGTTGCACCGCTCTCCCGGTATCTGCTTCGAGACCTCCGTCCATGCGAACGGAAAACTTCTCCACGGCTTCCGCATCATTCCCGACCGTGGATCCTGGATCGAGGTGCAGTTCGACACGAGCGACCTCCTCTACGTTTACCTCGACCGTCGCAAGCGCCGGCGCAAATTCCTTGCCACGACCTTCCTTCGCACCCTCGGATTCCCGGGCGACGAGGACATCATCAATCTTTTCTACAAAACCGAGGACCTCAAACTCAGCGAGAAGCTCGACGAGGAAGAGATCGCCACGAAAGTTCTCATCGCCGACATCCGGGACGGGGAAATCACAGTCGGCCGCGCCTTCGAGCCGCTGACCACCGCCATCGTCCGCCAGTTGATCGCACTTGGACACAAGTCCGTGAAAGTCGTCGACACCAAGGAGGACGACACCATCATCAAGTCCCTGAAAAAAGACCCCGCCCATGACGAGGAGGAGTCACTCAAGGATATCTACCGCAAAATCCGCCCTGGCGATCCACCCACCGTGCAGAACGCCCGCAGCATGCTCAAGCGGCTCTTCTTCGACGCCAAGCGCTACGACCTCGGCCGCGTCGGACGTCACAAGATCAACCAGAAACTTGATCTCAAGATCGACGAAAACGAGCGCACTTTGACCAACGAGGATTTTGTCGCCGCCATGAAATATCTGGTCCGCCTCCGTGCGGGCGATGGCATGACCGATGACATCGACCACCTCGGAAGCCGCCGCGTGAGGACCGTGGGTGAATTGCTCGCGAATCAATGCCGCGTGGGTCTCGCCCGCACCGAGCGCCTCGTCCGCGAGCGCATGACATTGTTCGATGTCAACATCGACCAAATCACGCCGCAGAAGCTCATCAATCCCAAGTCGCTGAGCGCCGTGGTCCGGGATTTCTTCGGTCGCAGCCAACTCAGCCAGTTCATGGATCAAACGAACCCGCTGTCCGAGTTGACGCACAAGCGCCGTCTTTCGGCCCTCGGGCCAGGCGGACT
>CAZRLX010000006.1:18619-37087 GCA_964601115.1 uncultured Chthoniobacter sp. | reverse complement strand
CCGCAGAAACATACCCGGCGCTTCGCGATGCCGTGAAAAGGCGGTTGGATGTGGTGGCCGACGCCGCGCTGCGCACAAGCGATCCAGCCGCCCACCTCGAGGCCCTGAAGAACGCGGCGGCGGCACTCGACGCCCTTGTGGCGGCATTGCCGCCCGATGCCGATCCCATGATCCGGCATTATCTGGAACGCCAAAGCTACACCAAGGCCCTGGATTGGCTGGAGTCGGCGGTTCCTACTGTTCCGGACTCATCAGCGCCGCGAGGCGGCATTTGAGGCGGAACGAGAGGGTTCCCTGCTCGAAGGCGAGGAGGTTTTCAGGGAGGCAATGGTCGAAGTCGGCGAGGAACATGTGTTCGACATCAGACGCGAATTTCTTGTCTTGGACCGCGGCGGAGAGCTCGAAGTTCAGCATGAACGATCGGTAGTCGAGGTTGATCGAGCCGACGATCGCGATGTCTTCATCGGCCAGGAGCACCTTTTGGTGCATGAAGCCGGGTTGGTAGCGCCAGACTTTCACACCGGCCTCGCGCAGCTTGGGGTAGTAGGTGAAAGAGGAAAGCCAAGGGAGCTTGTGGTCGGCCATTCGCGGCAGGATCAGTCGCACATCCACACCGCGCAGGGCGGCGTGGCAGATCGCGAAAAGCAGCGGGCTGGAGGGCACAAAATACGGGCTCGCGATCCAGAGGCGGCGGGAGGCGGCATTGATGATCGACAGGTAGGCGGCGGGGCACAGGCTCCACGCCTCGGCGGGCCCCGAGGCGACGGGAAACACGGTCGCGCGCCCGCCATGGCTTGTGGAGGGCGGCGGGAGGCGGAAATCCACCACTTGGCGTGTCACGTAGTTCCAGTCCTCCAGGAACGAGAGTTGGAACCCGGCAACGGCGGGGCCTTCGATCCGCATGTGCGTGTCGCGCCACGGGCCGAAGCGCGCGCTCCGGCCCATGTATTCGTCCCCGACATTCAATCCGCCAAGGAAGGCGATGCAGGCATCGACGATGACCAACTTCCTGTGGTTGCGGAAATTGATTTGGAAACGGCGTCCGAATTGACGGTTGGTGACAAATGAGTCGACTTCGATGCCTTCAGCGCGCAGTTCGGCGGCCCACGACTCCGGCAGTGCCTTCGAGCCGACCTGGTCGTAGAGCACGCGGCACTTCACCCCGCGCCTCGATGCGGCGACAAGGCGCGAGGCCAGATCCCGCCCGAGCGCATCGTCGTGAATGATGAAAAATTGAACCCACACCGAGTCGCGGGCCTCGTCGATGGCCTCGAAAATCGCGCCGAATGTCGCTTTTCCATCAACCAACAGATCGAGCTTGTTGCCTCCGGTGGAGGGGATGCGCGAGAGGTTCGTCGCCATGCGCGACGCCTCCAAAAATGCCCCCGAGAAGGATTCGCGGTGCCCGTCGAGATGGCGGACGATCGCATGGAAGGCATCGTCCAATGCGTTTGACAGCCCTTTTCCCGCAAGAATGTATCCAGCGAACCGCGATTCACCGAAGACAAGAAACAGCGGGATTCCAATGATTGGAAGAACGACCAGAACGGCCGCCCAGGCGATGGCCGATTGCGGGGTGCGCGCGATCAGCACCGCGCGAAGCGCGAGAAGGATGCCGCAGACCTCAAGGAGAATTGTCGCCAGCGCGTAGATGGTCGAGATCATCGGCGGTGCTGCCGCTCAGGGCAGGCGTGTTGCCTTGTCGGCCTCGTCCACGACATCGAGAGTGGCCTCCGACCCTTTCAACAGCGCATCCCGCTCGGCGGTGACGGCGTCCAACTGCGCGATCGTCCGGGCGAGGTCGTCGTTGATCTTTCTCGAATGAATCCTGAAGGACTGCAGCGGTTCGCTGATGCTTCTGTAAAGGAGGATGCCCACGACACCGGTCGAGACGATCAAAAGGCCGATCACATACGACAAGAGTTGAGAATAGAACCGCATGGATGCTGTGCTCTCCTCGACCAAGGCATAGATGCGGACATCCAGCGCGGAAAGAAAGTCTGACAGACTCTGGCGGATGGACTGCCTTTTTTTGGCCGTGTTGTCATCGGCAAGAAGCATCGACAACGCCGAGGAATCGCTCTCGCCGCGCACGGTGTAAGCGCCGTCGGCGTCTTCAAAAAAACCGCGTGCGGCATGGAGCGCCTTGCGGTCGGCTTTCAGCAGGCTCGCCGCGCCGGCAAGCGCCTCGTTAAGTCGGGCGACATCCTCGCTGCGAAAGACGGCATCACCGCTTTGCAGTTGTTGAAGACGGGAAGGCACATCGGCGGCCGCGAGAGCAGGCTGCTGGGGAACAGACGTGGAGTTCCGGAGAAGTTCGCCGGCAAGTTCCTCGTGTGCCTTGGCGTGCCCGCGGTCGCCTGTGGTGGCGGCTTTCAACGCGAGTTCGGAGAGTTGAAGGAAATGTTCCAATTCCGCATCGATCGCCTCGCGGGCCTGCAGGAGAAGAGCCTGGTCGGCAATCGCCCCGTCGCGAACATCACGCTCCCGCAGCGCGATGAAAAGAAGCGCCGCCTCCAGCAACAGCAGGCCGCAAAAGAGACCGGCGAACAGCAGCCGGAATTCCCGCATTCTAAAAGCGCCCTTGCGTTTGTGTTCCATCGCTTGGTCAGTCGGTTCGGGGCTTGTCTCCGAGCGCTTTCTTGATCGCGCGGAGGATGGTTTTCGAATCGCAGGGTTTTGACAGGACGTCCTCCACACCGAGCGGCTCGAGTGCCTCCATGCTGGATGGCGTGTTCAAGCCGCTCGTGCAAATGACCTTCACATTCCCGTCGAATTTCCTGAGGGCGGAAATCATGCCCGGGCCGTCGATTCCGGGCATCGACATGTCTGTGATCACCAGTCGGATTTCGGAGCGGTTTCTGGAAAAGACCTCCAAGCCTTGCTCCCCGTCCTCGGCGGTGAGAACCCGGTAGCCGGATTTTTCGAGTGAGCGCTGCATGAGCTTCAGAACAGTGGCCTCGTCGTCCACGATGAGAATCGACTCGCCGCCGCCGGCAAGTTCTCCCGAGCGGTGCTGTGCGGCACCGGGCTTGGGAGGCACGGCGTGGCTCCTCGACGCGGGTAGATAAACATGAAATGTCGTGCCGCAGCCCTCGTCTGTCTCAAGCGTGAGAAACCCGTCGTGGTTGCGAATAATGCCGAGCGCCGTCGCCAAACCGAGGCCTGTTCCTTTTTCGGGGCCCTTGGTGGTGAAGAACGGCTCGAAGATTTTGTCACGGATTTTGCGGGGGATGCCGACGCCTGTGTCTCCCACCGTGAGGCGCACGTAGGGACCGGGCTTGCTGCCGGATTGGCGGCTTGCGAACCCCTCGTCGACATGGAAATTGCTTGCCTCGAGACGGAGCCTCCCGCCCTCGGGCATCGCATCGCGGGCGTTCACGCAGAGATTGATCAGAATCTGCTCGAGCTGGGTTTGGTCGGCCATGACCGTGTCCAAGCCCTCGTCCACCGAAACCTGAAGCTGGATCGTCTTTGGAAATGCCTGCCGGATGAAGCTGGCCACCTCCTTGAACAGAGGGGCGATCTCGAGGCGGCGTCGTCCGGTGCGTGTGCCCGAGGTGAATGTCAGAATCTGCCGCACAAGGTCCGTCGCGCGGCGGAGGTTCTCGTCGACCACATCGAGCATCTCCTGGCTTTCGGTGTCCGCAGTGCGGGCGCGGAAAAGGTCGATCGCGATCGAGATGGGTTGGAGGATGTTGTTCAAGTCGTGGGCGATTCCCCCGGCAAGTGTGCCAAGGCACTCCTGACGCTGTCCGCGCAGGCGCTCCTCCTCGTATTCCCTCAAGCCGGCGGCATCCTCCGCGATGAGCAGGACACACTCTGCATTGGAGGCCGATTCCGGCAACCGAACCCAGCGGCTTTCGATTTCCACCGGGCTCCCTGAAGCGCTGGTATGCGCCAGCCTGCCGCTCCACTCGCCGTCCCGCAACGCGGTCTTCAAGGCCAGTGCGTCGGCGGAGGGGTTTCTCGTGAGATCGGCGGGGAAGGGATGTCCCAGGATGCGTGCGGCCGAAAGCTGATACAGTTCCTCCGCGCCGCTGCTCCAGTGCCGCACATTTCCTTCGCGGTCGAGCACGATGACGGCCTCGGTCACGGAATTGAAATACCCCGCCTGTTCACGGAGGTGGCCTTCGGTTTTTTTCATCACCGAATTGTCCCTCACCAAACAGTGGATCGCTGGCAGGCCGGTGGATTCCTCGATCAGCGAGGCGTCGATCAGGATATTGCGCGTGGCTTCGTCTTTCCGCCGGATGCAAGCCTCGAGATTGCTCACGGCACCCTTCGCTTCGACGCGGGTGATCAGAAATTCCCGGGTGATCGATTCCACGAGAATCTCGTCGAGGGATTTGCCAACGAGTTCGGCAGCGGCGAGACCAGTTAGTTCCTCGCTGGCGCGATTCGCCGCAAGAATCTTGCCGTGCAGGGATAATTTCCAGTAAACAGTCGGAAGAGAATCTATAACTTGATCAATAGCATTCTCTTGGCGAATAGAATCACCGCGCGTTGGTTTCCATGGAACCGCTTTGGTTCGAGCGACAGGGAGGGGTGCGGAAGTGTTCGACATGCCAGGTTGAAGGCGGTCGCAAACCCTATGTGCCGCCAACGGATACGTCAATTCCAAAGCCCGTTTCGCGGGATGTTCCGCCCATCATGCCCAGCACGTTCGCCCGCCGCCTCAAGGCAACGGGAACCGTGCGGTGAAGTTGGTGACTTCCTTGTGGAGTTTTGCGAGCGCCTGGGTGTCGTTTCTCGCCTGAAGGGCGGCGTGAATGAAATCGGCGACCTGCATCATGTCGTCCTCGCGCAATCCGCGGGTGGTCATGGCGGGTGTGCCAATGCGGATGCCGCCAGTCTTCATGATCGACTCGGTGTCGAAGGGAATCGCGTTTTTATTGACCGTGATCGCCGCCTTGTCGAGGACCTCGGAAGCCTCGGCGCCGGTGATGCCGGCGGGGCGGAGATCCACAAGGAGGACGTGGTTGTCGGTGCCGCCCGAGACGATTCTGTAGCCAAGCATCGAGAGCCTCGCCGCGATCGCCTTGGCGTTGTTCACGATCTGGCGGGCGTAATCGCGGAAGTCGGGTTGAAGAGCCTCGTGGAAGCACACCGCCTTGGCTGCGATGATGTGCATGAGCGGACCACCTTGAACGCCGGGAAACACCTGCGCGTCGATTTTCTTGGCGAATTGCTCTTTGCACATGACCAGGCCGGCCCGTGGTCCGCGAAGGCTTTTGTGGGTCGTGGTCGTCACGAAATCCGCATGGGGAAACGGCGAGGGATGCACCCCGCCGGCGACGAGGCCGGCGATGTGGGCCATGTCGACGAAGAGATATGCGCCGACAGCATCCGCGATCTCGCGCATGCGCTTGAAGTCGATGATGCGAGGGTAGGCCGAGGCGCCAGCGGTGATCATTTTCGGCTGGAATTCCGCCGCCGCCGCCGCAAGCGCGTCGTAGTCGATCATCTCGGTATCGGCACTGACACCGTAGTGGCGCACCTCGTAAAGCTTGCCGGAAAAATTGGCCCGGTGTCCGTGGGTAAGGTGTCCGCCGTGGGCGAGATCCATCGTGAGAATGCGGTCTCCGGGCTGAAGCACGCTGAAGTAGACCGCCATGTTCGCCTGGCTGCCGCTGTGCGGCTGGACATTGGCATGCTCCGCGCCAAAGAGCTGCTTCGCGCGGTCGATCGCCAGCGTTTCCACCTGGTCGACAAACTCACACCCTCCATACCAGCGGCGGCCGGGGTATCCCTCGGCGTATTTGTTCGTGAGGCACGATCCTTGGGCCTCCATGACCGCGCGGCTCGTGAAATTCTCCGAGGCGATCAACTCGATGTGCTCGAACTGGCGGCGGGACTCCCTTTCGATGGCCGCGAAGATCGCGGGATCGGTCGTGGCGAGGCTGGATGGCGTGGCGGCGGTGTCTGTCGTGGCTGTCATGGTGGATTGATTGATGATACGAAGGACGGATGGAAGGGCGGCGGCGATGGTCTTTTTGCACTCCTCGTAAACCGCACGCCCCTGCCCGATCGGGTCTGGCACATCGGGAGCGCCTTTCTGCTCGAAACGCAGGAGGCGGACCTTGTGCATGAACTCGGGGAAAAACAAATCGATGAGCCTGTGGTGGTCGCGGGTCATCACGAAGACATGCGTGGCCCTCTCGAGGAGTTCCTCGCTGACCGGCTGGCTGCGGAAGGACCGCAACTCCACCCCCTCGGCGGCGAGCGCCTCCACGGCATCGCGGCTCGCGGGCTGGCCATTGGCGGCGCTGAGACCCGCGGATTCGATGCGAATGCCCCGCGCTCCCTCGCACATCCTGCGGAACAAGGCCTCGGCCATGGGACTGCGGCAGACATTGCCTGTGCAAACAAACAAAACGTGGCGTTGCGGCGGTTGGTTCATGCGGACTCGCGGAGTTTAGTTCGGCACCGGTTCAAGTCAAACGCGGGAAAAATACCCGGTTCCGCACACCGCTCGGGGGTTTCCCTACTTTTGCCTCCGTCCTCTTGCAGCACGTCTGATCCGCGGTTCTGTGCGGCAACCCATGAAGACACCACCATGCCCGCATCCGCAGGAACACCACCGTGGCCTCCACGCCTCGACGCTTCTCGCCTTTGGCACCGCCACGGTTTTGTTGCTCTGGGCGTGTTCGCTCCAACCGCCCGACGACACCGTCACCCCGGGCATGGCCATTTCGCCATCGATTGCGGCACCGATGCGCAACGGAGGGGACGAGACAACGGCCGCGCCGCCTGTCGTGGCCCGCAGCGCCATCGTGATCGATGCGGGAACAGGTTCGTCCCTTTACGAAAAAAACGCCGACGCACGGCTGCCGGTCGCGAGCACGCAGAAATTGCTCACCGCCATGGAGGCCATCTCTTCCGGCGGCCTCGACCGCATGGCGGTGGTGACGCTTCGCGACCAATTGCAGCCACCCACCAAACTCGATCTCGTCGCAGGCACACGTTACCGGCGCTCCGACCTGCTTGCTGCGATGCTCGTGAGCAGCGCGAACGACGCCGCGAGTGCACTCGCCTCCTCGGCAAGCGGATCCTACGGCGACTTTATTTCTGGCATGAACCGCCGGGCGCGCCAACTGGGTGCCCGAAATTCGCTTTTTTTGAATCCGCATGGCCTCGATGCGCCCGGCCAGCACTCGACCGCGCGCGATTCGGCGATCATCGCCTACCATGCCTACCGCGATCCATTGATCCGCCACTGGACCGCGCAGGAGATTCTTTTTTTCAACCACAGCGACGGCCACACCCTCTTGCTTGAAAACACCAATCTTCTCCTGTGGCACCGCCCCGCGTATTTCAACGGGCTCAAAAGCGGCTTTACCCTCCAAGGCGGAAAATGCCTGATCGCCAGCGCGAAATACGATCAACGCGAACTGATCATCGTGCTGCTCGGTAGCACCCAGGACGAAGTGTTCAACGACGCGAAGCGCCTCTTCCGCTGGCAACAAAAGAGGGACAAACGCGCGGATGCCCGCTGAAAGTTGCTCAACAGCTCAATCCTCCTCCCAGAGGAAATGCTCCAGGCGGAGTTTGTTGATGCGGTTTTTGGCCTCCAAGGCGCGCGGCCCCTCGACACCCGCCATGATTTCGTAGACGCGGATCGCCTCCTCCCATTTCTCTTCCTCCTCAAGCAGACGGGCGGCGGCGAATCCCGATTTGTAGAACCAGAAAAATTCGGGCACTGGAGCGTCGGAGGGCTTGAACACCTCGTAGTAGGCGGCGATGGCGGCGGGTGCGTCGCCGAGTTTCTCGGAGGCGTCGCCGACACGCGTCATCGCCTGGTTGCGCCATGCGGAATCTTGCTTCTCCTCGGCGGCAACCTGCTTCCAGAGGCCGATGGCGAGACGATAGTTTTCGGGATCCTTGTCGCCGATGCGGTAGAGGTTTTTGCCTTTTTCGACGAGGGCCACGGCGCGTGTCTCGCGGTCGGGCGCACCATCGAGGATTTTGTCCAAAATCACGTTCGCCTCGAGGGGCTTGCCCTGCGCTGCAAGGATCGCCGCCTGTTCCATGCGGGCGCTTGAGGCAAGCACGCCACCTGCCGAGGCGACCTCCTCGAAGAGAAGAATGGCATCCTCCGAGGCGGTGGGGACCGGCATGCGTGCCGCCGATTGCGCGGCCAGAAACAAGGCAGATTCCTCGTAGTCGGATGCAGGAAACTTCCGCGCAAGCGATTCGAGTTCCACCCGCGCCGAGGCGTAGTCCCCCCTGCGGAAGAGCACCTCGCCGAGCTTCATCCATACAGAGGGCGTGGAGTCGGCCTCCGGATACGCGACGAGAAAATTCCGCGCGGCATCCACCGTGCGCTCGTCGGACCCGGCCTCGCCGTTGTCTGCGAGAAACACAGCCAGCGCGGCTGCGCGGGCGGGGTCGGCCCCTGTCGAAACGCGGAGGAGTTCGCGGCGGGCGCCTTCGGTGTCGAGTTGATGGTATTTCCACTCGGCGAGCGCGAGACGCGCCTTCGCCGCGACGGCGGAATCCTGTGAAGCGGCCAGCTTTTCGAGGGCCTCCGCGGTTCCAGCCTTCCCTTCGTCGGCCATTTGGAACGCCTCTTGCAAGCGAACCAACTCGATGGCGCGCGTATCCGGGTGTTCCCGCTGAAGGCGCTCGAAGGCGATGCCCGGATTTCCCGATTCGAAAATGCCGCACATTGCGGCGTTGAATAGCGCGTCCTCTTGGAGGGCCGGTTCGCTTGCCGCGCCAAGAAACGCGGCCTCCGCCGCTTCATGGTCTCCAATCCGCGCCAGAGCGAGACCCCGCAAGTAATCGGTGTGTGGCCCGGTTCCGGCGGGAGGCAGCCCGCCCAAGGCCTCCTCGGGCCTTCCCAAGCGGATGCGCAAGGCGGCCAGTTCCAAGACCGTCTCGGCGGCCATGGGATTCTCCGCGGGATTTGCAGCGAGCGCCTCGAGCATCGGGAGGGCGGCCTCGGGTGCGGATCGGCGCGTTTCAAAACGTGCCAAATAATACATGGCCAACTTCTTCGCGGGCGTGTCGGCCTTTCCCGTGGCCCAACGGGTCAATTCATTCGACGAAGAGCCGGTGGATGCCGCATAGCATGAGTCGAGGAGCGCAAAGAGCGTCTGAAGGCCTGAGAGATTCGGGTGCCCCGCGATGAATTCCTCGAGCAACGTTTCCGCCTCGTCCAGCCGGCCGGTTTCCATGAGGGCCTTCGCTTGGATCGCCGTGGCCTCGACCGCCATCTCCGGCCCGAGGGGCTTGAGAGAACGCAGGGTGCGCAGCGCCGCGGCGTGGTCGCCTGCGAGGAATGCGAGCTTCCCGCGCAGAAAGCCCGCGCGTGTCGAGACTGCGGGATTCGAAGGTTCGACATGATCGAGCAGCGCGGCGGCGCGGGCGGTGTCGTTCAAATCGAGCGCCGCCTCGACCGCCTCAAGAGTGGCGGATTCGTTTGTCGATCCACCCGTGACGCTCAACGCCTCGAGCGCCTCGGCGGAGCGGCCCAGATTCCTCAGCATGCGCCCCTTTCCGACAAGCGCGTCGCCGGAGAAGGCAAAGGTCGGGTCGGCCGCGCACACCCCATAGTGGCTCAATGCCTGCTCCCAGTCGCCAGTCGCTGCCAATGCCCTCGCCAACAAGAAGCGATCTTCCAAATCCCCCCCGCCATCCAGCAGCTCGATGGCTTCGGCGGGACGGCCGTCCTCGATCAGAGCGCGCGCAAGAAGCTTTCTCGTGCCGCCGGTTTCGGCCCCACTGGCAGACTCCTTGATTTTCTGAACGGCGACATGCGGGAACCCGAATTCCAACGCGGTCCTCGCGGACTCGAGATCGTCGGATGCCATCGCGCAGGGCAGGACCAGCAAAAGGAAAGCGGTTTTTTTCATTTCAAATATCGAGCCAGATAGCGGCCTGTCTCGCTCCGGGGATTCGCGGCGATTTTCTCCGGCGTGCCCTCGGCCACAAGCGATCCGCCGTGCGATCCGCCGCCGGGGCCGAGATCGAGAATCCAGTCGGCGCACTTGATCACCTCGAGATTGTGCTCGATCACGATGAGGGTATTGCGGGCGTCGCGGAGCTTCATGAGGACCTCGAGGAGTTTTTGGATGTCGGCAAAATGGAGACCGGTGGTCGGTTCGTCGAGAAGGTAGATGGTGCGGCCTGTGGGACGTTTCGCCAGTTCCGCGGAAAGTTTGAGCCGCTGGGCCTCGCCGCCGGAAAGTGTCGTCGCCGCCTGGCCGAGGCGCAGGTAGCCAAGCCCGACATCCTGCATTGTTTCAAGCTTCGCGGCGAGGCCGGGCACATGGCGGAAGAAGCGCGAGGCGTCGTCGACCGTCATGCCAAGCACATCGGCGATGTTTTTCCCCTTGTAGGTGATTTCGAGCGTCTCGCGGTTGTATCGGCTGCCGTGGCACATCTCGCACTCGACATAGACATCCGGCAGGAAATGCATCTCGACGCGGATGAAGCCATCCCCCTGACAGTGCTCGCAGCGCCCGCCCTTGTTGTTGAAGGAAAACCTGCCGGCGTCGTATCCGCGCACACGCGAGGCTGGAAGATCGCTAAAAAGGTCTCGGATCGGCCCCAGCGCCCCGGTGTATGTCGCCGGGTTTGAGCGTGGCGTGCGGCCGACGGGGCTTTGATCGATGACGACAACCTTGTCGAACTGCTCCATGCCCGAGATCGACGCATGCGCCCCTGGAGTGGTCTTGGCGCGGTGGAGGTCGCGCTCCAGCGCCGCACGGAGGATGTCGTTCACCAAGGTCGATTTTCCACTTCCGGAAACACCGGTGACGCAGGTGAGGCAGCCAACGGGAAACGCGGCATCGATGGATCGCAGATTGTTCTCCGTTGCGCCGTGCACGCGAAGCCACCCGTCCCCCGAACCCTCGGTGACGGCTTCTTTGGGTGCGACACGTCGGCGGGGCACGCGGATGCCCGCCGATCCGCTTAGATATTGGGATGTGAGGGATTCCTTGCAGGCGAGAATTTCCTCCAGTGTGCCTTGGGCCACGAGAGCACCACCGAGCGGGCCGGCGCCAGGGCCGAGATCGAGAATATGGTCTGCGGCTCGGATCGTGTCCTCGTCGTGCTCGACGACGATTACGGAATTTCCAAGGTCGCGGAGGTTACGGAGTGTTTGAATGAGGCGGTCGTTGTCCCGCTGGTGCAGGCCGATGCTTGGCTCGTCGAGCACGTAAAGAACGCCTGAAAGACCCGAGCCGATCTGTGTGGCGAGGCGGATGCGCTGGGCCTCGCCGCCGCTGAGCGTGCCGCTCTCGCGGTTGAGCTGGAGATAATCCAGACCAACCTCGTTGAGAAACCGGAGACGCTGGCGGATTTCGCGCAGGACATCCTTCACGATCTCCGCATCGGTCTCTGATAGCACGAGGGCGTCCACCGCGCCTGTCGCCTCCCCGATTGTCAACGCGCAGAGGTCTTGGATGCCGAGTTCGCGCCCTGCGGCCACTGTCAGTCGCACAGCGAGGATTTCCGGACGAAGACGCGCACCGCCGCATACCGAGCAGGTCCGACGGTTTTGATACGCCCGCAGGCGCTTGCGGGTGAACTCGCTTTTGGTGGTGGAGTAGAGCGACTCGAGCTGCGCCAAGACGCCTTCAAAAGGTTTTTCGACCATGCGGCCGGGGCCGGTGGCCATGCGGATTTTTTGGCTTCCCGATCCAAAGAGCACGAGTTGATGGAAGTCCCCGGGCAACTCGCTCCACGGCTTGTCCAATGGGGCAGGCGTGTCGGCGACAAGGGCGTCGAGCAACGCGGCGTAGTAGACTTTCATGCGGGCGTTCGCCTGCTTCCACGGGCGCACGGCGCCGTCGCGGATCGATTTCCCGACATCGACAACCAGCGCGGGATCGAAAAACAGTTCGCTTCCGATGCCGTGGCACGCGGGGCAGGCCCCAAGGTGGCTGTTGAAGGAAAAATGCTTCGGCGTGAGCCGAGGAAGCGTGAAACCGGTCTCGGGATTTTGAAAATCGGTGGAGAATTTTTTTTCGATCCATTTGGCCTCGCCGGGCTCGTGACGGCTGGTGACAAGGCGTCCACCGCCCCAGCGCAGGGCGGTTTCGATCGAGTCCGCGAGTCGCTGACCGAGATCGGCACGCACAACAAGACGATCGACAACCGCCTCGATGAAATGCCGCTTTGTTTTGTCGAGTCGTAGGGATTTGTTCTCCGCCAACTCGACGATGTCGCCGTCCACCCTCAGCCGCACGAATCCTTCGCGGCGGGCTTTTTCAATGACATCGCGGAACTCCCCCGCCTCGCCGGCGACAAGCGGCGCGAGGAGGTGGAACTTCGTGCCTTCGGGCCAGGACAGAATCGCTTCGGCGATTTGGCGTGGCGTCTGTCGGGCGACCTTCGCACCCGTCTTCGGATCGTGCGGCACGCCGACGGCTGAATAGAGCAATCGGAGATAATCGTAGATTTCGGTCGTGGTGGCGATCGTGGATCTGGGATTCGCGGCGGCGGTGCGCTGCTCGATGGCGATCGCCGGGGACAACCCCTCGATGTAATCGACATCCGGCTTGCCCATGCGGTCGAGAAATTGCCGGGCGTAGGCGGAGAGGCTCTCGACATATTTCCGCTGGCCCTCGGCAAACAACGTGTCGAAGGCGAGCGAGGACTTTCCCGATCCGCTCATGCCGGTCACCACCACCAACTTGTGGCGGGGAATCACGACATCGATGTTCCGCAGGTTGTGCTGGCGCGCTCCCTTGATGCGAATGAATGCGTGCGGATCGGGTGTCATACGGGCGAAGTGGCGACTCTACCGCTAAAACACCGCGGCCCGCAAACGTGCGTTCCGCTTTGACACGCGGACAACGCGTTTTTGCCCTTGCGGAGTAAAACGATCGTTGGCGTGCCGAGGCTCCGCCGGTGATCGGACAACCTTACTTCACTACGCCGAACTCGGCGCGGCGGTTCATCGCCCAAGCGGCTTCGTTGCTGGCCGAATCGGCGGGCATCTCGCTGCCGAAGCTGACGGTCTGAATGCGGTCCGGAGCGATTCCGGCCTCCACCAACGCTTGGCGAACTGCTTGCGCGCGTCGCTCACCGAGGCCGCGGTTGTATTCTTGGGTGCCGCGCTCGTCGGTGAACCCGGCGATGATCAGACGGCTGGAGGAATTGTCGCGCAGCGCGGTCGCGACTTGCTGGATTTTCGGCATTTCGGCGGTGGACACGCTGTAGCTGTCGAACCCGAAATACAGAGGCGGGAACTGGCCTTTGACGACACTGTCGCTGAAGAAATTCGATCCGCCTTCAAACCGCTCTCCGAGCGGGATTCCGGTGACATAATCTCCATCAACCCCGGCAAATTGGTCGGCTCCTTTTTTCGCGCAAGCTGAGAGGAGGACAATGGATGCGATGCAAAGAGTGGTGAAAAGGCGTTTCATGGCGGTGTCTATATAGCGTGTATTAGATCCCAAGCAAGCGAGCTTGGGAATTCTTGTTGGATTCAAATGCCCCAAAGCGCAAACCGGGCGCTTCGGGGCGCGGGAAATCACTTCATCAAGAGCGCGGCGCGGGCACGCTTCACCTCGCGGGTGATCTTGCGGTGGAGGCGTGCGGACATGCCGGTGACGCGGCGGGGCAGGATTTTGCCGCTTTCGGTGACGAAGCGCTTGAGGAGATCGGGATTTTTGTAATCGATGGCCTCGATGTTGATGTCCACACGGCGGCGGGGCATCGGGCGGTTGGCGCGGCGGAAGTTCGAACGGCGTTGAGGTGTCTTGGGCTGCATGGTCTTGGGTTATTTGATCTCGCGGTGGAGAGTGTGGCGGTTCAGGTGGGGGTTGAATTTTTTCTTTTCGAGCCTGTTCGGGGTGCGTGGGCTCTTTTTGTTGCGTGTGGTGATGTAGCGCGATGTGGGTTTGCCCTCGGCTTTGGCCTCGGTGCATTCCAGCGTGATGTTTTCCTGTGGCATGGGTGTTATTCCTTGGTGTCGGTCTGGGTTTCCTCGTCCTCACCCTCGCTGTCCTCCTCGCCGAGTCCGAAAAGGGACGTGACCGGTTGGCGGGCGCGGGTGAAACGGTTGTTTTTCTCGAGTTCGGCCTGGCACTCGACCGTGTAGCGGGCGAAGGGGAGGGCTTCCAGTCGGGCGTGGGGAATCGGCTTGCCGGACATTTCGCAGACGCCGTAGGCGTTGTCGTCGATTTTTTTGAGCGCGGCGTCGATCTCGAAAAGGGAATCGCCCTCCTTGGACAGAAGGCTCAGGGCGAAATCGCGGTCGTAGGCGTCGCTGCCGGCATCTCCGGTGTGCATGCCGAACGCGGAGGCGTCGCTGCCTTCGGCGCGGGTGCGGAGCGTGTCGCGGCCCACTCCACTCATGGAATCGAGGAGTTCATCCTTCAACTGAAGAAGGCGAACGCGCTGCTTGGCGAGCCATCCGTTGGGCTTTGCGCCGGACTTTGGCGGGACGGGTTTTTGCACGATGGGTTTTTTCGGTGCGGCGGGAGCTTTCGGCGCGGGCTTCTTAAGAACTGGTGCGGGCTTTTTGGCAATCGGGGCTGCCTTCTTTGCCGGGGCTGCCGGTTTTTTCGCAGCGGGCTTGGCGATTTGTTTGGCGGCTGGTTTCTTAACTGCAGCAGCCGGTTTTTTCGCGACGGGTTTTTTCACGGCTGGGGCCGGCTTTTTCGCTGGAGCCGACGGCTTCTTGGGAGCTGGCTTTTTCGCCGCGGGCTTGGCGGGCTTTTTCACTGCCGGTTTGTTCTTGGGAGCGGGGGTTTTTGCCTTGGCGGGAGCGGGCTTTTTTGCAGCCGCTTTTGGCTTGGCCGGTTTGGTGGTTTTTTTCGCCATGAAGGTTCGGTTGATTAAAAGGGGCGGGATATGTAGCCGAGATGCTCGGGCAGGGCAAGGGGATTATTGCACTAAAATGAAGGCGATGATGAGGCTCCGCAAAGTCCACCCGGCGGTGCGAATCCAGTTTGTCGCCACAAGCCTCCGGTGGGCGCGGTCGCTCCACCCGGCGAGCAGGGCGCGGTGGCATGGAACCTGGAGAAGAAATGTGGAAAGCCACACCAGACCGAGCAAGGCCATGGAGACCTGGAAGAGCGGTGAATGGAATCCCAAAACCAAAAGCCACACGCCGGTGAAGGCCTCCGCGAGCATGAGCGGAGCGGCGACGAAGCCGGTGCGGTCGCAGTGCTCGCGCTCGACAGCGCCGAAATCCCCGCGGCTGTATCTCGCAATCATCGGATAGTGGACAACCTGCACGAACCAGATCAGGCCCAGCATGGAAAAGGTGGCTGCCGCGTGTGCAACCAGCAGCCACTCCTGGCTCATGGGGCCTTGCCGATGAGAATGACCACGCTCCACTCGCCGACAGTGTAGCTTTTCTGGACGGGCAGAAGCACCTCGCCGCCGATCCCGCACACATCCTCGGGGGCGGGCAGGGTGGTGTCGGCGAAGCGATGCCAACTCATGCCCTTGGGAAGGACCGGAAGTCCGAAGTTCAACGGCTGGTAATACATGTTGCAGGCGACGTAGATGAACTGCCTGTTGCCGCCGATCGCCTCGCTGTGGCGGCCGCAGAGCATGAACGCGAGCGAGCGGCTGCCCGCGCTCCAGTCGGGATGCCAAGGGAGGACACCGTGCCAGCTGATGTCCGCGTAGCCGCTGCCGATCTGGTCGCGCTCGGTGAGAAACTCGGGCTGGTGGAGCACGGCGTTTGCCTTGCGGAAGGCGATCATGGCCTTGGTGAAGCGGAGGACCTCGCGACCGCAGGCGTCGGGCTCCCAGTCGAGCCAGTTCCACTCTGCATCGTGGCAATACGCGTTGTTGTTCCCGCGCTGGGTGCGGCCGCACTCGTCTCCCATGTAGATCATGGGCACGCCCTGGCTGCACATGAGGATGGCCATGGCGTTTTTTGCCTGGCGGCGGCGCATGGCATTGATGGCGGGGTCGTCGGTCTCGCCTTCGGTGCCGCAGTTCCAGCTAAGGTTGTCATTCGATCCGTCGCGGTTGCCCTCCCCGTTTTCGAGGTTTTGCTTGCCGTTGTAGGAAAACAAATCGCGGAGCGTGAATCCGTCATGGCAGGTGATGAAGTTCACCGATGCTGTGGGTTTGCGTCCGGCGGCTGCATAAAGGTCGGGCGATCCCATGATGCGCTGGACCATTTCCCCGACCATGCCGCCGTCGCCCTTGAGAAACCGCCGCACGCAATCGCGGTATTTGCCGTTCCACTCCATCCACCGCCCGTAGCTCGGGAAGTTGCCGACTTGGTAAAGACCGCCGGCATCCCACGCCTCGGCAACGAGCTTGCAATCGGCGAGCACGGGATCGTGCGCGAGGAACTCGAGCAGCGGCGGGTTGGCGAGCGGCGAGCCCTTGCTGTCCCTCCCGAGAATCGAGGCGAGATCGAAACGGAAACCGTCGATGTGGTATTCGGCGGCCCAGTAACGGAGGCAGTTGATGACAAACTCGCGGACGGCGGGGTAGTTGCAGTTCAGCGTGTTTCCGCAGCCCGAGTAGTTCGTGAAACCGCCATTTTCATCGAGGATATACCAGAGTTTGTTGTCGATGCCGCGGAAGGAGAAGACAGGGCCGTCGGCATTTCCCTCGGCGGTGTGGTTGAACACCACGTCGAGCATGACCTCGATCCCGTCACGGTGCAGCGTGCGGACCATGTCTTTCATCTCCTGCACCTGGCGGAATTTTTGCCCCGAGGCGGCGTAGCTGCTTTTCGGAGCGAAGAATCCGACCGTGCTGTAGCCCCAGTAGTTGCACAATGGATCACCGGTGGTGGGATTGGTGCGGGGGTTTTCCGTCTCGTCGAACTCGAAGACGGGCATCAGCTCGACACAGTTGATGCCAAGGTCTTTCAACGACGCGACTTTCTCAGCGACGCCTTTGAAGGTGCCTGGATGCTTGACCTGCGAACTCGGGTGGCTGGTGAAGCCGCGCACGTGCATCTCGTAAATGATCAGTTCGTGGTCGGGCACGCGCCTGATGCCGTTCGGCTCGATGATCGAGGGTCCGCCGGGCACTTTCGAGCGGAACACCGGCTTGTGGGAGGGCTGGTGCTTTGCCATCCACTCCTCGCGGCCGACGATCTCGCGGGCGCAGGGGTCGAGGAGGATTTTCGCGGGATCGAAATAATGGCCCTCCTTGGGATTCCACGGACCGTCCATGCGGAAGCCGTATTCGAGATTTTCGTAGCGGAGATCATGCACGACCATCGCCCAGACATGGCCGAGCTTGTATTCCGGCGGAAACGGGATTTCCACAAGCGGCGTGTCGCGGTCGTGCTCGAAAAGCACCAGCGTGCATGCAGTGGCGCTGGTGCTGAAGATGGAAAAATTGACGCCTCCCGGAACATGCGTCACTCCGTAGGGGAGAAGCTGACCAAAACTGACCTTGTGTCCACGGATGATCCGTTGGGATGACGATGCCATAGTCGGGAAATCCTACAGGCGGGCGTGCGAACGGCAAGCTGCGGCTTGATTGTGGAGCCTCTTCAGAAGGAAAAGGCCCCTTCGCGTCCGGTGCAGGACGCGGCAGAAAGGGTCGCGCAAGGCCCTCAGACCAACCCGGCGGCAGCCAGCGTCTTGAAGGCTCCGTTTTTCGAGATCGTCTTGAATGCCCGTGCGGTCGCTTTGACGGTCACGAACTTTTTCAGCTCGGGAACCCAGACGCGCTTGGTTTTGAGATTCGGTTGGAAGTAGCGGGGCGTCACGGCGGTGACGTGCATGCCGATACCGCCTTTTTTCTTGGCGAGACCGCGACGGTGGATTTTCGATCCGCGAACGGGCTTGGCCCCTGTGATGCTGCACTTTCTTGACATAAGATGGGCCGGAGACATTAGGGGTTCTTCTGGAGCCGTCAATACATTCTCCCCGACCGCGAAAAGTTTTTTCCCGCGCCGCAGTGGACGCCGAACGCCTTGCGATGCGCCTCGACAGCGCCCGCGAGGTCCCGCTACAACAACCGCCAGATGATCAGCATGACTGGACACGGGCGCGGCGAGGCCCGCACGAAGACTTGGACGGCCGTGGTGGAGTGCCACTCGGTGAACCGCAAGACGGCGGATGTGTCGTTGCACTGCGACCGCTCGGCATTTTGGCTCGAGCCCGCCGTGCGCGAGCGCGTCCTCTCGAAAATCGGGCGCGGCCGGGTGCAGGTGAATCTGGCTCTTTCGCGCAACGAGGGGGACACCGAGCCGTTTTTCGACGAGGCGCGGGCGGCGGTGTTCGTCGAGCAGGCCCGGCGATTGCAAAAACGCCTGGGCCTCGAGGGCGGCGTCACGCTCTCCGATGTCCTTGCAGCCCCCGGTGTCACTCGCTCCTCGGAACCTTCCGGCGAAGCGGCGAAATCAACAGTCATGGCCGCCCTCGAACAGGCGATGAAAGGCCTGCTCGCCACACGCGAACGTGAAGGCGCCGCACTCCAGAGGGTGCTCGCCAAGAGCGCGGATCGACTCTCCTCTATTTTGAAAAAAATCGCCCCTCTGGCCCGCAAGGTCTCCGCCACCCACCGCGG
>CAZRLX010000006.1:0-18519 GCA_964601115.1 uncultured Chthoniobacter sp. | reverse complement strand
TCGATCAGCCGCCATGTCATCGACGCGAAGGCCGAACTCGACCGCATCCGTGAACAACTCGCCAACATTGAATAACCTCTCCGCAAGCCGCTCCGGCATTCTTTATGTGATCTCCGCCCCCTCCGGCGCTGGCAAGACGACCCTCATCGGCACGCTGCGCCAGACACCCGATTTCGAGTATTCCGTTTCCTGCACCACCCGCTCCGCGCGGCCCGGAGAGGTGCACGGCGAGCATTATTTCTTTTTGGATTCCGCCACCTTTGCCGCACATGTCGCCGCCGGAGACTTCCTCGAGCACGCCGAGGTGCACGGGCATTTTTACGGCACCCTCAAGTCGACAGTCGTCTCGCTCCTGGAACGCGGGCGCGATGTGCTTCTCGATGTCGACACCCGCGGCGCCGAGAGCATCCGCGCCTGCGAGGATCCAGTCGTTCAAAACGCCCTCGCCGATGTGTTCATCATGCCCCCCGGCCTCGAGGAACTTGGCCGCAGACTGCGCAAACGCGGCACCGAACCCGAGGAGCAAATCGCCACGCGCCTCCGCAATGCCGCCCTGGAAATGGAAAAATGGAGCGACTACCGCTACACCATCGTCAGCGGCTCGATGGAGGCGGATGTCGAGACGTTCCGCGCGATCATGCGCGCCGAGCGTGCCCTTAGCCGCCGCCTTCGCATCGCCGCCGTCCCATGAGCAAAAAGACCATCCTCCTCGGCGTGGGCGGCTCGATCGCCTGTTACAAGGCCGCCGACATCGCCAGCAGACTCACCCAAGCCGGCCACAATGTCTGTGTGGTCATGACCGCCTCGGCGACGGAATTCGTCTCCCCGCTCACCTTTCAAACGCTCTCCCGGAATCCGGTGACCACCGACGTCTTCGATGAAAAGGAGACTTGGCATCCAGGACACATCGCGCTGGCCGATTCCGCCGACCTCCTCCTCGTCGCGCCGGCCACGGCGAACCTCATCGCCAAGCTGTCTTGCGGGATCGCGGACGACGCCCTCACCTCCATCGCGCTCGCCACACGCGCCCCGTTGCTCATCGCTCCAGCGATGAACGGCAAGATGTGGCTCCACCCCGCGACCCAGGAAAATGTGACGCGCCTCAAAGCACGCGGAGTGCGCTTCATCGGCCCCGCCGAAGGGCTTCTGGCCTGCGGCTACGAGGGAATCGGACGCCTTTGGGAGACCCAATCAATCTGCGACGAGGCCGTTGCCGTCCTTTCCGCCGGATAGCTTTCCCGGCGCTCCCGCAAAAAAAATTCGCCCGATTTCAACTGATTTTTTGAAAAAGGTGTTGACGCCTCTCACTGCGAAACTTAATCACGCACCCGAGCGAGTTATTCACATGTTTTTCACAAACCATTTTCCGCAGTTGCGGAGAGAAAGGGGGGATATCGAATGCCAGTAGCAAAGAAAAAAGCCGCTGCCAAAAAGCCCGTCGCAAAGAAGGCTGCCGCTAAAAAGCCCGCTGCCAAAAAAGCAGTAGCCAAACCGGCCGCCAAGAAAGCAGCGCCCAAAGCAGCCGCCGCTAAAAAGCCCGCTGCCAAAAAAGCAGTAGCCAAACCGGCCGCCAAAAAAGCAGCCCCGAAGGCCGCCGCTAAAAAGCCCGCTGCCAAGAAGCCAGCGGCCAAAAAGAAATAAGCCCCCTGTTAAAAAACAGGTTTGAACCGAATTGGGAGAAGCCGCGAGGCTTCTCCCAATTTGTTTTCGTCATCCATGCAATGTGAGAGCGCCTCGCGCTCGGCCGGACTCACAGGGAAAGGATTGACGGACGCCGCCCCCTGCTGCAGTCTCGCCGTCCTTTTTCGATCCTCATGCGTCATACCATCTCAATTCTTGTGGAGAATAAATTCGGCGTCCTGACCCGTGTCGCCGGCATGTTCAGCGGCCGCGGGTTCAACATCGATTCGCTGAATGTGGGCCCCACGCTCGACCCATCCGCCTCGCGCATGACCATCGTGGTTCGTGGAGACGACGCCGTTCTGGAGCAGGTCACCAAGCAACTCGAAAAACTCGTCGACGTGATCGATGTCCAGGATTTCCGCGACGAGCAGTATGTCGACCGCGAACTCGTTCTCCTTCGCGTCGCCGCCACCTCCGAGACACGCTCCGAGGTCATGCAAATCTGCGACATCTTCCGCGCGAAGATCATCGATGTCCAACCCGCGAAACTCGCCATCGAGATCACCGGGACCGAGGCGAAAATCCGGAAATTTTTGAGCCTTATGGAAACCTTCGGCATCAGCGACCTCACCCGCACCGGCAAGGTCGCCCTCGCCCGCGCCAACTGATCCACCGCTTCTTTCAACACCAAAAAACAAACAACCCACATGCCAGCCAAAATCCACACCGACAAAGACGCCGACCTCAAGATTTTCAAAGGGAAAACCCTTGCCGTTCTCGGCTTCGGCTCCCAGGGCCACGCCCACGCCCTCAACCTCAAGGAAAGCGGATGCAATGTCATCATCGGCCTCTATCCCAAATCCAAGAGCCGCGACGTCGCGAAGAAAGCGGGCTTTGAGGTGTTCGATACCGACGAGGCCGTGCGCCGCGCGGATGTGATCATGGTTGCGATCCCCGACACGAAACAACCCGCCGCCTACAAAAAAGACATCGAGCCGAATCTCACCCCCGGCAAGACGCTCCTCTTCTCCCACGGCTTCAGCATTCTCTACAAAACAATCGTCCCGCCGAAAAACGTGAACGTGATCATGGTCGCTCCAAAAGGCCCGGGCCACATCGTTCGCCGCCAATACACCGAGGGCAAGGGCGTGCCCACCCTCATCGCCATCCACCAAAACCCCGGCAAGGACGCGAAAAAAATCGCCCTCGCTTGGGCCAAGGGCATCGGCGGCACGCGCGGCGGCGTCATGGAGACCACGTTCAAGGAGGAGACCGAGACCGATCTCTTCGGCGAGCAGACCGTCCTCTGCGGCGGCGCCTCGGCGCTTGTCCAGGCGGGCTTTGAAACACTCGTCGAGGCCGGCTACTCGCCCGAGATGGCCTACTTCGAATGCCTGCACGAACTCAAACTCATCGTCGATCTCATGAACGAATCCGGCATCGCCGGCATGCGCTTCTCGATCAGCGAGACCGCCAAGTGGGGTGACGTCAGCGTCGGCCCGAAAATCATCGACGCCTCGGTGAAAAAACGCATGAAAGCGGCTCTCAAAGACATCCAGACCGGCAAGTTCGCCAAAGAGTGGATCAAGGAATACGAAGGCGGCTACAAGCGCTACAACGCCCTTCTCAAGGAAGGCGAGAAGCACGCAATCGAGAAAACCGGCGAGCGCCTCCGCGGCCTCATGCCCTGGATCAAAAAGAAAAACCTCAAAGGCACCCAAGCCTCCTACTCCAGCTAGGAGACACACGCTCCCCCGCATATGGCCGAAACCACCTCGAAACCGACCAGCGTCATCACCGGTGGCGCGGGATTTCTCGGATCCCACCTCACCGACCGCCTGTTGAAGGAAGGACATCGCGTCATCGCGATCGACAACCTCATCACCGGAAATGTGGCGAACATTGAGCACCTCGCCGGCAACAAGGACTACAAGTTCATCTGCCACGACGTCACCGATTTCATCTACATCCCCGGCGAGGTCGATTACGTGTGGCATTTCGCCAGCCCCGCCAGCCCGATCGACTACCTGAAAATACCGATCCCGACCCTCAAGGTCGGTTCGCTGGGCACGCACAACGCGCTCGGGTTGGCGAAGGACAAAGGCGCGGCATTCCTTCTCGCCTCCACCTCGGAGTGCTACGGCGATCCGCTCATCCACCCGCAAAAAGAGGACTACTGGGGAAACGTGAACCCCATCGGCCCGCGGGGTGTTTACGACGAAGCGAAGCGGTTCGCGGAGGCCATCACCATGGCCTACCACCGCTACCACGGGATGAACACCCACATCGTTCGCATCTTCAACACCTACGGCCCCCGCATGCGTCTCAATGACGGCCGTGTCGTGCCGGCGTTCATCGGCCAAGCCCTCACCGGGCAACCGCTCACGATCTTCGGCGACGGCTCGCAGACCCGCAGCTTCTGCTATGTGTCCGACCTCATCGACGGCATCTTCAGACTCATGATGAGTCAATTCCACGAACCGGTGAACATCGGCAACCCGCGTGAAATGACGATCCGCCAGTTCGCCGAGGAGATTCTTCGCATCACCGGCGCCGCCTGCCAGATCGAGCACAAGCCCCTGCCGGTCGACGACCCGAAAGTGCGGCAACCCGACATCACCCGCGCCAAGGAGGTGCTGGGCTGGGAGCCCAAGATCGATTTCGACAAAGGCATTCGCGAGACCATCGAATTCTTCCGGGGCCGCGTGTGAACGACACCTCCTCCCGGATTTACGAAACGGCCGGTTTCCGTTAAAAACGACACCCCATGAAACCACTCTCCACCTTGGGAACATGCCTCGCGGTCAGTATGGCGCTCCCCGCGCTCGCCGCGATTGCGCAAACCGAAGACACGGCGGCCTACAAGATTCAGAAGATCGAGCCATTGCTGATCGACAGCCCGGACATCACTGTCGGCAACTACCGCAAGCAGACGAAATCGAAAGCCAAGTGGCTCGAGGTCGATCTGTCCTTCGATCGCACCGATCGCAATGACAAGTCGTTTTCAGGCGATGTCGTGATCAACTATTACATCCTGCTGAACAACGCGACGTCACAACCCGATGGCAAACCGACCCTCCTCACCGGCTCAATCACACATGCCGACATTCCCGTCGGGAAGCAGCTGCACGCGGCGGCATTCATCAGCCCACAAGCTCTCCAAAAACTGTTCGGCGGAAAAATTCCCACCACCATTTCCCAGGCGATCATCGACCTCGGCGCAACCATCACAGCCAATGGCAATCTCGCCGCGATCTTTACACTCAAAGGCAGTGTGGCAGGGGACAAGGGGTGGTGGGACACCGGCTCCGACAAGATGACCACCACAACTGGCCTTGTTCTCGAAAAAGAGAAAACCCCCTTCGCTGCCCTCTCCTGGGATTACTACCTGCCCGCCACAGTCTCGCCCTGATACCGCACAAGCCTCCCGATCATGGCCAAGCCGTCATCCATCCTCACACTCAACCTCGGCATGCAAACCGTCAGCATGGCCGAGTTCGAGGTGCTCCCCGGCGACGGCCTTCGCCTCACCGGATTTCGCGAAGCGGAAATGATTCTCGATCCCGCGGCGGATGCCACCCGACCGGATCAATTGAAGGCATTGGTCAAGGAACTCCGCGATGCGATTTCGCCGAAATCCAAGAAACCCATCTACGCCTGCCTGCCTTCCCAGTCGGTGTTTTCACGCTTTGTGCAGCTTCCCGGCGATTCCGCGGAGGATGTCGAGTCCATCATTCCCTTCGAGGCGCAGCAAAATGTCCCCTACCCCATCGACGAGGTCGTTTGGGACCACCAGCTCATGGGGCAAAAGCACGGCGACACATGGGACGTCGGCCTCGTGGCGATCAAGGCCGACCAACTGGATGATCTCGTCGCCGCGATCAAGCAAGGTGGCCTGCAAGTCGGTGCGATGGATCTCGCCCCCATGGCGCTCTACAACGCGCTGCGCTACAACCAACCCGACCTGACCGGCTGCACGCTCGTCATCGACCTCGGCGCGCGATCCACAAATCTCGTCTTCTCCGAAGGCGACCGAGTCTTTTGCCGCAGCATCCCGATCGCCGGCCACACCATCAGCGCCGCGATCGCCAAGGAATTCGAGCAAGACCTCGTGCTCGCCGAGAAGCTCAAAATCGAAAAAGGCCAAGTCGGCCTTGGAGGCGCCTACGCGGAACCCGCCGATCCCACCGAGGCCCGCATCGCCAAGGTCGTCCGCAACACAATGACGCGCCTGCACTCGGAGATTTCCCGCTCGATCAACTTCTACCGAACCAACCACAACGGCAGCTCCCCTGACCGCATCCTCCTCGCCGGAGGCACCGCCAAGCTGACCTACGCCACGGATTTCTTCGCCGAAAAACTCAACGCCCCGGTGGATTTCTTCAACCCCCTTCAAAATATCGAAGTCCAACCCGGCGCGCTCCCCGAGGGCACCGTGGCCTGCGCCTCGGGCATCGGCGAGCTTGTGGGACTTGCCCTCCGCTCCCTCAAAAATTGCCCCGTCGAACTCAATCTAACCCCCCCCTCCGTGGTCAAGGCCATGGATTTCCGCCGTCGCATCCCCTCCTTCGCCTTGGCGGCACTTCTTCTCATCCTCACGCCCGCGCTCTGGTTCGGCTATTTCAACGCCAAGGAAAAATCCATCCGCGCCCGAACCACCGCCCTCGTCTCCGAAAAAAATCCGCTCGAGCAAACCGCCAAAGAGATTCGCGACGGCCTGGAAAAACAAAAAAACCTCGCTGCCGCTGCAGAACCGTTCCTCACCTCCGTCGCCGAGCGCACCATCTGGCCGAACCTCATCGAGGAACTCGCGACAAAAATCCCGGCGCGACACATTTGGATCACCAAACTCACCCCAGTGGAAGGTGTGATCGCTGAACCCGAGCCTCCAAAAGACCCGAAAAAACCCGCCGGCACGCGCGCACCGAAATCCCCTGAACCCACCGGAAAACCCGCCATCGTCGCCCTCCAGATCGATGGACTCTATTTGGACAACCCGCCGAATCCCAAAGCCGCCGGCATCGTGGACGAATTCGTCACCCGCCTCGACGAGTCCCCGTTCTTCAACACCTCCGGAGATCGCACAAAGATCATCACCCAGCGCACCACCCCGACCGGTGAGACCTGGGCCTATGGTTACACCTTGGTCTTGCCACTGAAAAACCCCGTGCCGCTTCCATGAACTGGTTCAAAGCCAACCCGATTCCCGCCGCCGTCGCGGTTGCCGTGATCGTCGCCACAGGCGCACTGGCATATCTGGCGACCGGGGCAGCCCAGTCAACCGCCGAGGCCACGGCCGCCCTCGACAACGAAGCCCGCCAACTCGAGGCCCTAAAAAAACAAAAACCCTACCCGAGCCGCGAAAACCTTCAGAAAATCGAGGCCGATGCCGCCGCCTATGAAAAGGCACTCGCAGAACTCAAAACCACCCTCGCCGAACTCGACGAACCCTCCTCGTCCACCACACCACAAGGCTTCCAGGACGCCCTCCGCAAGGCAGTCGACGCGATTTCCTCGGAAGCCATCAAGAAAACCGTCGCCCTCCCTGAAGCATTCTATTTGGGATTCGACGAGTTTCGGACACGCCTGCCTTCCAAGGAAGAGGCCATCACTCTCGACCGCGAATTTAACGTCATCAAAACACTTGTCTCCCAACTCGTAGATCTTCCCGTGGAGAGCATCGATACACTAACAAGGCTTCCCCAACCCCCTCTTGCCCAAGGCTCCACCTCTCCGATTTCAAAAACGCGGTTCACGATTTCCTTCACTGCCGTTCAGAAAGAACTCATTCAAGCGTTCAATCTCGTATCGCGCTCGAACCGCTTCCTCGTCATCCGCTCGGTGACATTTGAAAACACCAACCCCGCCCCGCCTGCAAAAGTCGCTCCGGAAGGCACCCCCGCATCCCCGGCACCACCCATGCGCCCAAGGCGGGCCATGCGCCAAGCAGCCGCCCGGGGAGCAAGTCCCGCGGGGCTTCCATTCGCTGGATCGACCCAACCCGCCAAGGAGGACAGCCACCTCGATGTCGTCTTCGGGGACGAAGCGGTCACCGCCACGCTCCTCATTGAGATTCCGACCTTTCCCGACCCCGCCAAGGAACAATCGCCTCCCCCGCCCAAGCCATGATGGATTGGATTAAAAAACACTACGACCTCGCCATCCTCGCCGCAGTGACCCTCGTGCTGGTCGCCAATGCCGCGCTCATCTTTGCGACCGCCCAATCGGAGGATGCCTCGATGGCAATCCCGGCACCCGCCGCCGACAAGAACGCCCTTCCGGAATTCCAAGCGGCCAACCTCGACTCCGCCAAATCCGCCGCTACGAATCCCACCCTCTGGCAATTCACCGACCGCGATCCCAACCGTGCCTCCCTGCTCGTTTCCCGCACCTACCTCCTGAAGGACGGTAAACTCTTCGATCCCATCGAAGGCGGTGAAAACCTCCACGACCCCATCACAAACGAATGGCTCATCGAACACGGCCTCGACTACACCGCAAAGGACATCAAAACACGTGATTCCGACAACGATGGGTTTACCAACCTTGAGGAATTCCTCGCCGGCAAAAGCCCTGTCGATCCCGCCTCGAAACCCGCCGGTTACAACAAACTCAAACTCGTCGATTTCAAATCGATCCCCTTCCGCATCGTCTTCAAGGGCGATCCCTCAGGCAAAGGCACCGAGTTCCAGTTGAACTTTCTCGAACTGCAGGGTGCCGCCCGCACCCAATACAAAAAACTCAACGATCCCATCGAAGGCGCCCCTTATAAAATCGCCTCCTACAAGGAAAACAAATTCACCGATGACCGCGGCATTCCCGTTGATCGTTCGGAATTGACCCTTGAAAACATCGAAAACGGCAATTCGATTGTTCTCGTTAAAGACAAACAAACCGACGACCCCCAATCCGAAGGCACCTTCCTGAACCAAATCACCAAGGAAACCTTCGTCCAAAAGAAGGGCGACACCTTCGTGCTCAAGCCAGACCAGATCGAATTCAAAATCATTGACATCACCCCCGGCTCCGCCCAGATACAGGATACCACCACAGGGCAGACGTATCGGATTTCCAAAGCCGAGAACAGCAACCCCCAATGAGACTTTTTTCACGCACTCCCTTTATTGCGTCGGCCTTCATCGCCTTGTCCGGCACCGCCCCCTTTGCGACCGCCCAATACCCCGGCGTCCAAGGCACTGTCGAACGACAAATCCAAGAACTCGAACAGAAAAAGACCTACGCCGCCAGCCTTGTGCAAAAAGGCGATCTCGCCATGGCCGGCAAGGATTACGAATCCGCTTTCGCCTTTTATAAAAGCGCTGTCGACACCCTCCCCTTGGGCGGCACCGCCTCGGCGGATGTCCGCCAGCAAGCCTTGGACGGATTCTGCAGAGCCGCCTACGACCTCGCCCGCCAGCGTGTCTCCGAGGGCCGCTACGAGGACGCCCGCACCACCGTCGAGGTCATCCTCGAGGAACGCTACAACCCCGACTACGCCCCGGCTCTTTCCCTCCGATCCCAGCTTCTCGACCCGAAAGGCTTCGTGGACCGCGGCACGCTCACTCCTGAACATGTCGCCAAAATCGAGGAGGTGAAGCGCCTCCTTCAGGAAGCCAAAGGATTCGAAGCCTCCGGCCGCTATGATCTCGCCTTCCGCCGCTGCGAACAGGCCCTCAACCTCGACAAATACAACATCGCCGCCCGGCGTCTGATGGAGCAGATCAACAACGCCCGCGCAAACTACGCCAAGGCAGCCTACAACGAGTCGCGCTCGGCCATGCTCACCGAGGTTTCCAAAGCCTGGGAACTCCCCGTCACCAAGTTCACCGAGGGCCCCACCTCGATGATCGAACAACCCGCGATCACCGCCCGCGCCACCGAAGGCATCCAGGAAAAACTCGACAACATCAAAATTCCCTCCATCGAGTTCAATGACGCCTCCCTCCGCGTCGCCCTCGACAACCTCCGCCGCCGCGCTGCCGAACTTGATAACGTCGAATCCGATCCTGCGAAAAAGGGGATCAACATTATTGTTAAACGATCTCCCGACGAGCCCGATTACCCCATCACGTTCGACGCCACGGATCTCCCACTCCGCGCCGTTCTGGAATACATCGCCAGTTCCGCAGGCATGAAAATCAAGGTCGATCCCCACGCCGTCGTGTTCGTGCCGATGAGCGAAAACACCGACATTCTTCTCACCAAGGAATACAAAGTCCCTCCAAGCTTCATGCAAGGCGCCGCATCGGATGCGGCATCCGCCCCTTCGATTGGATCCTCCGCATCGCAAGCAGCCATCGAGGCCCGCTCATTCAATGCCAAGAACTTCCTCGAGTCCCAAGGCGTCACGTTCCCGCCCGGTGCCAGCGCGAACTATCTCCCCAGCTCCAGCAGACTTATCGTCAAAAACACCCTCCCGAACCTCGAGAGCGTGGACGCCCTCGTCGAGGCATCAATGGCCGAGCGCCCGACCCAAGTGGAAATCGAGACCAAATTCCTCGAAGTCACTCAAAACAACCTGAACGAACTCGGCTTCGACTGGCTCCTTGGCCAATTTGCACTCGCCGGCGGCTCGGGCATCTACGGCGGTGGTGGCACCGAAGGGTTCGGACGCACAATCAACAATCCCTCCTACCCCCTCCTCAATCCCGCCAGCGGTCTTCCCATCGGGGCATCCTCCGGCACATCAGGCCCGATTACGGCTGGAAACCGCGGTGGGGCCGGCGGAAGATTCGGCACCGCAATCCAAGTCAATGCCGTGGATGCCTTGCTTTTGGGCGGCGGCGGCGTCGCAGGTGCCGCCCCCGGCATCCTTTCCGTCGCAGGTGTCTTCACAAACCCCCAATTCCAAGTCGTTCTCCGCGCCCTCAGCCAGAAAAAAGGCATCGATCTCGTCAGCGCCCCCAAAGTCACGACCAAAAGCGGCATGAACGCGAAAATCGAAATCGTTCGCGAATTCATTTATCCTACTCAATTCGATCCCCCACAACTCTCGGCGAACCAAGGAACCACCTATTCTCCGGTTGTTCCCAATACTCCGACCTCATGGGAAACCAAGAACACCGGCATTACGTTGGAAGTCGTCCCCACCGTTGGCCCAGATCTTTACACCATTGATCTTCAACTTGTTCCGCGAGTGATCGAGTTCGATGGGTTCATCAACTACGGAAGCCCGATCAATGCCACAGTCGAGTATGTCGCGCCTGGGATTGTCGATATTCCCCTCCTCGAGCGTCCCTCCCTCACGTTTCAAGCCACCCCGAACACCATCAACCAACCCGTTTTTTCGACCCGCGAAGTCGAGACCACTGTCTCTGTCTACGACGGCGAGACGGTCGTTATGGGCGGTCTCATGCGTGAAGACGTCCAGAAGGTTCAAGACAAAGTCCCGATCCTCGGCGACATCCCCTTGGCCGGTCGCCTCTTTCGCTCCAATGTCGACCAGCACGTCAAGCGCAACCTCATCATGTTCGTGACCGCAAGCCTCATGGATCCCGCTGGCCAACCCATTATCCAAGCATTGGATGATGACGATGTTCTGGCTCCAGAGCCCGATATTCCAGCCATGTTGGGTGAAACCCTTCCGGACGACCCCGATTCCATCGCCCTCCCGCAATGATCACCCCGCATTTCATGTCAAAATGGTCCCTCAGGCCGAACACCCCGGTTTTCTTGCTCTGCGGCACTGCTTTCTTCGCTATCGTTTCCCCGATCTCGATTTCAGCACAGACCACCCCGTCCGTCCTCACCACCTCGGAGAACGAGATCGCCCGGCGTCAGGCCCGTGTGACCAACGCCGAGACGCTTCTTGAAAAATCCCGCAGCGCCGCCGCAGATAAAAACCCGGAGGCCGCCTACTCGCTTGCGCTCGAAGCCGTCGATCTATTGCCCGCCGGACTGCCCACCGACCCGAACCGCGCGTCGACCATTTCCGCGTTTTCGCAAACGGCGATGGACTACGCCAACTGGCTCATCTCCCAAGGACGTTACCAGGATGCCGAGCGCGTGGCCAAAACCATCCTCTCCCCGGCAATCAACCCAGATTTCAAACCGGCTGCCCGCTTGTTGGCGAACCTCGAACAACCCGATTACTACAACAAAACAATCGACCCCGCCTTCGCCACAGAGCGCGAGGATGTCCAGAAATTGCTCAACCAAGCCGAGGGCTATGCCGCCACCGGCCGCTATGACCTGGCCATGAAACGCTACGAGCAGGTCTTGAATCTCGACCGCTACAACGCCGCGGCCCGCAATGGCATGGAAGCCGTCAACAAACAGCGCACCACCTACTACGACCAAGCCTACAACGAAACCCGAAGCCGCATGCTCTGGGAAGTCGAGCAAGCTTGGGAACGCCCGGTTCCCAAACGCAACACCTCCACCCGCTCCACCGCTTCGTCAACTTTCCAAGCCGCCAATGAGTCCAAGGCCAACATCACCAAAAAACTGAATGACATCGTCATCAAAGAAATCAATTTTCCCGAAATCACCATCCGGGAATTCGTCAATTTCCTGAAAAACCAGAGCCGCCAACTTGATCCCAACAAGCAAGGGGTGAACATCGTGCTCAAGCTCTCCGAGGAGTCGACAACCACTGAGGGCGAGTCCACGGATGCTGACGACTCCACAGTTTCCCAAGTCACCCCATCGACCAAAATCTCCATTTCCCCGCCCATTAATAATATCCCCCTCGGCGAAGCGATTCGTTACCTGACCGAGTTAGAGGATTTGAAATACAAAATCGATCCCTTCGCCGTTGAGATTCTCTCTCCCACCGCCTCGACCGAGGACCTCGTGACCAAGGAATACCGCGTCTCCCCAGGGTTCATTCCCGTCACGCCCTCCGACGACACCGCAACTCCCATGGCGGGCGGTCGCTCCTCCGGCGGCGAAACCCGCCTCCTCGACCGCCGCGATGCCAAGAAGTTTTTGGAGGAACAAGGCGTGCCGTTCAATAGTGACGAGGCGTTCGCACGCTACATCCCTTCCGGAAGCCGCCTCATCGTTAGAAATACCCAATCCGCCATCGATACCATCGACACCATCATCGAGGGCGAATTGGGCGTGCCACCCAACCAAGTCGAGATCGAGTCCAAATTCCTCGAGATTTCCCAAAACAACCTCAACGAACTCGGCTTCGATTGGCTCCTCGGCCCCTTCTCAATCGGCGGCGGCGTCTATGGCGATGGTGGAACCGTCGGATTGGGACAGGAAACCTCCGGTGATTACTACAGCAACTACCCGTTCAGCCAGATCGGTGGAAACCCGATCACCGCCGGAACCCGGTCGGGCATCGGAACCAGCCTGAACTCGGCGATCACCGCAAACAGCATCGATGCCTTGATCGCCCAAGTCCCCCAAGGCTTCAATGTGGCCACCCCTGGCATCTTCGGCATCGCCGGAGTGTTCACCAACCCGCAGTTCCAAATGGTCATCCGCGCCCTCAGCCAGAAAAAAGGCATTGATCTCATGTCGGCTCCTAAAGTCACCACCAAGAGCGGCAGCAAGGCCACCGTGAAAATCGTGCGCGATTTCCCTTACCCACAGAACTTTGAACCACCCGAAGTTCCCGAGTCCACTGGCGGATCGGGAACCTCGAACACCGGCACAGGTTCCGCCAGGGCAGGCATCGTCGTGACATCAAGCATCATCACGCCTGCGAACCCAACCGACTTCACCAACCGAGAGCTTGGCGTCACCCTTGAGGTCGAGCCAGTTGTCGGTGCCGACAACTACACCATCGACCTCTATCTCTCTCCACGTGTGGTCAATTTCGACGGCTTTGTGAACTACGGCTCCCCGGTCATCGGTCCCCGATATAATCCGGTCTCCATCCTTTCTGGAAACCCTTCCGGCATCGAAACCTACGAGATCACCCCCAACGTGATGAACCAGCCCATTTTCTCCGTCAGATCGGTCGACACCAATGTCACCGTCTGGGATGGCCAGACCGTGGCCCTCGGCGGCCTCATCCGCGAAGACGTTCAAAAGGTTCAAGACAAGGTGCCTCTTCTGGGCGACATCCCACTCGCCGGTCGCCTCTTCCGCTCGAATGTCGACCAGAACATCAAGAAAAACCTGATCATTTTCGTCACCGCACGGTTGATCAACGCCCAAGGCCAACCATTGATCCAACTGGACGACGAAGAGGATTTTGTCGAACCGCTCGGCCTCCCCGAGGATTTACCCCCGCCCACGTTCCAAACCCAAAAATTCGGCAAGTAGCCCGCTCATTCCCGCCGCTCAGCACACTCTCTCAACGCGCCAATCGCCTATCCGCGCCGCAGCCACCCGCCAAGGTCCGCCACGACCTCTTCGCGGTCCCAATCATGCCACAACAAATGGTAGGCCTCGGGATACACCCGCAGCGTCTTGTCCCGCGACGCGACCCCTTGGAACCATTCCTCCACCTGATCAACCCGCACAAAGCAATCCTGCCCGGCCGCCAGCACCAGCAACGGCAACTCCAACCGCCGAGCCATCTCGCGACTCCCGTCGATCAACTCACCCAGTTCCACAAGAAACCCGAGGCTGAAATTCGAAATGTGGTGCGGCTTTTCCCTCAACGAATCCTGATACGCACGATCCCGTGTAATCGGCGGCGCGATCGATTTTCCATTCACAAACCGGCTCGGTGACAACCTCCACCTCGGAAACGTCCTCCCCAGCACCCGCAACACCCAACGAACCGGCGCAGGCACCTCCCGCGCCAACCCCACCACCGGCACCGACAAAATCAATCCCGCAAGCCCACCACCCCCGCGCGCCGCATACGAGGCCGACAACAATGCTCCCATGCTCTCCCCCATCAAATACAGCGGCTCGCCCGCATGCGCCTCTCCCAGCGCCTTTAAAAACGCCCCCACATCCCGCATCTGCCATTCAAGATTCAGTGCCAACCCCCGCCTCCCCTCGACCGGATCGCTCCCCTGCCCCCTCAAATCCAACGCATAAAACGAAAACTCCCCCAACCGCTCGGGCAGCGGCGCGAATTGCTCCCCGGACCCGCTGAGCCCATGCACACAAGCCACAACCCCCCGCGATTTCTCGGCAGGCCACGCGTGCGCCTGCCGCTCCTCGCCATCCTCTGTGCGCCAAGGAAATCTCATTGCCATTTCGTCCCCCGACTGTATGACGCCCCGCATGAAAGCACTCGTCGTTCTCTCCCTCGTCCTGTTGGCATCCTTCCACGCATCGGCCGCCCAACTTGATGTGGCTGTCATCCGTTTTCCAGAACCAAAAACCGAGGCCTCCCTCAACGAAGCGCTCGCCACCATCGACCTCCGCGCCCTCACCGACTCCGACCACACCAAAACCAAAAACCCACTCCTCAAAGGCACCGTCGTCTTTTTCCAATCCCTCACCCTCACCCCGTCATTTGCCACCGCGACCCGCTTCGGCGCTCTCCAGGCCGCTCTCGCGGGCTCCTACAAATCCTCCACCCTCTCCCTCGACATCACAGTTTCCGAAGGCTCCAACGAAGGCCTCCGCAGCTTTTCCTCCCGCACCTACAAGGGGAAAGCGCCGCTCCCTCTCGGCCCGACCCGCGTGATCTCCCTCCGCACCATCACCCAAAAAAACACCGTATCCAAAAAAGGACGCCTTGAGATCAAGGAAGACTCCACAACCCACGCGATCCTCGCCCAAATCCGATGACTCCGCCCCTGTGGAAAACATGCGAATCATTGCGCACAACCGCGAACAAATCCCCCAACAACCGCACTTGTTCCTTTCCCTTCCAAAAATCACCCGCGTTGTTCACACCCTCCTCCACCCGTGGAACGCCTGCCAATGCTGCGGGGAACACACATTCCGCCGGTTGTTCACACCATTAAGAAGAAGAAGAGTGGGGCCGTGATTTTCTTTATTCTATAATCCCTGTGAAAAACTCCCCACCAAACCCAACGACCATTTGCTCTCACTCTCCAACTTGATTAAAACCACCACCACCATGTCACAAGGCCCCGTCTCTCAATTCATCGATCTCCACTACCGCCACTTCAACGCCGCAGCACTCAAGGATGCCGCCGAAGCCTACTCCCGCCACCTCGACTCGGGTGGCATCATGCTCATGACCCTCGCCGGCGCCATGAGCACCGCGGAACTCGGCATCTCGCTCGCCGAGATGATCCGCCAAGGCAAAGTCCACGGCATCGTCTGCACCGGCGCGAACCTCGAGGAGGACATCTTCAACCTCGTCGCCCACGATTTCTACGAACGCATCCCCCACTACCGCGACCTCACCCCCGCCGACGAGCAGCAACTCCTCGAGCGCCACATGAACCGCGTCACCGACACCTGCATCCCGGAAATGGAAGCCATGCGCCGCATCGAAAATGTCATCCTCAAGGAGTGGATGGATGCCGACGCCCGCGGCGAACGCCTCTTCCCGCACGAATTCTTCTGGCGCATCCTCGACTCGCCGGAACTTCAAAAATCTTTCCAGATCGATCCCAAGAACAGCTGGATGATTGCCGCGAAGGAAAAAAACCTCCCCATGTTCGTCCCCGGATGGGAGGACTCCACCCTCGGCAACATGTATGCCGGCCACTGCATCGAAGGAGACGTGAAAAATGTCCACACCGTCCGCTCGGGCATCGAATACATGATCGCCCTCGCTGACTGGTATGCCCCCACCAGCCACAAAACCCCCATCGGCTTCTTCCAAATCGGCGGCGGCATCGCGGGCGACTTCCCCATCTGCGTCGTCCCCATGCTCCACCAGGACCTCCGCCGCACCGATGTGCCACTCTGGGCCTACTTCTGCCAGATCAGCGACTCCACCACCAGCTACGGCAGCTACTCCGGCGCCGTCCCCAACGAAAAAATCACCTGGGGCAAACTCGGCGAAACCACCCCGAAATACGTCATCGAATCCGACGCCACCATCGTCGCCCCCCTCATCTTCGCCAAAGTCCTCGGCTGGTAATCCCATCGGATTGACCACAGAGAACACAGAGCGCACAGAGGAAAACAAAGGGTGCCGGAGTCGCTTTCAGCCCTACTGAAAACTTAACCCTGAAAACTTAAAACTCTGTCATGCACATCCGCGACATCCTCCAACCCGGAAAGCCCACGGTCTCGTTCGAATTCTTCCCACCCAAAACCGCCGAGTCCCAGGAACAACTCTACTCGACGATCCGGGATCTGGAAAAAATCCAACCGAACTTCGTCAGCGTCACCTACGGCGCGGGCGGCTCCACCCGCGAACTCACGCACGACCTCGTCTTGCGCCTCAAGACCAGCACGACACTCGATCCCATCCCCCACCTCACCTGCGTCGGCCACAACGAACCTGAAATCGCCGCCATTCTCGAACGCTATGCCCAGGCCGGTGTCAGCAACATCCTCGCCTTGCGCGGCGATCCCCCGCGGGACCAGCCCGATTACGACCACTCCCGCGACACCTTCCCACAAGCCGCCGCCCTCGTTCGCTTCATCAAAAACTTCCGCGGCCATCCCGATCCCCGCGGCTTCGGCATTGGCGTTGCCGGATTCCCCGAAGGACACCCCGCCACGCCCAACCGTCTGCTCGAGATGGATCACCTCAAAGCGAAGATCGACGAGGGAGCCGACTACATCTGCACCCAACTCTTCTTCGACAACCACGATTTCTACGACTTCCGCGACCGCTGCGCCCTCGCCGGCATCACCGCACCGATCATCGCCGGCATCATGCCCGTCACCAGCCTCTCGTCCATGAAACGCATGGCTGAACTCGCCGGCGGCAGCCGCTTCCCCGCGAAACTTCTCAAAGCCCTCCAACGCGCCAACGGCGCCCCAGATGCCGTCCGCGAGATCGGCCTCCATTACGCCACCGAACAATGCGCCGACCTTCTCGACAACGGCGTCGCCGGCATTCACCTCTACACCCTCAACCAATCCACAGCCACCCGCGACATCTGCCAACGCCTCGGGATCGCCCGCGCGTAGCATGAAAATCCTCGCCCTTCTCCTTGTGCTGTCTCTCTCAGCCATGGCTGGCGATGACAGCTCTCTCTTCGATTTCACAAAAGAGGCCGACATCTCCGCGTGGACCATCGAGGACGATGGCGTCATGGGCGGCCTTTCCAAAGGTCGCTTCCGCATCAATCCCGAAGGCCACGGCGAATTCACCGGCACCGTCTCGCTCGAGAACAACGGCGGCTTCTCCTCCGTCCAATGGAACATCGATCCCATCGACGCCCGGAATCACTCGCGCTTTCTGATCCGCCTCCGGGGCGATGGCAAACGCTACCTCCTCCTCACCGAATCGACCCCCCGCTCGCGCCATTACTACCAAGCCGAATTCCAGACCACCGGCGACTGGCAAACCATCGAGATTCCTTTCTCTTCCATGACCCCGCACTTCCGCGGCGACCGCCTCGATCAACCGAACTTTCCCGGCGAATCCATCGCCCAAGTCCGATTCATGATCGCCAACAAAACCCCCGAATCCTTCAAACTCGAAATCGACACGGTGGGCCTCCGCTAACCCACAAACACGCACCGCCTCGGCCACAAGCCCCGTAGGGCGTGCGTCCAGCCTGCCAGCGAACCCACCCCGCCGAAGACCGCAAGACCTCCCAACCCGCTCCAACACTCGTTCTCCAACCTCCAAAAAAAATCTAAAAAATCTCTTGCCCGACCAAAAACCCTCGCTATGGTGATCAACGTTCTGGGGGGAACAACAGCCCGTCGCGCCAATCGGTGCGACGGGCTGTAACTTTTCAAAGGTGCCACACCGGGCACACCACCCCATCCCGCGCGGTCACTTACACCTTTCAAATCCCGCTCCTTCCGCTTAGATAACCCGTTCACCGTTTTTGCCATGTTTGCTTGGATCCTGAAAAAAATCGTCGGCTCGAAAAATCAGCGCGAACTCCGCCGCATGTTGCCGATCGTCAAAAAAATCAA
>CAZRLX010000005.1:30526-37806 GCA_964601115.1 uncultured Chthoniobacter sp. | reverse complement strand
TCGGTGATGAACAACTGGGGCGCGAACCACTGCGTCATGAGCCACGGCCACATCGGCGCGGATCTGGTCTCGCTCGCGAGCATCCTTCGCATTCCGGTTTACATGCACAACCTCGACGGCTCACAGCTCTTCCGACCAGCGGCATGGACAGCGTTTGGCACCGCCGACGCCGAGGGTGCGGACTTCCGCGCCTGCGCGAACTTCGGCCCCCTCTACCGCTGAGGTCCGGGCGATCGTATCTGCGGATCACTCCCTGCTGCGGGCAACGCAGCAGGGCGGAGCGGATTCCACGGCCCGTCGGCACCTACTTGGCGAACACCTCCGAGCACGCCATCGCTGTGTTCAAGTGTGCCTCGACCACTTTTCCGATGTCCGGCGCACACCCGCCGGCAAGCGTCCAAGCGATCGGGATTCCCTCGCGCTTCGCAAATTCAAAAACGATCCGGTCGCGCTCCAAAAGATCCTCCGGTCCCAAGTCCAGCGGAGAGAACGGATCCTCGCGTAACAAGTCAACTCCGGCCTGATACAGGATCACATCCGGCCTGCCATCGGCCACGAGCCACGGCAACCGGTCCTCGAGAATCTCGAGCATGTTGTCGCGGTCCCCGCCCTTGGTTGGCACAAGCGGCACACTGAGGTGGTTCGCACCGTCCACATGATACCGCGCGCGCACATCCATGTAGGACCGGTTCATCCAATAATCGTTGCCGTAAATCGAGAGGGCGCGGAGCCACGGGCGGCTCGCAGCGAGCAGCGCTGTGCCGTTGCCGTAGTGCAGATCGAGGTCCAGCACCGCGGCGGTTGAGATCTTATTCTCCGCGCGGAGCGCCTCGAGGGCGACCACCAGACCATTGAAGGTGCAGTATCCCTCGCCGTGATCGGAACTGGCGTGGTGGAACCCGTTGGCCAAAGCCGCAGAGGCACCGTCCTCCAATGATTGCCGGGCGGCGGCAAGCACGCCTCCATTCGTCAGGCAAACACTCTCGAACAACTCAGGACTCCACGGGAACCGTTGGGATTCGGCAAGCGAGCGCGGATCACCCGTCCGCACCGCCTCGACATACTCCGGGCGGTGCACGCGGCAGAGGTCATCGACCCCCACCGGAGCAGGCTCGGCGATCTGAATGTGCGGAAGCACCTTCCCAATCGCCGCCGTAACCAGCGCGGGCTTGGCAACGGGCACCATGTGCCGCCCGATCGGAGCGGCGAAGCCGGGATGGTGGAAAAACTTCATGGTTCAGGGGGATGTTTTAGATGCTCTGCGGAAACAAAAGCTCGGGACTGTTAAAAAAATCAAACCTGATCGTGATGGTGGAATTGGAGTTCGTAAAGGCTCCGATAGAGGTCCGATTTCTGCAACAGCTCCTCGTGGCGTCCGGTCGCCACGATCCGCCCGTGGTCCATGACGACAATGCAGTCGGACTTCAACACGGTGGAGAGCCGGTGGGCGATCGCCACGACGGTCCGGCCTTCCGACAATCGGTCCAATGCCGCCTGCACCATGCGCTCGCTCTCCGAGTCGAGGGCGGAGGTCGCCTCGTCCAACAGCAGGACTGGGGCGTTTTTCAACAGGGCCCGGGCAATCGCCAACCGCTGCTGCTGGCCGCCGCTGAGCATGCACCCTTTGTCGCCCACCACCGTCTCGTAGCCGCTGTGCTGGGCGAGAATGAAGTCATGCGCAAAGGCGGCCTTTGCTGCGGCGACGACCTCCTCTTTTGTGGCATCGAGCCTGCCGTAGCGGATGTTTTCGAAGATCGTGTCGTGGAAAAGGAATGTCTCCTGCGTCACCATGCCCACATGTTCACGGAGGGAATGCTGGGCAAGGTCGCGGAGGTCGTGTCCGTCGAGGCGCACGACGCCGGTTTGCGGATCGTAGAAGCGCATGATGAGCGAAAGGATCGTGCTCTTGCCCGCCCCGCTGGCACCGACAAGCGCGTATTTTTTTCCGGGCTCGATGCGCAGGTCGATGCCCTGGACAGCGGCCTTGTCCGTGCCGTAGTCAAAGCCGACACCTTGGAATTCGATCGCCCCGGCGCATTCCTTGAGAGCCAACGCCCCGGGCTTGTCGAGGATCGTGGGCTTGATCGCCATGAGTTCGAACACGTTCGTCGCCGAGACCATGCACTTCTGCATGAGCATCGGAATCCGGCTAAGGTTTTTGACCGGATTGTAGAGCAGGAAGATGCCCGCGCAGAGCGCCGCGAACTTCGCAAAGCTGATGCCGTAGTAGTAGACATAGATCATCGCCAGCACGACACCGAGCGCCGAAACAGATTCGATGAGTGGTTGCACGATCACCGAACTCCGCCGCACCCGCAGGCTGTTGCGGCATTGCGTGTCGCTTGAGCGCTTGAACTGGTCGGCCTGGTAATCCTCGCGGGCAAACGACTTGATCACCCGCACGCCGGCGAATGTCTCCTGCAGGATGATCGACATCTGCGCCGCCTCGCGCTCCTCGGCCTTCCCCGCTTGGCGCACTTTCCGCCCGAAGACCACGACGGGAATGATGCAAATCGGGAACAATACGAGCGTGGTGAGGCTGAATTTCCAATCGATCGCCACCAGCACCGCGATCCCGATCACCACCGCCACCGGGTCCTTGATGATGTCGCCGGAGATGGATGTCAGCGCGTTCTGCGTCTGCCGCGTGTCGTTCATCACGCGCGACATCAATTTGCCCGCCTTCTCCCTGTTGAAAAAATCCAACGACTGGCGCATGAGGTGGCTGAAAAGTTCGTCCCGAATGTCCCTCAGGACCCTCAGGCTCACCCACGCGAGCGAATAAACATTGAGATACGAAAAAATCCCCCGGGCCACCATGACAAGCGGGATCAGGAGCGCGATCCAGACAACCCCCTCGATCCCCGGCCCGTCATTGCTGATGCCACCGGCAAGCAGCGCGGATTTGTCGGGCAGTTTCGCACCGGCGGCCATGAGAGGTTCGCCCGCCTGCTTGATCACGAGCGGAATCACGCCATTCAACGACCCGGCCACCACCCCGCAGGCGATCCCAAGGAAAAACCGCTTTTTGTAGGGCACCATGTAGGACAGCAGTCGCAAGTAGGGGACCCAAAACTCTTTCACGAGTTGGGGAAACGGAAGCTTCGCGGGTTTCGACATGGAAGGCGGCGACACTACACAAACAGCCGGTGATTGGAGATCAAAAATCCACCGCAATGCGCCCGGCATGCAGGAGCCCGAAATACCAATCCACCAGCGCCCCCCCGGCGAACACCCACACCAGTGCGCCCAGCGCCAGAAACGGTCCGAAGGGGAGCCGTGCTCCGGAACCGTCTCGGCGCAGGCAAATACCGACCACCCCCGCCACGGATCCGATCACCGAACCGGCGAACAGGGTGAACAATACCCCCTGCCACCCCACAAACGCGCCGATGCAGGCGAGGAATTTGACGTCGCCGAAACCCATCGCCTCGCGCGGGATCACCACCGCCCGCATGCGCCCGGTGATGTGCCCGATGTCCTCAAGCGCGATCGTGTCTCTGCCGGCCACCACGCGGTCGTGTTTGAACACCAACTCCCCGCACTCGCGTTCGCCCCCGTCGACCGTCGCCGCCCCCTCCAGTGTGATCCGCAGTTCGTCGCGCTCGCGTGAAAACACCTCGCCCCACTCGAACACCTCGCCCGCGAGGGAAACCCACACCCTGTCGCCTTCGTGCCGCCATTCGAAGGGTTCCGGCTCGCCAAACCGGTGCCGCTTTTTGCCGAACACCACCTTGCCTCCCTCGACCACAAGAAACAGGACCACAAAACCCGCCACCGCTCCCGCCAGCGACTCGAGCCCGGCCCGCCACCACACAACGGCGTTCATTACCTCGGGCACGATCAGACACGCGACCAACCCCGCGACCACCCCGCCGAGCGTGATCTCGTCGGGAATGATCATGTGCTCGAAATCAATGAACGTCGCAACCACCAGCAACCCCGCAAAAACCCACCACACCACCGCCAACGGCCACCCGAAACGCCACCAGGCTGCCATGAACAACGCGGCGGTGAGCACCTCGACCACGAAATACCTCGCCGGGATTCTCCATTCGCAGCCCGAACACCGCCCCCGCAGGAAAATCCACGACACCACCGGCAGGTTCTCGTGCCACGGGATCGTGCGTTCGCATCCGGGACAAAACGAACGCCGTGGATGCATCAACCCCAGACCGCGGGGCAGGCGGTGGATGCAGGCGTTCAAAAACGAACCGACCACCGCGCCAAGCACCCCGCTGAACACCAACAAGACCCACTCGATTCCGCGAAACGCACTCATGGCATCCGTCGGACGCGGCGCGGATCAGGACTCCTTCTCAAGGCCGGGTTCAACAAGTTCACAAATGGCGTGAATCAGAAACTTGTGCGCCTCTTGAATCCGGGCGGTGACCGTTCCCTCGACCTGCAACTCGATATCGGCGGCTCCCTTGGTGAATCCCCCACCTTTCCCGAGAAACGCGATCGTTTTCACTCCGAGCCGCTTGGCCTCCTCGAGGGCGGTGAGCACATTCCGGGACTTGCCGCTCGTCGTGAGCGCGATCAGGACATCCCCGGCTTTCCCGTAGGCCCGCACCTGACGCCCAAAAAGTTCCTGGAACGTGTAATCATTCCCGATCGCGGTCAGCAGGCCGCCATCCGCCGTCAGGGAAATCGCCGGATACGGACGACGGTCGTCCTGAAACCGGCAGGTGAACTCGGTCGCCATGTGGTTGCTGTCGGCCGCGCTGCCTCCATTGCCGCAAACCAGCAACTTGCCGCCGGATTTGAGGCATGCCAGCACGAGGGCTGCGGCCTCCTCGACCTTGGGCTCGAGCGCACGCAACCCGGAGAACGTCTCCAGTGCGGCATCAAGCGATTCGGAAAATTGGCTCTTCATGCGGAAAAAACCGCCTCGGCTCTCAAGCCGTCGTGCTCCTCAAGAATCCCGCGCAACGCCGGCCAGGCGTCCGGGCTCATGCTGGAAAACAGATGCAGATACACAAAAACAGCCAGTGCCGGATGGGATCCCATGAGGGAGTCGATGGCCGATCGCAGCTTGTCGGCGTCCGGTTCGGCGGGCACGTCCTCAAGCAGCCCCTTGCCGTCATGGGTAATGCCGAGGGCATCGAGAAAATCACACACCACCCGTGCGTTGCAGCCGAGCGTCCAGAGTTGCAATGTCTCGGCGGCGAGGTCCGCGTTCGCGGGACGGGCAAGCGCGTCTTTCATCCACTGGATGCGCTCGGCCCGTGGCTTGCGCTCCACAAACACGGGTCGTAACTTCCTGCGGGTCGCAAGCATGCCGCCACAGCTTTTGTAAGCGGGCCGGTCGTTCTCCGCCAACCAGCCGAGAATCACGTCGGCGTGCCCGGTGCCCATGCGGGCAAAGATATCGTTGGGTGTCATTCGGCGCGCATTTTCAATCGATCAAGGACTCCGTCAAGTCCCCAAGCTGGCCGTGCGATGGCTCGGCCACACAGGATCAAAAGCCGTTTTCAATCACCACCTCGTTGTAGGCAAGCTGGCCGGGACGGGGCCACGAGTCCTGCGTCTTGCGACCGATCGCGATCATGAAGGAAATGATGTGGTCCGCGGGCAGATTGATGATTTTGCCGACCGCTTCGTAGTCGAATCCATCCATCGGGCACGTGTCGTATCCCATGGCCTTGGCCGCGAGCATGAGCGTCTGCCCGGCCATGCCGCAGGAACGCATGACCTCGTCGCGCTGCACCTCCGGCTTGCCGGAGTAATACCCCTCGATCGCCGGAACGAGGAAATCCTGCACGGCCTGCGGGGCGTTCCGCCAATAGTTGGCGGGATTCTGTTTCCATGCGGAGAGGTTGCCGCACAGCACGACAAGCAAGGATGCGTCGGTGACTTGGGCCTGATCCCAGGCGGCGGCCCGGATTTTTTTGCGGGTCTCCATGTCGCGCACGATGACAAACCGCCAGTTTTGGATGTTGAAGGCGGTTGGCGAGAGCATGGCCAACTCGATCAACCGCCGCTCCTCCTCCGGTGACATGCGGTGGGCGGGGTCGTAGTGCTTGATGGCGCGGCGGGATTCAATGGCTTCGATCGTGTTCATCGCGCGCGACATTGGGTCATGCCTGCCTGCGAATCAACCCCGCAAATCCCCTTCCTCGGGGGCGGCGCGGTCAGGCGGAGAGGCCGAATGCCTCATGGGCGAGGCGCGCGGCCTGCTCGATCCGGTCCTCGTCGATGATCACGGCGATTTTGATCTCGGAGGTGGAGATCATTTGGATGTTCACTCCGCCGGCACCGAGGCACTCGAAGAGGGTCGCGGCGACACCTGAGTGCGAGCGCATGCCGATGCCGACCACGCTGAGCTTCGCTATGCCGCTTTTTTTGATCACCTCGCCGGCCCCGACATCCGCTGCGACGCGGTCGATGAGGCCACCGAGTTTCTCGAGTTCGTCGGCGTTCATGGTGAACGAAATGTCGGTCGAACCGCTGACAGAGATGTTTTGAACGATGACATCGATGACGACATTCGCCTCCGCAAGGGCGGTGAAGAACCGCGAGGCAGTGCCGGGTTTGTCGGGCACGTTGGTGATTGTGACCTTGGCCTGGTTGCGTTCGATGCTGATGCCGCGCACGACGACGTTTTCGAGTCCGATGAATTCCTCTTTCACGATTGTTCCCCTGTTGTTGTTGAAGCTGCTGCGCACCTCGAAGGGCACGTTGAATTTTTTGGCGAACTCGACCGAGCGGGATTGCATGACCTTCGAGCCGCTGCTCGCCATCTCCAGCAACTCGTCATACGCGATCACTTCGATCTTTTTCGCCTCGGGCACCACCCGCGGATCGCAGGTGTAAACGCCGTCCACATCCGTGTAAATCTGGCACAGGTCGGCTTTCAACGCCGCGGCGATCGCGATCGCGGTGAGGTCCGAGCCCCCGCGTCCGAGCGTGGTGATGCGTCCCTCGAGCGTTTGGCCCTGGAAGCCGGCGACGATGCAAATCTGGCCTTCCTTGAGGTGGTTCCGAATCTGGCGCGGAGCGATGTTTTCAATCTTCGCCTTGGTGTGCACACCGCTGGTGAGAATGCCGGCCTGGGCGCCGGTCAACGACACCGCCTTGCCGCCCATGGCGTTGATCGCCATCGCGGTGAGGGCGATCGTTGTCTGCTCGCCGGTGGCGAGGAGGACATCCATCTCGCGCTCGGTAGGCGTGGGCGAGACGGCCTTCGCGAGTTTGATGAGGCTGTCGGTCACTCCGGACATGGCCGAAACGACGACGACCACCGAGTTGCCCTCGCGTTGGGTTTCCAGGGCGCG
>CAZRLX010000005.1:0-30426 GCA_964601115.1 uncultured Chthoniobacter sp. | reverse complement strand
ATATCGATGCACCCGCCGGATTCGGACACCGCATCGCTCGCCCCCTGCCAACTGGCGGGATTGCCGATGCGAATCGCTGTCGCCACGGTCTCGGGACGCTCCACAGGTGCGCCGTGGAAAATCGGGGCGGAGCCTGCAGCTTGGAACCCCACCATGCGCGGCAGGCGCGTGGAACGGCCTGCGGCGTGGAATTCCTTGTAGCCCTTCCAATACGCCGTGATGTTCCCGGCGTTTCCAACCGGCAGAAAATGCAAATCCGGCGCGTCGCCGAGGTCGTCGATGATTTCAAAAGAAGCGGTCTTCTGCCCCTCGATGCGGTCGGGGTTGATCGAGTTCACGATCGCCACCCCCTCGATCCCTCCGAACTCGCGCACGATGCGGAGCGCGTCGTCGAAGTTGCCCCGGATCGCCACCACCTTCGCGCCGTAGACAAATGCCTGGGCGAGTTTGCCGACGGCGATTTTTCCGGCGGGAAGGATCACCGCGCATTGCACGCCCGCTCGCGCGGCATACGCGGCGGCGGCGGCGGAGGTGTTTCCGGTGGAGGCGCAAATCACTGTCTTCGCTCCATGCTCGACGGCTTTCGAGATGGCCACCGTCATGCCCCGGTCCTTGAATGAACCGGTGGGATTCAACCCTTCAAACTTTAAATAAACCTCCGCCCCCGTCCGCTCGCTCAGGCGCGGGGAGTGCAACAACGGGGTCGATCCCTCACTGAGCGACACCACGGGAGTGGCATCGGTGACGGGCAAATAAGGGCGGTAACGATGAATCACACCGCGGTCGTTCAGCGGGGCGTTCACGAGAATATCTCCATGTGCAAAAGCAGCGGTTGGCCTTTCACGCACGGGAGGGATGCCAGTGCTTCGGCGGTTTGTTTCATCGGGCCATACGGAGCGTCATGGAGCGTGAGGACAAGCGGCACCGATCCGTCCACCAACCCTTCGGGCTGGATGACCGAGAGAATGCCGATATCGGCCTTGGCCAACGTGCCCGCGATCTGGGCGAGAACGCCAGGGCGATCCTCCACACCGAGCCTGAGATAGTATTTGGAAGCCGTGTTCTCGACCGGCTTGCAACGCCCGTAGAGGTCGTGCGAGGTGAAGCCGACGCACTGGCGGGGCGAATGCAAAAACGCCGCGGCCTCGGCGAGATCCCCGAGCACCGAACTCGATGTCGGATCCTGACCGGCTCCACGCCCGTAAAAAACCGCCTCGCCAACCACATCGCCGCGCACCGCGACGGCATTGAAAACCCCACCGACCGAGGCGAGCATGTGCGCCTTCGGGATCAATGTCGGGACCACGCGCACCTCGATGCCGCCCGCCTCGTCGGCCTTGATCGTGGCGAGCAGTTTGATGCGGTAGCCAAGCTCGTCGGCGAAGCGGATGTCCGATGCGGTGACACGCTCGATGCCTTCGACCAGAACATCGCCCGGCGGAATCCAAAACCCGTAGGCCAGTGAGGCGAGGATGATCGCCTTGTGCGCGGCGTCCCATCCGTTCACATCCAGCGCGGGATCGGCCTCGGCGTAACCGAGTTTCTGGGCCTCGGCGAGGACAGGACCGAACTCCAACCCCTCGTCGGTCATGCGTGTGAGGATGTAGTTGCTCGTGCCGTTGAGAATCCCATGGATCGCCTCGAAACGGTTTCCGGCAAAAGCCTCCCGGACCGACTTGATGATCGGAATCCCGCCAGCCACCGCGGCCTCGTAGAAGACGGGCACGCGCTTGTCGCGGGCCAACTCGAAAATCTCCGCCCCGTGCTCGGCGAGCAGCGCCTTGTTGCCGGTGACCACGATCTTGCCGGCCTCGATCGCCTTCCGGACGAACGCCAATGGAATATCGATGCCCCCCATCAACTCGACCACCACCTCGATCGCGGGATCGGCAAGAAGGTCGTCGGCGGATTCGGTGAAAAGCTCCGCGGGAGCCTGCACATCGCGGGTCTTCGCCATGTCGCGGACGGCGATTTTCCTGACCTCGAAGCGCGCGCCGGTGCGTTGCTCAAGCAGCGGGCCGTTGCGAAGAAGGTTTTTGTAAACCCCCGCACCCACTGTGCCGAACCCCGCCAACCCGATGCCGATAACTCTACTCATGAAAAATTGAAGGGCTGCATATCAGCTTCCCGCTTTTTTCCTGTAAAGACAGAACCTCGCCGCATCACCGATTTTGGCGGCCAACAAAGTCAATCCGCGCGGCCCGACTCGCCATCGGCGCGTTTCCGCCCGAGAAGCACACCGCATCCGAGCGTGATCAGGCAGGTCACCGGATACAGCCATGCGAAGTTGAGCTTGGGACGGATCGCAGCGGCCTCGGAGGCCGTCATCGCCCCGAAGTGCACGAGGACATTGTAAAGATCCGGCCGCACCCAGAGCACGAGCAGGATCGAAATCGCGGTGCCGACAAGCACACCCCGGATGTCACGGCGCACCGGACTCAAGGCGAGCAGAAAGGCTCCGAGCAATGGTCCATAGGTGTAGGTGACCATGCCGAAGGCCAGGCTGAGCAGGTTGATCTGGCCCCGCACGGCCTGAAGCCCGATCGCGACCGCAATCAACGCAATCCCCCACAACACCACCGCGATCCGCGACTGGCGGATCAATGTTTCCTGATTGCCCGCATCGATCCCCCTCTTCGCGTGCACCAGCGCAAGCGAGGTCTGGGCCAACGCGGCAAGCGCGGAATCCAAACTCGAGATCGCGGCGGCAAACGCCCCGGCGAGAATCAATCCGGAAAGCCCCGGCGGCAGCACCGTGGTGATCCACACCGGAAACACGGAGTCCGTTTCTTTGGCGAACTTGGCGGCCTCGGCGGCGTCGGGCGGATGCTGCAGGTAGTAAACAAAGAGCCCCGCCCCCACAAAAAGCATCAGCACCGTGACCAAAAGAGACACGCTGCTGGCGATGATAGCCTTCGAGGCGTCCGAGGCCGAGCGGCAACAGAACATGCGCTGGGCATTGAGTTGATCGGTGCCAAACGCGGCGAGATTCTGGAACGGCATCGCCAACAGGCCGACCCACAACGTGAATTGCACATCCGGATTCGTGCTCAGGTCGAGGAGTCGCAACTTCCCTGCATCGCCGGCGACACGGAGGATTTCCCCGAACCCGCCGTCAATCTGCGCCATCATCACCCCCAAGGCCAGCAACCCTCCGCCGATGAACACGAAAAATTGAATCACATCCGTCCAAATGACCGTCGTCATCCCGCCCATCAACGTCCACAGGACAGCAAACACCCCGATGATCGCGATGCACCACTCGAATGGAAGCCCGGTGACCGTCCACAGGATCAACGCCGTGACCAGCAGGCGCACGCTTTGACCGAGGATCGAGCTGATAAAGAACAGAAACGTGGTCAACGCGCGCGCCCCGCTTCCGAGCCGTTGCTGCATGTAGTCGTAGGGACTGAAAATCCCCCGCTCGTAGAAGACCTTCACGAACCAGACACCGACAATCACTCGGGCAATCAGGGAACCGACCCCCCATTGCAGATACGTGAAATCCCCGCCCGCCGCGAAGACCATTCCCGGCACTCCGACAAAGGTGATGGCGCTGATCTCCGTGGCCACGATCGATCCGCTCACGGCGGGCCAGGGCAACGAGCGCCCGGCCAGAAAGAAATCCTTCACGGTCGCCTGGGCCCCGCGCAGACGGTGCCCGATCCATGTGGTCAAAACGAGGTAGGCCAGCAGGACAGCCCAATCGATCCAAAGGAACCGGGTGTGGATCGCCTCCTCCATCAGGCGCGGAGCGACTTCACGAGGATCACGGAATTCCGGCCGCTGGCCTCGTATTTGGCAAGCCGCTCGGGGGGCAGCACCGTGGCCTCGGCCTGCTGGAATCCCCCTTTTTGCTGAAGATAGCTGTAGGCCTGCGTGGACAGGGCGAAGAGCGTGGTGACTCCCTTCTCGCGCGCGATGTTTTCGACGAACGCCATGAGCTTGCGGCCGTAGCCTTGGTTCTCGTGCGATTTCCGCACATGCAGGCACGCCAACTCGGCGGATGCCTGGCCCGGATAGTGGTGCAGCGCGACACAGGCAACCGGCGTGCGGTCGATCTCGAGAATCCAGTAGTCCCCGAGATGCTCGATGATCTCGTTGCGCGTGCGCCTCACGAGTTCCTCGTTCTGCACGGACTGCCGGATGAGCGAGATCACCGCGCGGACGTCCTTTTTGAAAATCCTCCGGATTTGCTGATACTCGTTCGAGTAAACCATCGCGCCGATCCCCTCGTGGCTGAAGACCTCGCTCAGCAGGGCCTCGTTCAACCCGCCGTTGAGCACATGCGCGCGGGCGACTCCCTGCCGGCAGGCCTTGCTGCTGTTCTCAAGCTTCGAGACCAACCCGGTGGCGAAATCCTGTTTCCGTTTTTTGACGAGATCCTCCGCCTCGGAGATCGACAACTGCCGCGGGAGGGGCGCGGAGGCGGCGAATGATGCGCCGGATGCCAGATACAGAATCTTCGCCGCGCCCAATTCCACAGCCACCTCGAGCGCGATCGAGTCGGAATTCACCCGGTAGGTCCGCCCCTCGCCGTCGAACCCCAGCGGGGCCACCACGGGGATGATCCCCTCCTCGAGAAGCATCTTCAGCGCTTTCACATCGACGCGCTCGACCTTGCCGGTGAATTGCTGGTCGACTCCCCCGAGAATTCCAGAGGGATGCGCGATGATCGCGTTCATGTAGGCGGCGCGCAGGTCGACAGAGGAAAGACCCTCCATGATCTCGTTGGTCAAACGGATCGCCGCGTCGATGCTCACTTGCAACGTGGCCTCGTCCGTGAGGCCGATGCCGTCGGAGTTCGTGATCCGCACCCCACGGTCTCTCGCGAGTTGCTGGATTTGATGGCTCGCGCCGTGGACCAGCACGACCTTGATGCTCAACGAGCGCAGCACAGCGATGTCCAGAAGCAGATTCGAAAAATTCTCCGAACCCGCCACGTCTCCATCCACCGCTACAACAAAAATTCGCCCCCGGAACAGGGGCACGTATTGCAAAATTTCACGCAGGTCGGAGACGTTCACGGCATTTGAATTTCCCCGCTCTTAACAGATGCTCCTCGCGCCCACATAGCCAAAAACAAGCCGGTTGATCTCCGGGGCGGCGGCGGGTAGTTTGCGCTGCATGTCATTGGAAAAGTCCCTGCTTGCGGCCCAGGGTTACATCGAACTCGAAATGCCCGTCGATGCCCTTGCGGAGCTCGACTCTCTGCCGCTGGACGAGCGGGACTCCGAGGAGGCGCTTCAAATCAGGCTCTTCATCCTCATGAAGACACAAATGTGGGGCCCGGCTCTCGAGATTTGCTCGCGCATCCGCGACCTGTATCCCGACGGACCCGCCGGCTACATCCACGGCGCGTTCTGCCTGCACGAACGGGGCCGGACACGCGAGGCCCGCGATTTACTCCTGAGCGGCCCGCCGAGCCTCGCGGCCGAGGCCACGTATTTTTACAACCTCGGCTGCTATTGCGCTGTGCTCGGGGACCTCGACGCGGCGCGCGATTATGTCGCCACAAGCTGCCGCATGGATGAAAAATTCTCGCAGATCGCCAAGCTCGATCCCGACCTCAGGGAAATCCGCGACGCCTTGTGAAAAGGCTGATCGAGGCGTTCGAGGCGAATTTCGCGGCCGGGGTCGAAGTCGGGGCCTCGGTGTCCGTTTTTTTTGAGGGCCGCGAGGTTTGCTCCTTGCATGGCGGCCACCGCGATGCCGACCGGAGCATGCCTTGGGATGCCGACACCCTGTGCCTTGTCTGGTCCGCCACCAAAGGCCCATCCGCCGCCTGTGTTCTCCATGCCATGCAGTCCGCCGGGGTCGACTTAAACACGCGCGTGGCGGCGTTCTGGCCGGAGTTCGCCGGAGGGGAAAAGGACGAGGTCACGCTTGCCCATGTCCTCTCACACCGTGCCGGTCTGTGCGCCTTGGAGAGCGAATCCGCCACGGCCTTCGACCACACAAGTGTCGTCGCAGCCATCGAATCCCAGAGGCCCGTCACCTCGGTCGGCGTTGCCAGCGCCTACGGACCGAGAGTGTTCGGGTATCTTCTGGACGAAATCGTCCGCCGCCTCTCCGGTGGCGAACCGCTTGGATCCTACTGGCGCCGGGTGTTCGCCGATCCGTTGAATCTGGATTTCTGGATCGGGCTCCCCGCCGACCAGCACCACCGCGCAGCAACCATGCTGTCCGCGCGGGTCGAGGAACTCGCCTCGCAGGCATCCGACCCGTTTGCCAAGGCATTCGCCGATCCCGCCTCGCTGACACGCCGCGCATTCGCAAGCCCGCGGGGCCTCGGAGGTGTCGCTGCCATGAATACCCCGGCCTACCGCTCGGCCTCCTTTCCAGCCATGGGCGGCATTGGCTCGGCAACCGCCTTGGCTCGCTTTTATTCCGCTTTGGCGGAGGATTGCGCGATCCGTGGCGGAGCGCTTTTTTCGAGGCTATCGACCGATTGGATGACCACGCGACTGACCCAAGGATTGGATGGAGTGCTTCAGAAAGAGATGTCCTTCGCCGCCGGCTTCATGATGGACCCCTTGGACACAGCAGGCAGGAAAATCCGCCAACTTTTCGGCCCCTCGACATCGGCCTTCGGCCACGCGGGCGCGGGAGGCGGACTTGCCTTTGCCGATCCCGAGCGCCGCATCGGATTCGCCTACACCATGAATAAAATGGAACCCGGCGTGCTCCCGAAAAAACGTTGCCTCGCCTTGGTCGAGGCGGCCTACAGGGACTTGGAGGGTTGACCCTACCGCGTCGCGGCAGGTAGTCCCGCATCTCCCTGCGGAGAGGGATTCCCGCCGATCACCTTGGCGGCTTGAGACAACTCCGTGGTCGATGATTGCCCTGAAACGGCAGGAGCCTGTGGCCCTGGAATCGGCTTGTTGAGCAACGGATAGACCTCCTGCTCGGTTTTCTCCAACCACGCGAGGTTGTCCAAACGCCAAGCCGCCAACTCGTGAAGGGTTTCGAGATTGATGCCGATCAACGAGTCGGTCGCACCTGGGGCTGAAGGCTTCACATTGTCCACGATCCATTTGTAGGCCTCCCTCGCGCGGTTCAGGTGGCGAAGGCGCTCGAAGCAAAGCCCGATCTGATACACCGCCGAACCCCGCCAACCGGGGTCCGTATCCAAATTCGCCAGTTTTTGATAAATAGACAACGCACCGACGATGTCATTGTTCTCATAAAGCTCGTTAGCGATGTCGTTGCCTGTTTTGCGCTGCCAATAAATCCATACCTCCGGGTTTTTCTTTCCATATTGGCGACCTGCTTCGAGGAGCTTCATTGTTTCACCCATCGCCTCTTTGTCCCGGCCGAGGGATTTGAGGGATTGCACATACAAATACTGGGCCTCGGGCGCGAGCGGGCTCGTGGGGTAGGTGGCAAGGAAGGCTTGGGCATCATTGAGCGAGGTCACATAATCCTTTGCCAAATAGGATATGTAAGCACGCCGGAAAGCGACCTCGCTGGCTTCCTCCTGGGACATATCGAGCAACTTGATGCGCGAATACAGCTCCAAGGCTTTGGGATAGTCTCCGGCCGCAAAATGGGTGTGTGCGATTTCCATTTTGGCACGGAGCGAATTGTCACCAGATGGGCCGCCGGTTTTGACTTGGAGAGCGGAATAAAGAACCCCGTAGAATTTGTTCAAGGCCGTCGCGTAGGCTCCTTGGTCGCGATAGATTCTCCCGAGCCTCAAGAGCACATCGGGTGTTTCGGGGTCGTTCGGGAACAAATCCACAAACTGCTCATAAATCACGATCGCCTTGGCTGGTTGCTTGAGTTGGTCTTGCATCAATCGCCCCATGCGCAGAATCGCATCCCGCTTGCTCTCGACAGATGCCCCTTCTTGCAGAAGCTTTTCGAACAGTTTCTCTGCGTGACCCGAATCCGAGCCATCGATGGCTGACTGAATTTGCGCTTCCAGTGCTCCGATTTCCCGCGACTCGGATTTGGCTGCGTAATCCGGGTGTGCTTCGACTTCTGCGGACAATGCCTCAAAATCGGAAATCGGATTCAGATTCGGCCGTCCGGGTGCAGGATCAAGCGAGCGCGGCGCCGGGTTCCCCAACGCATCCTCCATGACAGACGAGGACGCCGTCCCGACCGGAGGCGGGGCGGCGATTTGACAGAAGGCGGTGCCGGCCCCGAACAGGACCGTGAGTGTCGTTATGGTGAATCGCATTATTCGACTTTGTATGTTGCGCTGCTGACCGGCTGGTTCGCTGGGGTCGCAGGCCGGAACACGGAATCAAAAAATGATCCAAGGATTGTCTCTCCGGCGGGAGCCCCATCAACCCCTTGGAAAAAATCCTGGGGCTGCTCGTTGTTGATATATTCCGGAGTCGCGGAACTCACGACTTGGGGCTGGGCCGGCGGCAAAAAATCGTCCCCGAGGCCAGGCGAGGCGAGTTGCGAATCACTGTCATCGCGGATATTCACGATCGTTTTCGGAAGCAGCGGGGCCTTCCTCCGGTTGCCAGTGTCCGGCGCCACCCGCATCGGCGCCGGCTTGGGCAGCGGCTGGGGAGAGACAAACGCCACCTTGCGGGCCGGCGGCTTCTTTGTGGCGCACCCGCCTACAAAAATCGGGACCAGCACACAGACAACCACACCTGCAATGCGGGCAAGAGGGAACTTGGATGTCAAAAGGGATGTCATACTCCTTGAATCGTTCGGGGACTGCAAAACTTAAGGGGAAATCACTTCCGAACAAGCGGAAATTTTTGCCTTTGCTTCCAGGTCGTAGCCTTTGTTTTCGAGTTCCGAGGCGTCAATCCACCGCAAACAGAACAAGAGCGGCTCCTTGACGAAGCAGGATCGGATGAGGCATGGAAGTTGCTTGCATCAGCCCAACATGTTCCTTCGATTTCTTTTCACGACCGGCTTGGTTTGCGCAGCCCTCTCACTATTTCTCGGTGGTTGCACCAACCAACCCTCCACCAGAACCCTCAACGACAAGGCGGCACGCTCCTCCGGAAGCATCTCCCAACCCAATGGGATCGCATGGCCCGCCGGAATGCGCCGCCTGGCCATGCTCCCGATCTATTCAAGCAGACCCATCGACGCCACCCAACGCGATATGGACGGTATTTTCCGCGCCCAACTCGCCAGAGTCGTAAAATATGAAATCGTCGAAGTTAGCAGGGAGGAAATGCTCTCCCTCATCGACCAAGAGGCCGTTTCCTCGACGGATCCCATTCCCGCAAGCGTCATTGCCGCTTTGAAAAGCAAATATGCAGCGGATGCGGTGCTGTTCACCGACTTCACTGTCTTCAGGCCCTACAAGCCTCTGGCCATCGGCGTCCGGGCAAAAATCGTGAATCTTAAGAACATGGACGTGATCTGGATGGCGGACGGTATCCTCGACGCGGCGGAACCAGATGTCGCCGACATGGCTTCGATGTTCGCTGACACCGGACTCCAAATGCGCTACGTGAGCCCAACAATTCAAAAGGGACAGGAACGCGAAAAGAACAGCGGCAACCAGGTTCTTCTCCAAAGCCCCCGACTCTACGCTGGCTTTGTGGCTCACGAAACATTCGCGAGTCTTGCGCCGCCTCCCCCGGAACCCGCCACAAATCGATAGCCTGCGAAACCTAATTGCCACGTCGCCCGCATGCCCGAATCCACGCCTCCGCAGCCGCCATCTACCTTGGAGGGCGTCCGCTTGCTGGACACTTTGTCGGATCGCATCAACGCGACACTCACACCCGGCCTTGTTCACGAGATGAACAACCTGCTGACCGGGATTTATTTCAATCTGGAAACCATGCGGGATCTTTTTGATTCCTCACATCCGGCCAGCGAGGCACTCAGGGAAACCAACCAAGGTGTCGAGCGAATCAAGGAACTCCTCGGCCGCACCGCGCAAATCCATCTGAACACCGCGGAACGCGAGCAAAACTACCACGATCTGGAGTTGCTTCTGTCATCCCAACTCGACCTGCTTCGCCTGATCTTTCCAAAGACAGCCCGGATATCGATCACCAAACCCACCCGGCCCCTCCATGTCTTCGTGCCGGAATATCCTCTTCGGGTGGCTCTTCTTTCGGTCGCCTCCGTGGTCAGGCACATCATTGGCCCGGGCAAATCGGAAATCGTCCTTGCCCTCCATTCCACAGAAAGCCTCGCCGGGTTGCCCGGCTCCGCGCCAAATGAGGTGGCTATTGGCGTTTCGTTCCCCTCCACGTTGGACCTGTGCGATTCAATCGAGGAAATCGATGCGGCACTTCAGAAATCCGCCCCCCGGCAAATCACTTTGGCCGCCGCCCGGCAAATCATGAGGGGCATCGGCGGCGACTTGCGCGCGATTCCGTCGAAAGCATCGGGCCGTTTCGAAGTTTTGCTTGTGCTGCACGAAGTAGAGATCAACCTTTAATCCATCCTCCACAGCCGTGAATCCCGCCAAACATCTCATTCTCACCGTCGACGACGATCCACTCATCCTCAAAGTGTTGGACGACCTCGTTACCCGCGCCGGATACCAATCCATCTCCACCACAAGCGCCGAGCAGGCCCTCCGCCTGGCAGTGGATCGCAAATTCGCCGTCGTCATCGCCGACCACAACATGCCGGACATGATGGGTGCCGACCTCCTCAGCCGGTTCGCGCAATGCCAGCCAAACGCCTCGCGCATCCTGATCACCGGTATCAAATCCCTCGATGTCGTGGCCGCGGCGGTCAATAGCGGCGAAATTTTCCGTTTCGTGACCAAGCCGTGGATTTCCGCCGAGATGATCGCGACCCTCCACAACGCGGTCCAACGCTTCGAACTCATCGAATCCAACCGTTCGCTCGAAAAAACCACCCTCGAACTCAATCAAAAACTCTCCGAGGCAAATACCCAACTCGACCGCCAACTCAAGCTCCTCGCCGCGGACAAAAAAGAAATCGACGAGGCCCACGACGCCCTCAAAACAAATTTCGGCCGCTCCCTCGAACTCTGCCAACGCATCCTCACCACCTTTAATCCTCTCCTCGGCGAGCAGGCCAAGTCGGCCATGAAAATCTGCAAGATCATGGCCGACACACAGTATTTCGACGAGGAGCAAAAGCACGTTCTCGATGTCAGCGCCCGCCTCTACGACATCGGCCTCGCCGCCGTCCCTCCGGGCTTCATGGCCGCCGTTCAGAACAATGCCGAGGACACACCCCCGGAACTCAAGACCGTCTTCCTCAACCACACCATCCACGGGCAAACCTTGGCCTCGTTCGTCGATCTCCTCAAACCCGTCGGCGACACCATCCGCGCCCACCACGAGCGCTTCGACGGGTCCGGATTCCCCGATGGCCTCGCGGGCGAGATGATTCCATGGACCGCACGGTGCCTCGCTGTCGTGGTGTATTACGTCACCTGCGGCCTCCCCAGCGAAGAAGCCGTGGACCGAATTCTCGAACAAAGCGGCACAGCATTTGACCCCGATGCCACGCGCCTCTTCCTGCGCTGCGCCCAAGCCACCCACCTTCCCCGCTCGGTCCGCGAGGTCATGGTGGATGAACTCGAAGTCGGCATGCAACTGGCCACGGGAATCTACAGTCCCACCGGCGTGCTCCTCGTCGCGGAGGGCTACCACCTCGAGGAAAATACGATCAAAAAAATCAGGAACTACAACCTCTCCTCATCCCTCCCGCGGCAACTTCTGGTCTTCTGCTGAACCGCCTTACCCGGGCAGCAAATTCCCCACTTCGGAAATCAACTCGCCGATTTCAAAAGGCTTTTTCAAAAACGCGGCATCCCCGTCGAACTGGCCCAAGACCATACGCTGGTCGGGATAGCCCGAGAGAAATAGCACCGCCAGCCCAGGGCGGGTCTGGCGAAGCTTCTTGGCCAGTTCCGCTCCTCCCATTCTCGGCATCACCACGTCCGTCACCAAAAGATCAGGCCCGTGTCCCCCGTCCGCCTCTAGGATTTCCAGCGCTTGCACCCCGTCGGTGGCATCAAGCACACGATGCCCGAGACGGCGCAGCACGGTCTTGGCAAACTGCCTCATGGCCGAATCATCCTCCACCAAAAGAATCCTCGCACCGCTCTTGGAGCGCCGGGGCGACTCCCGCATTCCACCATCCGCACGGTCCACCATCCCCGGCAGAAGAACCTCAAGGCTCATCCCCTCGCCTTCCTGTCCGCCCCCGATCAAGTGCCCACCATTCTGCTCAAGCACCTTCATCGCCGTCGTTACGCTCCGGCTTTTTTCCACCCCCTTGGTTTTCTTTTTTCCGGACTCGGGCAAAAGCAGAAGACGAATCCGGACATAGCTTCCCGGCGGCACATCCCCGGCAGGTGTCTTGCGAACGGCATCCAACGCCTCGTTGGACACCGAAATCTCGAGCCGCCCTCCGTTTCCCATCGCCTCGCGGGCACCCACAGCAAGATTGATGAACACCTGCTCGATCTGGCTTCGATCGGCCATCACCGGCCACAGGTTCTGATCCGGAACGATCGCCAACTCGATTTGCTCGCCCAACAACCGCTTGAGCATCTTGGTGACCTCGGTCAGCAATTCGCCCAACTGGAGCGTGGATTTGCGAACGGCCGGTGGCTTGTTAAACGCCAGCAACTGGTTGGCCAGCGACGAGGCGCGGAATGCCGCTTTCTCGATCTCGTCCAAAAACGATTTCCTTTCGTCGGATTCGTCCAGTTCCTCCTGCAAAATCTGCGCATAGCCGATCACCACCGACAGCATGTTGTTGAAGTCGTGGGCCACCCCACCGGTCAATTGGCTGAATGCCTCGACCCGCTGCGCGTTGCGAACCCGCGACTCGAGTTCACGCAATTCCGAGACATCGGAAATCATCGAGGAGAGCACCGGCCTCACCTCTTCGCCAAGCGAAGTGAAGTAGCCCCTCTCCAGCAACAGCGTGAATTTTCCACTCCGTTTTTTGGCCCGGTATTCGATTTCAAAAGGCCCACCATCCTTCAACACACGCTGAATCTCGCGGCGGTAGGTCCCGCGGTCGTCGGGGTGGATCAACGACACCCACGTCTCGAAGCGCCCGTCCAACTCATGCGGATAAATGCCAAGGATCATCTCCATCGCCCCGGAATATAGGGACTCGTCGGCGACTGTGTCCCACTCGCGCAGGATTTGACCGGCCGCTTCGATCGCCGCGGCGGCACGGAGCTTTTCCTGATGCACCGCCCGCAACGAACGCTCAAGGTCCGCCTGTGCTGTTGAAACAGGAGGCTTGGCGTCGACTGGACTGGAAATGTCGTTGCTCAATGGAAGCGGAAGATAGGCGGGACGTTTTGAAAAATCCAACGTTGCATTTATGCGGATGTTCCCGAAAGCAGTGCCTCGGCATGTTTTCGCGCGGAATCGGAGCGCCCGCCAAGCATCCGCGCCACCTCGTCCACCCGCGCCTCGCCGGACACCGAGACCAAATGCGTCGTCGTGCGCCCGCCCTCGGATTCCTTCCGCACACTGAAGTGCGCCGCCGCGCGGGCCGCCACCTGCGGGAGGTGCGTGATGCAAAAGACCTGCCTCGATCCTGAAATCTCGTCCATTTTCGCCCCGACCTTGGCCCCGATTTCGCCCCCCACATTTGCGTCGATCTCGTCGAAAACCATCACAGGAACCCCAGCCACTCCCGCAAGCGCGGTCTTGATCGCCAGCATCACACGCGAAATTTCGCCGCTCGACGCGATCGAGCGCAGCGGGCGCTCGGGCTCGCCGGGGTTCGGCGCGAAGAGGAACTCGACCGCCTCCATCCCGTGCGTGCCGGCGGCTTCCAATTCCTGAAACGAAATCGAAAAACCGGCCTTTGCAAAACCAAGATCGGCAAGGTGCGATTTCACCAGTTTCTCGAGTCCCGGAGCGGAGCGCCGCCTTGCCTTGGTGAGCTTCGCCGCAGCCTCCCGCATCGATTGGGCCGCCTTGGCGATCTCCCCGTCCAATCCGTCCCGCCGTTCCTCCCTGTGCCTGAGCGCCTCAAGCCTGTCGGCAGCCTCCCCGCCGAATCGCACCACCTCGTCGATCGTGGCGCCATATTTCCGCTTCAACGATTGAATCTCATCCAAGCGCGACTCGATCCCGGCCAACTGCCGGGGATCGCCATCGATCCCCGCGGAATACCTGTCCACGGCACGTCCGAAATCCTGCAGCGACTCGAACATCGCGCCCGCCGCGTCATGGATCGCCGACGCGCCCTCATCGAGACGGTGCATCTCCCTCGCCAACCGCACCACCTCACTCCAGCGGGCGGTCACGCACTCGTCGCTGTCTGACACCGCCGATCCAAGCGAGGAGCAAATTTCCACAAGGCGCTTGGAGTTCGCCGCCGTCCGCTGCCGGGCGAGCAACTCCTCCTCCTCGCCGCTCCGCAGGCCCGCTCCGGAGATTTCAGCGACCTGGTGCTCGAGCAGATCGACCTCGCGTGCGATCGCCTCGGCATTTTGCGTGAGCGATTTTCTCTCGGCCTCCAAACGCATCCACTCCCGCCGCTTCGCCACATATTCGCCCTTCAGGTCTCCCGCGCCGGCATGGCTGTCCACCAAACGCAACTGCTCGTCGCATGAGAACAAACTCTGGTGGTCGTGCGGTCCGTGCAAATCCACCAACCGCTCGCCGAGCTTCTTCAATACACCGAGAGCGCAGGGCGATCCGTTGAGATACTGCCTCCCGGCGCCGGACACCGGAATCATCCGCTTCACGATCAGTTGCCCATCCTCGCACGGCTCGACCGCGGCCTCCTCGAGCAACTCGTGCACAAAAGAATCCCCCGCCACTTCGAAGCATCCCTCGACCACACAGGCATCCGCTCCGGCGCGCACCACCCCCTTTTCTACCCGCTCGCCGACCAGCAACTTCACCGCGCCGATGATGATTGACTTGCCCGCTCCCGTCTCGCCGGTCACCGCGACGAACCCGGACGGCGGTTCCCATGTCAGGTCCTCGACCAGGGCGAGATTGCGAATGCGAAGAGATGCCAGCGTTGCGGACATGCCCCGACTATGCCAGTCTGCGCGCGAATTCCAAGCGATGGGGGACATGCAAATCACATTTTTGGGAACGGGCACATCGCACGGAATCCCGGTCATCGGCTGCCATTGCCAAGTCTGCCAATCGACCGACCCCCGCGACAAACGCCTCCGCACATCCATCCACATCGACATGGACGCATTCTCCCTCGTCGTCGACACCACCCCGGACTTCCGCACCCAGTGCCTCCGCGAAAACATCACCCGCGTGGACGCCGTCCTCTACACCCACTCCCACGTCGACCACACCCTGGGCTTCGACGACCTCCGCCGCTTCTGCGAACTCGAGGACAAGTGCATCCCGGTCCTCGGCTCGAAAACAACACTCCAAAACCTCCGCCGCGTCTTCCAATACGCCTTCGACGGATCGGCGCGCTACCCGAATTATGTCCGCCCGGACGCCCGCGAGATCGACGGCCCGTTCGACCTTGCCGGCTGGACGATCGTGCCGGTCGACCTGCCCCACGGGCGCATGGTGACCAACGGGTTCGTCTTTGAAAAAAACGGCACGCGACGTTTTGCCTATTTCACCGATTGCCAAGCCCTCCCGCCAGCCGCGGAGGAGGCGGCGATAGGCGTCGACACCCTCGTCATCGACGCCCTCCGCCACGAGGCCCACTCGACCCACTTCACCGTCGCGGGCGCCCTCGAGGCGGCCGCCCGCATCGGCGCCCGCCGAACCTACTTCATCCACATGTGCCACGAACTCGGCCATGCCTCGACCGAGGCCTCGCTGCCGGACTCGGTGCGACTCGCCCACGATGGTCTCCGCCTTCACGTTTAGAGTCCTCCTCGTCGCAATCCTCGCCGCGCTCTGCATCCCGGCGGCGGCACTCGCCTCGAACCCGGCAGCCGCGACCGTCGTCCTTTTCAACTCAAACGATCCCGAATCACGCGAACTCGCCCTCTACTACGCGGCCAGACGCAAAATTCCGATCGCCCGCATCGTTGGACTCGACTGCCCGACCACGGAGGAAATCTCCCGCGAGGACTTCAATTCCCGCATCGCCTTTCCCCTGAAAAAACAATTCGTCTCCGCGGGATGGTGGCGTCTCTCAACCAATGGATCAACACCCCCGCCCATCACGCACACCGGCGTCCGCTTCGTTGCGATCATGCGCGGCATCCCGCTCAAAATCGCCCACGACCGCCTCATCGGTCCCGCCAAACACCTGCCGGGCATGGCCCGTGTGGTGCTTGGAAGGAACGACGCCTCCGTCGACAGCGAAATCGCCGCCCTCGGACTGCCGGGATTCACACCCGCCGGGCTCATCCTCAACCCCTACTTCGGCAGGTTCACCCCCATCCTCGACGACTCCATGCCTCCGGGATTGTTGCTCCCGTGCCGCCTCGACGCCCCCACTCCGGCCACCGTGCGGCGCATGATCGACGACTCGATTGCCACCGAGCAGTCGGGACTCTGGGGCTGGGCCTATGTGGACTCGAGAAACCTGACCCGCGACGTGCCAACCGATGCCGCCTATGTCGAAGGCGATGACTGGATGCGCCGGATCGCCGCGCAACTCCGCCAGCGGGGGATGCCGGTGATTCTCGACCAGTCCCCCGACACCCTCCCGCAGGATTTTCCCGTGACCGACGCCGCGCTGTATTACGGATGGTATGCCCCCGAGGCGAACGGCCCGTTCCTCCAACCGGATTTCCGTTTCCGCAAGGGAGCTGTTGCCGTGCACCTCCACTCGTTCAGCGCGGCGACATTGCGCTCCCGCTCGTCCCACTGGTGCGGACCACTCCTCGAACTCGGCGCGGCGGCAACACTGGGAAACGTTTACGAACCCTACCTCGTCTTCACCTCTCACCTCGACATTTTCCAAGACCGCCTCATGAGCAATCTCACCCTCGCCGAGGCGGGCTACATGTCCCAGAGAAGCATCTCCTGGGCGGGCGTCATCATTGGCGACCCGCTCTACAGGCCGTTTGCCGCATGGGACCGGTTTTTCTCACCATCCGCCGAGCCGAATCCGTGGCGCGAATTCCGCCAGATCACCGCGCATTCCAACCTGCTCGACGCCATCGTTCCGCTCAACGAGGCGGCCAGGAGGACAGGCGACAGCATGTTCCTCGAGGCCCTCGGAGCCGCACAGGCCGATGCGGAGCACTTGCCTGCCGCGCTCCACTCCTTCCGCTCCGCATTGGCCTATGCAAAGAATCCGGCGGTCGCACTGAGATTGCGCATGGAGATCGCCGCGATCGAAAATCGCCTCCCGGGCGGAAAACCCCTCGCCGAGCCGTGAATTCCCCCATGGCCGTTCGCTACGCCGAGGTAAGGGAACCGTCATCACTCCACGATCCCTCAAAAAAACCCGTGCCCGAACTCGAAATCCAGGCCCGGCTCTACAACGGCGAATACGGCACCCGCTTCCACACAACCTGCTCGTCTACCGTCGAAATCCTCCACTTCGGCGAGTGGAACCGCGAATCCGGACCGGATTTCAAATCCGCCACCCTCCGCTTCGACACCGCTGATCCACTTCGCGGCGACATCGAAATCGATTGGCACGCGAAGGACTGGGAACGACACGGCCACGCCGTCAACCCTGCCTACGAACAGGTCGCGCTCCACCTGTTCATCGAGGATTCCGGCACCGCCGCCTTCGCCCGCACGCCGCAAAACCGCGCGATCCCCCAAGCCCGACTCGACCTCGAGTCGCGATTCCCGGCGCCGCCCCCGTTGACAACCTCGCCGGTGGACGCCTCCACAGCCCAAGCGATGATCACCGCCGCAGCCGAATTCCGCCTGCACCGGAAACACGCGGCGATCGCCTGCGCGACGACTCTCCACGGCCCGGCCGCGGCACTCTTCCACGGAGTGGCGACCTGCCTCGGCTACAAAAACAACGCGATTCCATTCCTCCTCGCCGCACAGCGCACCGGACTTGACCACGCCTGCGGCAACCACGGCGAGGCCCTCCTCTTCGGCATCGGGGGCTTCCTCGAACCCCGCTCGTTCGACAATGCGGACCACACCACCCGCACCTACCTCAAGCCCCTCTGGGACCACTGGTGGACCGTGCGGGACAGGTTCTCGCGCCTCGTCCTTCCCCCCACATCCTGGAAACTCGCGGGAATCCGCCCCCAAAACCACCCCCACCGCCGCCTGGGCGCACTGGCAGCCATCGCCTCGGACTTCCAATCCTTTCGCAAGGCGGCCGCAGCAGCCGACATGAAGCGCCTCGCCGCGTTCTTCGAAACCCTCCACCACCCCTACTGGTCCCGCCATTGGAACCTACTGGCCGACCCCCTCGATCGCGAAATCGCTCTGGTGGGGAAGGACCGCGCGACCGACATCCTCATCAATTTCATCATCCCCTCTCTGCCCCGCGAACAAGCCCTCGTGGAACTCCGCAAACTCAGGGGACCTTTCCCGAGCGGACGCGTCCGCCGCGCCTGCGAGTGGCTCGCGGGAAGCTTCACGCCCTCCCTCGCCCGCTCGGCGCTGGACCAACAGGGACTCCTGCAACTGCATGCGGACTTCGGCCACCTGCCCGCGCGGGAGGCATGCGAGAAAATTCTCCCGTCTACCGCCGCTCCACACGGCACCTGACTCCGACACTTCGCGTCTGCGGCAGGATGAATTTCCCGATATCCACCTCGACCCACGGCGCGCCGAACTCCTCGACCACCAGACATCCCGCCTCGAAAGCAAGCGTCTCGATCAATGCCCGCGGCCTCTCCGCCGCAAGCTCCTCGAGCCGACGGCACACCTCGGCGTAGTCGATCGTGCGGCGGATGTCGTCGTTCATGGACTCGAACGCCATGGCCGAACCAATCCTGAGGTCGATCTCGAGTTGCTGCACCTCCACGCGCTCTTCCTCGGGCACCCCGATCCGCGTCGCCACCCGCAGGCCGTTGATCAAAATCTCGTTCACAAAAGCCGCTGCACCGCGGCGATATCGCGGGCGATGATGGTTGGCTTGGCGGGAAGAAGCTTCTCGATGCGGTCGAACCCAGTCAGCACCGCGACATCCAGCACCCCGCCATGCCGCGCGGTTTCGATGTCATGCACCATGTCGCCGACAAACATCGTCTCGGCGGGGTCCAACCCGTGCGTCTTGAGGATTTCCCGGATCTCCCCGCGCTTGTCCATGACCTGCGTGTAGGCGACCTCGAAAAAATGCCCCACCCCCAGACGGCCCGCCTGAATGTCGAAATGCGACGTCTTGATCGAACTCAACAAAAACGATCGCCTCCCGGTCCCCTGGCAGAATTCCAAAAACTCCCGCGCGCCTGGCAACAACTCGATCGAATCGTTGAAGCCATGGAAAAACCGCTCATACAACTCTTCCAACCCCTCCGCCGTGGCCTCTGGCAGCAGATCGGCGTAGAAACCCGAAAAGGGCAACCGGAAGTGCTCGCGGAATTCCTCGAGCGTCAACGCATCGCGACCGTATTCCGCGAAGATGCGGTTCGTCGCGATCAATACAGATGACAAATCGTCGGCCAATGTGCCGGACCAATCCAAAATCACGTTTCGTATCATGGGATTCCTGCGCGCCAGAAACAGTGTCAGCCCGGTCACGCGGACCGAACCATGCCCGCCACGCCATGGATTTTCCAGAGCAAAGCGGCATTCCCGGCTTTTCAGGCGGGGCGCGAGGGGGTAAGCAACTCCCCCATGCAGGTGGAAAAAATCGACATCCCAGGCGTGCCAGCCCTCAAAATCTCCGGTGAAATCGATCTGCACGCCTCTCCGGAACTCCGGCAAGCCCTCCGCGAATCGCTTGCCTCAAAACCCCCGGCCCTCCTTCTGGACATGTCAGCCGTGGACTACATCGACTCAAGCGGCTTGGCCGTGCTAATCGAATACATGAAGGAGTCCCAGCCCTTCGGTGGAAAGCTCGGGCTCTTCGGCCTCCGTGAAAAAGTCCAATCGATCCTCCGTCTGGTGGGCTTGGACAGGTTTTTCGTCATCGAGGAGACCGCCGAAAAAGCCCTCGCACGCCTCGGAAACTGACGCCCCAATGCCCTCCCGCATCCCAGTCGCACTCCACAATTCCCCCTACGACGTGCTCGTGGGAAACGGAATCCTCTCCACAGCCGGCCTTGAAATCGCCTCGATCCTGAAGCCGTCGCGCTGCGCGATCATCTCCGACTCGGTCGTCGCGCCTCTGTATGCCCAAACTCTCGAAACCTCCCTTCGCGCGGCGGGTTTCGATCCGGCCACCATCACCGTCCCGGCGGGCGAAGCCTCGAAATCCCTCTCCGCCGTGGAATCGGTCTGCGACCGCATGATCGCCGCCGGACTCGACCGCTCGTCGCTGGTTGTCGCCCTCGGTGGCGGAGTTGTCGGCGATCTCGCGGGGTTCGTCGCGGCGATCTACTACCGCGGCATCCCCTGCGTCCAGATTCCCACCACCATCGTGGCCCAGGTCGACAGCTCGGTCGGTGGAAAGACGGGCGTGAACGCCTCTGGCGGCAAAAACCTCATCGGCGCCTTCCACCAGCCCCGACTCGTCCTCGCCGACCCGGAAACCCTCGCCACCCTCCCGCCGCGCGAGTTCAACGAGGGATTCGCCGAAGTCGTGAAACACGCGGCCATCCGCGATCCAGCAATGCTCGACGCCCTCGGCCCGGACCGCAATCTCGCCGCTCTCGTCGCCCGCAACGTGGGGATCAAGGCGGAGATCGTCATGGCGGACGAGTTCGAGACGAAGGGCATCCGCGCGTTTCTGAATTTCGGCCACACCATCGGCCACGGCATCGAGGCGGCGGCGGGCTACGGACGTCTCCTCCACGGCGAAGCCATCAGCCTGGGCATCGCCGCCGCGTGCGTGCTCTCCCGAAACCACGCGGGCCTTCCCGAATCCGATGCCCGGCGCATCCTGCAGGCCCTCGCCTCGTTCGACCTCCCCCTGAAACTTCCCGCCGACATCCCCGCCCGCTCGATTCTCGATGCCATGGCGAAGGACAAAAAATTCTCCTCTGGCTCGATTCGATTTGTCCTCCTCCGCTCGCTGGGAAATCCCTTCGTTTCGAGCGAAATCACCACACAGGACATCGACCACGCCATCGCATCCATCCGCTGAATCCGACACACCCCATGACACTCCGACTCGCCGCCGCCTTGCTTTGCCTCCTCACCCTCTCCCCTCTCGTCCAGGCCCAATCCGGCGACGCCCGCCTCCGCGTGGAGCAACCCGGCATCGCCTTCGTCCAGGACTTTCCCTCCTCTCCGCCGAGACCCCGCCGGTTCACCTCCTACCTCGACCAGACCGCCATCGGATATGCGGACCGTGGCTTCTACCATTTCCGCTTCGAAAAAGCCTCGAGGGACACAAAAGTTCCGGCCTCGCAGGTCAAATCGATCCTCCTTGAACCCGCCCTGCCGGACACCATCAAAACCGACGCCGACCGGGATGACTTGGTAACGATGATCAAGAAATACGAAAAAGCCGCCAAGGCGTTCCCTTCCTCGTCGACCGCGATCATGGAACTCGTGGAGCCTTTCTCCGATGCCGTTTCCTCGTTCGACAGCGGCAACATCCGGGTGGAGGGAAATTGGGTGAACCGTGTCGATTACCTCGACTCGCAGGTGGACCGCTACGAAAAGCAACTCCGCGCCGGAATGGATGCCGCCCCGTCGAAAACCCAGTTCGATTACAAGCGGAATCCCTTCTATCTCGAGATCAAGGCCCTTGCCCCTACGGACCCCTACATCGCGGAACGCCTCGCGCGCATCGATGGGGATTTTTCTTCCCTCATCGCCCGCGAATCCCTCGAGAAAATGCTTGGGGATCTGGAGAACGCCGACCTCCCGGCCCAACAGACCAATGAGATTCTCGACTCCCTCGCGGAGGTCAAGGATCCCACCCCGGCCGTTTCAAGAATCCTCGACCAGGCGAAGACCGCCGCGGAACTGACCACCTCCACCCAATCCCTCCGCCGCTCATTCATCGCCGCGTTTTCAGCCTCGCCAACCACCCTGCCGGAACTCCCGGAAGACCTTGCCTCCCAAACCCGCGACCTCGTCTCCCGAATGCGCCAATTCGCGGCGGGACGCCCTCCCGCAGCCATGCAAATCCCGAACGCCCAGGCGCGGGAGCTGCTTTCCGTTACCGAAAACACCCCTACCCTGCGGGGCATGCTCGACGCGAAGGACTACAAAACCGCGGCGGAACTCTCGTCAAAACTGGCCGCCAGCGCCGGCGCCATCGGCACGCCGGTGAAGACCGTCTTCACGAACATCCAGTCCCACTGCAACGCCCAACTGGAGCGTGTCGCCGCCCTGCGCACGGAGGCGGAGGAACTGGCCAAGTCGGGAAAGAAAAAAGAGGCTGCCGAAAAACTCTCCGAGGCCCTCGAAATCATGCCGGACCCCGAAACGGAACAGCAACTCTCGGACCTCAACGCCAAATAATCCGCTGCCAGTGCAAGACTCGATTCCCGCCCATTGCCACATCTCCACCGAAGTCCGCGTCATGTATTTCGACACGGATGCCGGCGGCGTGGTCCACAACATCGTCTACCTCCGCTTCATCGAAACCGCCCGCACCCTTCTGGCCATCCAGATGGGCATGAGCTTTGAGGAAATCGATCGCACCGGCATCCACCCCGTCGTCACACGCACCGAGATCGACTACAGGCGCCCGGCGAAACTCGGCGACATTCTTGTCGTCCGTGGGCGCGTGGTGGAGTGGAGCGGCATCAGGTTCTGGGTGGAATTCGAAGTCGTCCGCCCGGCGGACGATGCCCTGCTCGTCACCTGCCGCCAGGCGCTGGCCCTCGTCCAGATGCCCTCGGGCAAGCCGGTCCGCCTTCCCGCCGGATTCCCGGCATCCCTCGCCCTCGACCTCAAATAATTCGTTTCTCGCGGCGGGGCGTTCGTGTTTACTCCGCCGGTCTATGGAAAACGTCATCATCGTCGGCACCGGATGCGCCGGCCTCACCGCCGCGATCTACACCGCACGCGCGAACCTCTCCCCCCTCGTTCTCGAAGGCCGCCTCCCGGGCGGGCAACTCACCACCACAACCGCCGTCGAAAACTTCCCGGGATTCCCCGACGGCATCGACGGCCCGGAACTCATCCAGCGCATGCACGCCCAAGCGGAGAAATTCGGAGCCCGCTTCCAATTCGGCACCGTGGAGGCATTCGAACCCGGCACACCACACCGGCTCAAAATCGATGGCAACTGGATTGAAACAAAATCCCTCATCATCGCCAGCGGAGCCTCCCCCCGCTACCTGGGCATCGAGGGGGAAAAGACGCTCATCGGCCATGGCCTCACCTCCTGCGCGACCTGCGACGGCGCGTTCTACCGCAATGTTCCCGTCTGTGTCGTCGGTGGCGGCGACTCGGCCTGCGAAGAAGCGACGTTCCTCACCCGCTTCGCCTCGGAGGTCTACCTCATCCACCGCCGCGATTCGCTCCGCGCCTCCAAAATCATGGCGGACCGCGCCCTGGCGAACCCCAAAATCAAGCCGCTCTGGAACACCGTCATCACCTCCTACATCACCGACACCAACGGCGACGTGGAGGGTGTCCGGCTCAAGAACCTCTCGGACGGCACCGAATCCGATCTCGCCTTGAAATGCGTCTTCGTCGCCATCGGCCACGAACCCAACACCGCCCCGTTCCGCGCCAGCCTCGCCACGGACGAAAACGGCTACCTCGTGCAAAACACCGGCACCCGCACGAACATCGACGGCGTGTTCGCCGCGGGCGATGTCGCCGACCACGTCTACCGCCAGGCGATCACCGCCGCCGGCCAGGGCTGCGCCGCGGCCATCGAGGCGGAACGCTGGCTCGCAGACTCGGAGTAGCGCGCCGGAATCAAGGCTCCGCGACACGGGTTCCATTGAAAATCTGCGACCTCACCCAATTCTACTCCCCGGTCAGCGGCGGGGTCCGGCGGTATATCGGCCAAAAATCCGAATACATCCGCCACCACCGCCCGGACTGCAGCCATGTGATCATCGTGCCAGGCGAGACCACCGGCGTGTCTGGGGACGACCGCGTTCGCACCTACACGATCGCCTCGCCGCTCCTCTCGAAAACCTCGCGCTACCGCGCCCTCACCAAACTCCACCTCGTCGAGGAGGTCCTGGAAAAGGAACTCCCCGACATCATCGAATCCGGCGACCCCTACCAGGTCGCTTGGAAGGCCGTCGCCTCGGGCCGGGGCCTCGATATCCCCGTCGTGGGCTTCTACCACTCCCACTTCCCGGAGGCATACATCCGCACCATCACAAAATATTTCGGCCCGCTCGCCGTCTCGATCACCGACGAGATTTGCCGCAAATACGTCACCACCCTCTACAACCACTTCGAGTGCACCTTCGTTCCCAGCCCCGTGCTGGCGAACCTCCTCGCAAGCTGGGGCGTCGAACGCACCCACACCGTGGACCTCGGCGTGGACGATGCCGTCTTCCGCCCGGATGTGGACGACCGCGATGACACGCGGTCGCGCCTGGGCATTCCGCTGGACGCCCGCCTCCTCCTCTACGTCGGCCGACTGGCCCCGGAGAAAAATGTGCGCACCCTGTTCGAGGCCTGCACACTCCTCGATGCCCGCCATCCCGGCCGATACCACCTGCTCTGCGTGGGCGACGGCACCCAGCGTTCCTCCCTCGAGGACCTCCGCCGCTCCACCTCCGGCGTGCATTGGATGCGCTTTTGCGAAAACCCGGCAGAACTCGCCTCGATCTACCGCGCCGCGGACCTCTTCGTCCATCCGGGGGTCATGGAAACGTTCGGCCTTGTCGCCCTCGAGAGCCAGGCCAGCGGCACCCCGGTTGTCGGCATCCGCGGCAGCTACATGGACCGCATCATTTTCACCAACCAAACCCAGTGGGCGACCGAAAACTCGCCGCGCGCCCTCGCCGACGCGATTGAAAAAAAATTCACCATCGACCTCCCGGCCGCAGGCCTCATGGCAAGCACGGAGGCAAGGCAACGCTATTCTTGGAACACCGTGTTCGAGCGTCTCCTCGCGGTCCAGTCCCGCATCGTTGATTCCTACGTCCCCTGACCGGCGGCGCGCTCAGGGAGTGCCGGAAGCGTCGCCAGCATCCGAGGTCTCACCTGCAACCGCCTCGCCCTCCACGGGCTCAATCGATTCCACAGACTCCACGGACTCCGCAGGCTTTTGACCGAATTGCGGACCGGCACCTTCCTTCGCGGGTTTCCTGCGGGGGGCGGACTTTGACGCGATCTCCATTCCCTTCCTCGCAAAGTCGACCACATGCCCCTGCTGCAACAGCCAGTAAAGATCCCTCAAGACCTCGGACTCGCGCGCAGCGGCATCACCGCCCTCAGGCACGGGCTTCAAATTCAACATACCCTGCCACTGCTCCGCACGGGGGAGTCCGGGATGTGATTCGAGGTAGTCGAGAAGCGCCCCGATCCCCTCGGAGACAGGTGTGGCTTGGCGGTCCAGCGGACGCGGACGCGCCACCGAGGCATAGGTGACATTGTCGTGCGCCTTGAACACCTGCAACCCGGCGGCGGCCAACTCCCGCCCGAGCGTGTGCGCCAGCGGCAGGGGAAACCGGATCAACTTGTCCAACTCGCTCCGCACAAAATCGAGGACGAGTGGCGCGGAGTCGTTCACCGCAGCAGGTCCAGGCACCGTGAATTCCCCCGTCGCAGCAAGCACCTCCCTCCCGGCATGGTGTTTTTTGAAATGCTCGACCACCTCGTCCATTCCACCCAATGGCGCGGGAGCCTCACCCCCCTCGGGCGCGCCGAGCGGATGAAACACATCCTTCACGCTCTGCTCGGCAACCCATTTTTGAATCGATTCCTCGTCCCGCAACATGCGGACCCGGGCCTTGTAGTCGTCGAAAGGAATCCTGTTGAAGCGCTCGGCATGGAGCCTGCGGAGTTTGATGTCGTATTCATGGTGGTTCGGCGGCCCCAGAAACACCCGGCTCATTCCGCATTGCGCCACCACCGGAAACACTCCCTTGGGCGCATCCACTTCGATCCGCTCACTGCGGTAAAATCTGTCGAGGTGCGCGCGAAGCACATGCGCGACCGCCTCCTGCTCGCTCGGCCACAAGGTGCCGTCCGCCACCACCTGGAACAACGCCGTGCCGGAACCACCCCGGAACACGACCTGATACCTCGGGGATTTCTCCAAAACCACCCGCGCCAAATCGAACAGCGAATGTGCCTTTGCCGCGGCCTTGATCTGCTTCGCCAACCCCTCAACCCCGCGCGGTTCGGCGACAAAACGGACTTCCCAGCCCTCAAGCACGGGTGCCACACGCTGTTCGGACCGGGGCGCGCGCGCTGCTGCCTCCTCCATGGGACGCCGCTTGCCTTTCTGCTTTCCATTCCCCTCCCCACGGCGACCGTCGCGCTCTCCCCGATCCCTTCCGCCACCGCCGGGCTTGGGCTTGCGTGCGGCGCGCCGCCACCCGTCGTCGCGTTCGTCGAAGTCGCTGTAGTCGACCTCCTCGCGCCGCCTGGCGTTCGCTCCCGATCCTGGGCCGGAGGCGGCTTGTGTCGTTCCCGAGTCTTTCACCCAAGAGGGTTGAAAACTCCTTAGTAAATCCATCTCCAGATCGGAGAGGTTCGCGGACGGGTCCTGATTCATGGGAGTCTTTGCCGATTAATGCGCGAAGCGTTTCCCAGCCGCCTCGACCGCACAAGCTATTTTGTGGAAATTTTCCTGCCCCGACCTCAGGCGATGCCGGCCTCTTTCAAACGCTCGCGGATGTCATCCGCCTGCAACGCCTCGATCAACTCCGCCATGTCCCCCTCCAAAAACCGGTCCAGCGAATACAACGACACCTTGATCCTGTGGTCGGTCACACGGTTCTCCGCAAAATTGTAGGTGCGGATTTTTTCCTCGCGCCCGCCGCCTCCGATCAGGCTCCGCCGGTGGGCGGAGTATTTCTCCTCCTCCTCGCGCCGCTTGTCCTCGAGCAATCGCGACCGCATGATTTTCAGCGCGGCCTCCTTGTTCTTCTGCTGGCTGCGCCCGTCTTGGCAACGCACGATCCGCCCCGTGGGAATATGCATCACCTGCACGGCGGAGTCGGTCGTGTTCACCCCCTGCCCGCCTGGCCCTCCGGCGCGGCACACCTCGATCCGCAAGTCCTCGGGCCGGATCTCGATATCCACCTCCTCGGCCTCGGGCAACACGGCGACCGTGGCGGTGGATGTGTGAATCCGCCCCTGCGCCTCCGTGGCGGGAACCCGCTGGACACGGTGCACGCCGCTCTCGTAACGCAAACGCCGGAAGACCGACGCCCCGGACACACGGAAAATCATCTCGCGGAATCCACCGAGGTCCGCCGGACTCGACTCCAACTCCTCCACCCGCAACCCGAGAGAATCCGCATAGCGGCAATACATCCGGTAAAGATCCGCTGCGAACAACGCGGCCTCGGTCCCGCCGGTCCCGGCCCGGATTTCCACAATCGCGTCACGGTCCTCGTCGGGCTCGGGCGGCAACAACGCGACCTGCACCGACATCTCAAGATCGGGAATGGTTTTCTCAAGCGCCACGATCTCCTCGCGTGCCATGTCAGCCATCTCGGCATCCCCGGCGTCGAGCAACTCGCGGTTTTCCACCAGTTCCCGCCTTGCCTTTTGCAACCTCTCCCACGCCGCAAGCAATTCCTTCGCCGCCCCGTGCTCCCGCAACACCGCACGGGCACGCGCCGGATCGGAGAAGAGGTCGGGCGAGGAAATCTCGCTCTCCAACTCCTCGAATCGCCTGCGCTTGCGCTCGATCAACGGCTCGAAGTCCATCGGGAAAGAAAAACGGTAAACAGGCAACACGCCTGTTTACCGTTCAAAAACACCCTTTCGGGAAACTAAACCGCAGCGGGCTTTTTGACCGCACGCGGCGCGCGCACCGTGCCGTAGCGCTTCTTGAACTTGTCGACGCGTCCGGCGGTGTCCACAAACTTCTGCTCACCGGTGAAAAACGGATGGCATGCCGCGCAAATGCCGAGCTTGATGTTCTGACGGGTGGAGCGTGTTTCGTATTTGGCTCCGCACGCGCACACGATCACGGACTCTTGGTATTCGGGATGAATGTCTGGCTTCATGATTCGGAAAAGAGCGCGGAGCATACCCCATTCGTTTCCGCTGGCAACAGGAATTCCAACACGTTTCTCGACATCCCCTCCACCACCCGTGCAAGGTGGCCGCCCATGAGCGCAGACGGATGCCACACGATCGCGGAAATCAGGGATCTCTGCCGCGACAACGCCACCGGGGCCATCGTCAGGGCCCAGATCGACGACCTCACAAAAAAGGATTCGTCGAATGGCAAACCCTACTGGGAACTCAAACTCCGCGATGCCACAGACTCGCTCACCCTGCGCGCCTGGTCGGATACCGAGGCCTTTGCCCTCTGCCGCGACCTGACGCGCGGCGCTTGCGTGGAAGTCGCGGGCGAATTTTCCATCAATGGCGGCTTCGGACTCGATGCCCGACGCTGGCGCTTGCGCCTGCTCGACGAGGCGGAGACCCGAGCCCTCTTCGAAGGAAACCCGCAGGACATCGCCGCCATGGAAAAGGATTTCACCGATGTCGAGTCCATGGTCGCCGGGATCAAGGACCCCCGCCTCGCGGCCCTCTGCGCGGCGTTCCTCGCCGATTTCGGACCCCGCTTCAAGCGCGCCGCCGCCGCCCGCAGGAACCACCACGCCCACCGCGGCGGACTCCTGCGCCACACCGCCCAAATGATGCGCTCGGCCGTCGCCGTGTGCACGGCCTATCCTTCCTTGAACAGCGACGTCCTCCTCGCGGGGGCGCTCTTCCACGACACGGGCAAACTCTGGGAAATGTGCCCGCCGGAACAGGGATTCGACATCCCGAGGGACATCCGCGGCGAATTGCTCGGCCACATCAGCATCGGCGTGGAACTCGTCAACACCCTCTGGCGCAAACTCCCCCTCGAGGACTGGCGCGATCTCCAACCGCCCTCGGAGGACGTCCGCCTCCACCTCCTCCACCTCGTGGCCGCCCACCACGGCGAACTCCAATACGGCTCGCCGGTCGAACCCAAAACCCCGGAGGCCATCGCTCTGCACATGATCGACAACCTCGACGCCCGATTGGAGATGTTCACCATGGCCTACGCCCGCCAACCGGAGATCGCCCCGGGCATTCACGAACGCTTCCACCCTCTCAACACCTCCCCGGTCAAACCCCTCTCCGGCTTCCAAGGCCTTCCAGACACGGAGGAGTAATCCCCAGCTGGAATCGCGCATTGCACGATCCGCCGAACTGCGGTGTATTCAACTCCGCTCGCATCACGGCCCATGGCTCAGAAACCCGATAAAAACACCAAATCACTCGAATCCGCCATGGAGCGGATCTCCGAAATCGTCGCCGCCATGGAGGAAGGCTCGCTCCCCTTGGAAAAGCTCCTCGACTCCTACGAAGAGGGACTCGGTCTCGTGAAATCCTGCCAGGAACAACTCAACACCGCCGAGCAACGCATCCAACTCATCGCCCGCGACGCCCGCGGAAACACTTCGCTCAAGCCGTTCGACGACGTCGAGGAGCAGTAACCAACCCATGCCAGGCTCCACACGCTCGCTGCTCCACACCATCCAATCCCCCGCCGACGTCAAGGCCCTGCCCGCCGAGGACCTCCCGATCCTTGCCTCGGAAATCCGCTCGGAACTCATCAACGTCCTCTCGAACACAGGCGGCCATCTGGGCCCGAACCTCGGCGTGGTGGAACTCACCATCGCCCTTCACCGCGTCTTCGACACCCCGCAGGACCGCTTTGTCTTCGATGTCAGCCACCAGGGTTACATCCACAAAATGCTCACCGGCCGCCTCGACCGGCTCCAAACCATCCGCCAATACCAGGGGCTGAACGGCTTCCTCCTCCGCTCCGAGAGTGAACACGATTGCTACGGCGCGGGACACGCGGGCACCGCCCTCTCCGCCGCCTTGGGCATGGCCGTGGCCCGCGACAAGCTCGGCACCGGAGAACACGTCGTCTGCGTTGCGGGCGATGCAGCATTCACTTGCGGCGTCACATTCGAGGCCCTCAACAACGTGGCCTCGTCGACCAAGCGCCTCATCATCGTCCTCAACGACAACGAGTGGTCGATCGCGAAAAACGTGGGCGCCGTGGCCGACTACCTCAACCGCATCGCCACCAACCCGGCCTACGCCCACCTCCATGAAAACGCCGCCCGGTTCGTGGAGTGGATCGCCGGCAAGGGCGCCCGCAAACTCGCCCACAAGGCAGAGGCCGCCCTCAAAAACCTCATCTCCCCGAGCGTCATCTTCGAGGATCTCGGCATCCGCTACTACGGCCCGGTGGACGGCCACGATGTCGCCCTCCTCACGAAAACCTTCGAGTTTCTCAAAACCCAAAACGAACCGGTCATCCTCCACGTCCTCACCCAAAAGGGCAAAGGCTACGCCCCGGCACTCGAGAAGCCGGACAAATTCCACGGCCTCGGCAAATTCCACCTCGACACGGGCGAGACCCCGGCCT
>CAZRLX010000004.1:26823-38097 GCA_964601115.1 uncultured Chthoniobacter sp. | reverse complement strand
CGCTGTCCGAGTTGACGCACAAGCGCCGTCTTTCGGCCCTCGGGCCAGGCGGACTGAGCCGCGACCGCGCCGGATTCGAAGTCCGCGACGTGCATCCCTCGCACTACGGCCGCATCTGCCCGATCGAAACGCCTGAAGGCCCGAATATCGGCCTCATCAGTTCGCTCAGCACGTTTGCCCGCATCAATGAATTCGGCTTTATCGAAACGCCCTACCGCAAGGTGCTCAAAGGCCGCGTGACCGACGAGGTGGAATACCTCAGCGGCGACCGCGACGAGAACTTCTACATCGCGCAGGCGAATTCGCCGACCGATGCGAAGGGCAACCTCACCGGCGAGAAGATTTCCGCCCGCTACCGCGGCGACTTCCTCGAAGTCGAGCCTTCGGCCATTCAATACATGGACGTGTCTCCCAAGCAATTGGTGTCCGTCGCCGCCGGTCTGATCCCGTTCCTCGAGCACGACGACGCCAACCGCGCGCTCATGGGCTCGAACATGCAACGCCAAGGCGTGCCGCTCCTCGTTTCCGATTCCCCACTTGTGGGAACCGGCATCGAAGGCCGTGTCGCCCGCGATTCCCGCTCGGTGATTTGCGCCGAGGCCCCGGGAAAAGTCGCCTCCGTGAGCGCCACCCACATCGTGGTGACCAAGGACGGATCGCTTCCCGAGGGCAAGAAAAAGATCAAGCACGATCCCGAAAACGGGGTGCATGTCTACGAATTGCGCAAATTCATGCGCTCGAACGCCAGCACCTGCATCAATCAAAAGCCAATCGTCAAGAAAGGCCAGTCGATCAAAGTCGGAGACGTCATTGCTGACGGCCCGAACACCGAAAAAGGCGAACTCGCCCTCGGACGCAACGTGCTCGTCGCCTTCATGCCGTGGAACGGTTACAACTTCGAAGACGCGATCCTCATTTCCAAGCGCGTCGTCAAGGACGACATCTACACCTCGATCCATATCGATGAATTCGAGATCGGCGCCCGCGACACAAAACTCGGACCCGAGGAAATCACCCGCGACATTCCCAACATCAGTGAGGAAGCCTTGCAAAATCTCGGAAGCGATGGCGTCATCCGCATTGGAGCGGAGATCAAGCCCGGCGACATTCTTGTCGGCAAGATCACTCCGAAGAGTGAAACCGAACTTGCCCCCGAGGAGCGCCTGCTGCGCGCCATCTTCGGCGAGAAGGCGGCGGACGTGAAAGACACCTCGTTGACCGTGCCCTCGGGCACCTACGGCATCGTCATGGATGTCAAGGTCTCCTCCAAGAAAGAGGTCCAGCGCACCAAGATGACGCCTGCGGAATCCAAGCGTCAGCAGAAGATGATTCTTGAGGATTTCAAGAAACGCCAGGACGACCTTCACGAGCAGTTGACTGCAGCCCTGTCGAACATCCTCCTCAACGAAAAAATCCCGCTGGACGTGGTCAATGCCCAGACAGGCGAAATCATCATTCCCGCGAACCGCAAGATCACCAAGCAACTCCTGCGCAAACTCGCCGGTGTCTACAACCACGTCGAAATCGACCCGAGCCCGATCCGCAATAAAATCCACGAGATCATCGGCCAGTTCGAGCACAAGTTTGTCGACCTCGAAAACGAGCGCGACCAGAACCTCGGCCGCATCGAGAGCGGAGACGACATCGATCCCGGCATCATCAAGCAGGTCAAGGTCTACATCGCCAGCAAGCGCAAGCTCAGCGTCGGCGACAAGATGGCCGGCCGGCATGGAAACAAGGGTGTTGTCGCCAAGATCGTGCCCGAGGAGGACATGCCCTTCCTCGCGGACGGCACACCTGTCGATATCGTGCTCAACCCGCTTGGCGTGCCAAGCCGAATGAACGTCGGCCAGGTTCTTGAAACCCACCTCGGCGTCGCCGCCAAAGCCCTTGGATTCAAGGTCGCCACCCCGGTGTTCGACGGCATTCCCGAGTCGAAAATCCGCGAATACCTCACCGAGGCAAAGAAAGTCGAGGGCTTCACTTGGATCAACGAGAATGGCAAGGCCACACTTTACGACGGCCTCACCGGCGAACCCTTCGATCAGCAGGTCGTGGTTGGCTACATCTACATGCTCAAGCTCGGACACCTTGTCGCAGACAAAATCCACGCCCGCGCTGTCGGACCATACAGCCTCGTCACCCAGCAACCACTCGGCGGCAAGGCCCAATACGGTGGCCAGCGTTTCGGCGAGATGGAGGTCTGGGCGCTCCAAGCCTATGGTGCAGCCTACACGCTCCAGGAGCTCCTCACCGTCAAATCCGACGACGTTGCCGGACGCACCCGCATTTACGAAAGCATCGTGAAGGGCGACAACTCGCTTGAAGCGGGCACACCCGAGTCCTTCAACGTGCTGATCAAGGAAATGCAGGGCCTCGGCCTCGACGTCAAGGTCGGCGGCCAACAACCCAGCCTGACCGAGGGAATCGCCTGATTTCCCGTCTCCAACCAACCGCTGAATCATTTATCACATGAAAGAGATCAACTTCCGTGAAGCAATCGGTGAAACAAAGCCCGTCGGCTTCGATGAGGTAGCCATCACTGTTGCCTCCCCCGATGCCATGCGCAGCTGGAGCAAAGGCGAGGTCAAGAATCCCGAGACGATCAACTACCGCACGTTCAAGCCCGAAAAAGGCGGCTTGTTCTGCGAGCGCATCTTCGGTCCCACACGCGACTGGGAGTGCTCTTGCGGTAAATACAAGCGCATCAAGCACAAGGGCGTGGTTTGCGACCGCTGCGGCGTCGAGGTCACCCTCTCGAGAGTGCGCCGCGAGCGCATGGGTCATATCGATCTCGCTGTGCCTGTGTCTCACATCTGGTTCTACAAATGCATGCCTTCGCGCCTGGGTCTCATGCTGGACATGACCTCGCGCCAGCTCGAGCGCGTGATCTATTACGAGGATTACATCGTGATCGATCCCGGCAGCACGCCGCTGGAGAAATGCCAACTTCTCACCGAAGCGGAATTTCGTGATGCCGAGGAGCAATACGGCGAGGAGTTCACCGCTGGCATGGGAGCCGAGGCGATCCAGAAGGTGCTCGCAAGCATCGACCTCGCCGAACTCCAGAAGGAAATTGAAGTGGCCATGGGGAACACCAAGAGCAAGCAGCTCCGCAAAAAGCTGGCCAAGCGCTTGAAACTCACCCAAGGCTTTGCCGAGTCGAAGACACGTCCGGAGTGGATGATCCTCAGTGTGCTGCCTGTCATCCCGCCAGACCTTCGTCCGCTCGTGCCTCTCGAGGGCGGCCGCTTCGCCACTTCGGACCTGAACGACCTCTACCGCCGCGTCATCAACCGCAACAACCGTCTTCGCACCTTGTTGCAACTTAAGACGCCCGAGGTCATCATCCGCAACGAAAAGCGCATGCTCCAGGAATCGGTCGACGCCCTGTTCGACAACGGTCGCCACGGCCGCGCTGTCGCCGGTGCCGCGAACCGTCCGCTCAAGTCTTTGAGCGACATGCTCAAGGGCAAAGGTGGTCGCTTCCGTCAGAACCTGCTCGGCAAGCGCGTCGATTACTCCGGCCGTTCGGTCATCGTTATCGGACCGGAACTCAAGCTCAACCAATGCGGTCTTCCCAAAAAGATGGCCCTCGTGTTGTTCGAGCCGTTCATCATCCGCCGCCTCAAGGAACTCGGCTATGTCCACACCGTTCGCAGCGCCAAGAAACTTATCGAGCGCCAGACACCCGAAGTGTGGGATATCCTCGAAGAGGTCACGAAGGGCCACCCGGTTCTCCTGAACCGCGCCCCGACCCTGCACCGGCTTTCGATCCAAGCGTTCGAGCCGATCCTCATCGAAGGCGAGGCGATCCGCGTGCATCCGCTTGTTTGCACCGCCTACAATGCCGACTTCGACGGTGACCAGATGGCTGTGCACGTGCCGCTGTCCGTCGAGGCCCAACTCGAGGCCCGCATGCTCATGCTGGCTCCGAACAACATCTTCTCGCCCTCGAGCGGCAAGCCGATCACGACGCCTTCGCAGGACATTCCGCTCGGGTGCTACTACCTCACTCAGAAGCCCCGCGGCGAGGATGCCGATCCCAACAAGCGCCTGCCGCTGTTCGCCAACGCCGACGAGGTGGAATTGGCCCTCTCCGAGCGCGCGATCAACACCCACACGCGCATCCGTTTCAAGAACCCAGACCTCGGCATCGAGACCGTCTACGGCGACCCCGAGAAGCGCGTGATCGAAACAACCGCCGGTCGCGTGGTGTTCAACCAGATTTGGCCCAAGGCGCTTGGATTCTACAACAAGGTTTGCGGCAAGAAGCAGCTCTCGGACATCATCTGGCGTTGCTACAAGGCCTCCGGCCAGCAGGAAACCGTGGAAACCCTCGACCGCCTCAAGGAACTCGGCTTCCGCGAAGCCACCCGCGCGGGTGTGTCGATCGGTATCAACGACATGAAGATTCCCGCCGAGAAGTCCCAACTCCTCGAGAAGGCCTATAAGGAAATCGGAGAGGTCGAAAAACAATACCGCCGAGGCATCATCACGGATGGCGAGCGCAAGAACAAGGTGCAGGACATCTGGACCCACACCGGTGAGGAGATCGCCAACGCGCTCTTCCGCACGCTCGAATTCAACGACAACAACCGCGACATGAACCCCGTGTTCATGATGGTCGACTCCGGTGCCCGTGGCAACAGAACGCAGGTCAAGCAGCTCGCCGGTATGCGTGGCCAGATGGCCAAGCCTTCAGGTGAAATCATCGAGCAGCCAATCACCGCGAACTTCCGCGAGGGTCTCTCCGTGTTGGAGTATTTCATCTCCGCGCACGGCGCCCGCAAGGGGTTGGCCGACACCGCGCTCAAGACCGCCGACTCGGGCTACCTCACCCGCAAGCTCGTCGACGCCGCGCAGGACGTGATCATCACGATCGACGACTGCCGCACCGACAACGGCATCGTGGTTCGCCCGATTTACGAGGGCGACGAGGAGGTTGTCAGCCTCTCGACCCGCATCATTGGCCGCACCAGCTGCGAGACCGTCAAGGACCCAATCACCGGCAAGGCGGTCATCAAAAAAGATCAACTCGTCACCGAGGAGATCGCCGCGGCCCTCGACAAGATCGGCCACGAGCAACTCAAAATCCGCTCCGCCCTCACTTGCGAGTCGAAGCGCGGTATTTGCATCAAGTGCTATGGCCGCAACCTCTCGACCGGCGGCATGATCAAGCTCGGCGAGGCGGTGGGCATCATCGCCGCCCAGTCGATCGGCGAGCCCGGCACGCAGCTCACCATGCGAACCTTCCACGTCGGCGGCGCGGCGAGCCAGACGTTCAAGCAACCGATCATCAAAACCAAGAACGCGGGAACGATCCACTTCAACGAACTCAAGGTCGTGGAAACCGTGGAGAACACCTTCGTCGTGCTCAATAAAAACGGCACGATTGCCCTGCACGACCCCAACGGCCGCGAACTCGAGAGCTACAACATCGTCATCGGCTCCGTCATTTCCGTGGCCGATGGATCGCATGTCAAAAAAGGCGAGACCATCGTGCAATGGGATCCCTACAACGTGCCGATCATCACCGAAAAAGCCGGTCGCATCGAGTTCCGCGACATGATTCCAGGTGTGACGATCCGCCAGGAGGTGGACGAATCCACCGGCGTGCGCGGCAATGTCGTCATCGAGCACAAGGAGGATTTGCACCCGCAGATTCTCGTGGTCGACGAGGCGAAGAACGTGCTTGCAAGCTACTCGATTCCCGCCGGTGCGCACATCGAGGTCAAGGAGGGCGCCAAGGTGCCCGCCGGCCAGCGTGTCGCCCGCACACCGCGCAAAATCGGCAAAACGAAGGACATCACCGGCGGTCTGCCGCGTGTCGCCGAATTGTTCGAAGCCCGCCGTCCGAAGGACGCAGCGGATATCGCCAAGATCGACGGCATCGTCGAGATCGGCGGCACCGTCCGCGCCAAGCGCCGCTTGATCGTCAAGGACCAGGAGACCGGAGCCGAAGAGGAGCACCTCATTCCGCTGAACAAGCACATCATCGTCTTCAAGGGCGATTTCGTGAAAAAAGGCCAGCAACTCACCGAAGGTCCTGTCGTGCCCCACGAGATTCTCGACATCTGCGGCCCGCAGGAACTCCAGGAGCACCTCTTGAACGAGGTGCAGGAGGTTTACCGACTGCAGGGCGTGGAGATCAACGACAAGCACATCGAGATCATCGTGCGCCAGATGCTTCGCAAGGTGAAAATCACCGAGCAAGGCGACACCTCGCTCCTCTGGGGCGATCAGGTCGACCGTCTGGTCTTCGAGGCCGAAAACGAGGCGACGATCGCGAAAGGCGGCATGCCCGCCGAGGCGAATCCGGTCCTTCTCGGCATCACGAAGACCGCTCTCGAGACCGACAGCTTCATCTCCGCGGCATCCTTCCAGGACACAACGCGGGTATTGACCGAGGCGGCCACTCTTGGCAGGGTGGATCGTCTCCGCGGCTTCAAGGAGAACGTGATCATGGGGCATCTCATCCCCGCGGGAACGGGCTTTGAAACCAACCGCAACATCCAAATCTCCCAACTCGGCGAGCCTGTTGGACAGCCCGCCACGGAAGAATCACAAAAAGCCGCCAGCTAATCCCACAACCACACCATGTCAGAAGAATCAGCAACTCAACCGAACGTCGAACTCATGACCGAGCTTCTTGAGGCCGGCGTTCATTACGGCCACCAGACCAAGCGATGGAACCCCAAAATGCGGGATTACATCCTTGAGGAGAAAAACTCGATCTACATCATCGATCTGGGACTCACGATCGACCAACTGCAAAGCGCGGCGGACTTCCTCCGCGACGTGGTGCGCGGTGGCAAAAAAATCCTCTTCGTCGGGACCAAAAAGCAGGCCCAGGAAGCGGTGAAGGAAGCGGCGGAGACAACCGGCCAATTCTACGTGAACCAGCGCTGGCTCGGTGGCACGCTCACCAACCTCACGACGATCCGCCGCAGCGTGGCCCGCTTGAAGGAAATCCAAGCTTTGGAAAAATCCCCGGCATTTGCCCGCATCAACAAGGCGGAGGCATCATCCATCCGCCGCGAGGGCACAAAGCTCCTCCACAACCTTGGCGGCATCATTGAGATGGACAAGCAGCCCGACGCCATGGTCGTGATTGATACTGTCCGCGAGGAAATCGCCGTTGCGGAAGCCAATCGCCTCGGCATTCCGATCATCGCGATCGTCGACACGAACAGCAACCCGGAGAAGATCGACTACCCGATCGCCGGTAATGACGATGCGATCCGCGCGATCCGCGTCATCCTGTCGAAGCTTGTGGGAGCCATTCTCGAAGGCAAAGGCACCGGCGCCAAGGCCCGCAAACCGGAGTTGGCCGCCGTCTCGGAGTAGAGCTTAGGTTTTAAGTTTAAAGTTTTAAGCTGCGCCAAAATTGCAGCCGGCTTCCAACTTCAATCTTAAAACCCGAGAATCCCGATCTGCGATCAGGCCTACAAGCCACACGACCACTTCAAACTTAAATCTTAAAACTTCGAACCCATGTCAGAAATTTCAGCTGCACTCGTTAAGGAACTCCGCGAAAAAACCAACGCGGGGATGATGGATTGCAAAAAAGCCCTCGCGGAAGCCGGTGGCGACCTCACAAAGGCTGAGGACATCCTTCGCAAAAAAGGCATCGCCAGCGCCGGGAAAAAAGCCGACCGCGCAGCGAAGGACGGCATTGTCGCCTCCTACATTCACATGCAGGGCAAAGTCGGCGTGCTGGTGGAAATCAACTGCGAGACCGACTTCGTGGCGAAAAACGAAATCTTCCGCGATTTCGTGAAGGACGTGACCTTGCACATCGCTGCATCGCACCCGCTCTACGTGAACCGCGAGGAAGTGCCTGAAGCAGTGATTGCCCGCGAGCGCGAGATCGCCGCCGCACAGGTGCAGGGCAAGCCCGCGAACATCGTGGAGAAAATCGTCGATGGCAAAATCGACAAGTTCTACAGCACCATCTGCCTCATGGAGCAGGCGTTCATCAAAAACCCCGAGGTCAGCATCAAGGATCTCGTGGCCTCGAAAATCGCCGAACTCGGCGAGAACATCGTGCTCCGCCGCTTCACCCGCTACACGCTGGGCGAGTCGCTCTCCTGAGCCGCCTCAAAAGCAGCGCAAGCCCTTTTCAACCGCCGTCCCGCACTTCCGGGGCGGCGTTTGTGTTTTTGGAGGGTGCGCCGCGTGCTATAGGAACTTGCATGAATTCGGGCGACAATCTCACGGGTTCGCTGCTGGTGGCCCATCCTTCCTTGCGCGATCCCAATTTCCGCCGGTCGATTGTGTTTCTTTCGCAGCACAGCGCAGAGGAAGGCGCGGTGGGCTTTGTTCTGAACAGGCCGGTGGACGTTTTCCAACAGGAGGAAAATCCCGACATTCCTGTGTATTTCGGCGGACCGGTCGATGCCGGAACGATGCTGTTGGCAAGCATCCAGTGGCGTGAGAACCCGGCGCTGGTCGCGTTTCGCGCGTTCGGAGCGGTGGATGATGCCGCCGACCGTGAGGGGTGGGAAAACGGGCTGAGGATTTTTGTTGGTTACTCGGGTTGGACAGCCGGGCAATTGGAGCACGAGATCGAGCACAACTCGTGGATTGTGATTCCGCCCACGCGGAGCCTCATTCTAATGGAGAGTCCCGAGACGGCATGGCTCGAGATCATGAGAAATTCCGGCCCGTTTCTCAGATTGATGGCCGAGGCGCCGGATGATCCGTCGTTGAACTAACCGCCTCCACAAACGCTGTGAGGTCCTTTGGTGGGATGGCGCGTTGATTCGGTGAAATCTCCAGCAGGATGCGGGTGTGGCGCGAGAGTTCGGCGGCATTGGTGCGCTCGGCGATGTCGCTTGGTCCGCCGAGGGAGTTCAGCACGATGCCCGGGCACCGAAGATTTCTGGAGCGGATGCTCTCCAGCGTCAGGAGCGTGTGGCTGAGGCAGCCAAGGCGGTTTGCGACCACTGGGACGACAGGTAGGTTGAGGCGCACCGCGAGGTCGGCGAGCGTCTCGGAGTCATTGATCGGCACGAGCCAGCCTCCGGCTCCTTCGACAAGAATCGTGGAGTGGGGGAGGGAACCGAACCACGATGCCATGGCGTCCAGCGAGATCGCTTTTCCCTCCAACCTTGCCGCGACCGAAGGAGCCGCGGGTTCGGCAAGCCACACCGGTGTGGTTTCCATCTCCGAAAGCACATGTCCCGAGGCCTCGCGCAGGAGATCGATATCGCCACGGTCGCCGCAGCAGAATGGCTTCACAGCGACTGCTGGCACGCCCGAGTGGCGCAGGGCGGCAGCAAGGAGCGCGGTCGTGTAGGTTTTTCCAACGCCGGTGTCGGTGCCGGTGAGGAAGACCTTCATTTGCCCGACGAGGTCAATTCGAGAAACACGCTTTCCAGCGAGCGCTCGGGCTGGCGTGTGGCGACGAGCTGCGCGGAGGAGCCGGCAACAAGTTCCTCGATGCGCGAGGCCAGTTCGGGCGTGGCGTTCTCCACGACGAATTCGGTTTGGTTTTTGATCCGCACCAGATCGTCGAGCACCCCCTCGCGGATCATCTCTCCGCGGGCCATGATCCCCACGCGGTCGCAGATTTCCTGCACCTGTTCGAGCAGGTGGGAGGTGAGAAGCACGGTCTTGCCCCGTTTTTTCAGATCGAGAATGAGGTCGCGAATCTGGTGCGAACCGGCGGGATCGACCCCGGCGGTCGGTTCGTCGAGCACCACGAGGCGGGGATCGTGGATCAACGCCTGCGCGAGTCCGATGCGTTGGAGCATGCCTTTGGAAAATCCGCCGACCCGCCTGTCGCGGGCGTCTTCGAGCCCGACGAGGGAAATCAGCTCGTCGATCCGCTTGGCGAGCGCTTTCCCGCCGAGGCCGCAGATTTTTCCATGGAAGGCGAGGAGTTCGGCGGCGGTGAGGAATTTGTGGAAGTAGGGGTTCTCGGGCAGGAACCCCACATCGATGCGGCTGTGGTAGTCGCGGCTGTCCTTGCCGAAGATGCTGGCCTCGCCGTGGGTCGGAGTGACGAGGCCGAGGAGCATCTTCAGCGTGGTGCTCTTCCCGCTGCCATTCGGGCCGAGCAGTCCGTAGACCTCGCCGGATCCCACAGTGAGGCTGACATTTTTGACCGCCACGATTCGGCGACGGCGGAGGGGGACGGGGAAAATTTTCGTCAGGTTTCGGATTTCGACGGCGGGAGTGTTCATGGGATGATGCTGAAGCCGCGCAGGCCCTCGGGGCGCGGTGTTTCGGTGGCGCTCTCCAGGGCGATATGGCCTGCGAGAGCGCTGGTGCGGATGCCTTCCAGAAACGCGTCGACCTCGCTTTCATCGCCGCTGGCGAGGAGTTCCACACGGCCGTCGGGCAGGTTCGCCACCGTGCCGGTGACATCATATTCGCGGGCGAGCGTCTTCACGGTGTAGCGAAAGCCGACGCCCTGCACGCGGCCTTCGTAATGGACGCGGAGGGTTTTCATGGATGATTGAGCGCCGGGGACACAGAGAGGTGAGGTTTCATTTCCGAAGTCGGATCAGATTTTCCAGATCAACGCGATCTTGGTCGCGATGAGTCTGCTTGCTGCGAATCAAATCAGGGATTGAAAGGTATGGGATTTCCACGCCATCGACTGTTGTTCGTTGGGCATTCGGAAAGGCTTCTGCATAGGTCACACTCCAAGCCCTGATGCCAACATCGACTTCGATGTCATCGGCAATCTTGATGAAGGAATTATCTGCAAAATCCTCTGGAACAAGTTCGGCTGCGGCTTTGTCGGGCAAGCGGGAAAGTGCGGCAATGACTTTTTGGTAATTGGACGGATTTTCAGCGATCAGGATATCGACATCCTCCGTGGCGCGGATCAGACCGTTTAGGATCATCGCCCAAGCGCCAACGACGAGGTATTCGGCTTCCTGTTCGTTCAAGAGTCGGCATACCTCCAAAAGCGGGTTGGCTGAAACTTCCTCCATCACCAAAGCCTCGGGTTTTTCTGATTAAGGCGCCAGTCCTCGTAATCCTGTGGTGTTTTGAATTTCACGACGAACCCTCTGGGCTTCTTGACCGGCGAGACTCGAAAGGCTGCGGCAATAATCTTCGCGGCCCTGTGGACTGCTTCCTCGGGGGTGGCGGGAATGCGGGTTCGTTTGCCGACGGTTTTCATTAGCGAACCTGGCCCTCCCCGCGGATGAGGTATTTGTAGGTGGTGAGTTCCTCGAGTCCCATGGGGCCGCGCGCATGGAGCTTGTCGGTGCTGATGCCGATCTCCGCGCCGAAGCCGAACTCGCCGCCGTC
>CAZRLX010000004.1:23755-26723 GCA_964601115.1 uncultured Chthoniobacter sp. | reverse complement strand
GATGTCGCGGTGCACGAGGAGCGTCTCCATGGCATTGCACACGCCGGGGCGCTGGCATTTCGAGTTGATGGCGATCCCGAGGGCCATTGGCAAATCGGCCTCGCGGTCCACATAGACATGGCAGATGCCATCGTAGTGCTTGATCACCGGCATGCGCGCGGCGGCGACGACGGCCTCGATAAGCGAGTGCCCGCCGCGGGGAATGATGACATCCATGAACTCGTCCATGGCCGCCATGATTTTCACGGCCTCGCGGTCCTTTGTCGGGATGAGCTGGATCGAGTGGTCGGGCAGGCCGGCGTTCAGCCCTCCGGCCTGGAGCGCCTTGGCGATGGCGAGGTTCGAGGCGAGCGCCTCCGAGCCGCCGCGCAGGATCACGGCGTTCCCGGTCTTCAGGCAGAGCACGCCGGCGTCGGCGGTCACATTCGGGCGTGATTCGTAGATGATGCCGATGACACCGATCGGGGTGCGGATTTTTTGGATGCGAATGCCGTTCGGGCGGGTCCACTCGCGGAGGATTTCGCCAACGGGATCGGCGAGCCCGGCGACTTGGCGGATGCCGTCCGCCATGCCCGCGACGCGCTCGGAGGTGAGGCGGAGGCGGTCGATCGAAGCCTTGGTGAGGCCGTTTTTCTCGGCGGCGGCGATGTCTTCGGCATTTGCGGCGAGAATCTCCGCGGAGCGCACGATCAACTCGTCCGCCATGGCAGTGAGGATGGCGTTCTTTTGGTTCGCATCGAGGCGGGCCAGCGCCCTCGATGCGGCGCGCGCGTGGCGGCCGATGGTGTGGATTTCCTGTTCGAGTGTGGGCATGAGGAGTTCTCCCGGGATGAAACGCGGCCGTGCCGCTTGCAATATCCCGACAACAATGAACGCGAAGATTTTTTTCCGAAAGCAGTTTCTCTCTTGATCATGGCGAAGAGGGTTGGTGTGCTTTGCAACGTCTTGTGAACCGGTTTTTTTCCAGTGTCGGGGTGGCGGGGTGGATCGCTTGCGCATCGGCGTTCGCCCAAGCCGAGATCGAGCGCGAGTTGGCGGAAAGCTCCGAACAACACATGCGCGAGGAGTTGGGCGTGAACCCCGTGACTTCGCCTTCGATCGCCGGATTGCTGCAGGATCTCGAGGTGTTCCGTCCGGTTCCCCTCAAGCTGATTCAGGAAACCGACCACACGCTCGGGTTCAACAACCGGCTGCAAACGGCGTTGCATTTCGGGTCGATGGTTGCCGACGGATTCATGTTCACGATCGCCGAGCGGCCGCAGGACGTTCAAACGATCGGCCGCGAGTTGATTCGCCAATCCCGCGCCCTCGGGGTGGGGGGCAAGTTGACTTCGCGCAGCAAGAGCCTCTTCGAGTTCAGCGACAAGGGGGACTGGGTCGGGATGAGAGAGGAGTTGATCCGCACGCAGGAGGATGTCGAGGAATCCATGATGGAGCTCCACGACGAGGAGATGGCGCACATGGTGAGCCTCGGCGGGTGGTTGCGGGGGTTTCAGCTCGGGGCCACAAGCACGGTCGAGCGCTACTCGGTCCAGAAGGCGGAGATTCTCGCGCGCATCACGATCATGGACTACTTCCTCGACCGGCTGGACACCTTGAACCCGAATCTCAAATCCACCGAGATGGTGACGGCGTTCATCGCCAAGATTCGTGACATCCGGCGTGTGGTGCTCGAGGCGCAGGGGAGCCCGCCAACCCCCGCACAAGTCGAAACGATGCGCAAGCTCGCCGACGAGGCGGAGGCGATCGCCACGGCGAAGATCGACGGCGACGGGCGGCTGATCGAGAAATTGAACCTCTGATCCGCTTGCGTCTCGACAGTCCCGCTCCCTGCCGATAGGAAAGGCGACCTTGTTTTTATGAATATTCTGAATGCGATGATGAAGCCGGAGGTCTTTCTGGTATGGACCTCCCTCGCGAAGACGCTCGGGTTGCTGGGGTTGATCCTCGGATTGGTATCCTACACGGTTTACGCGGAGCGGAAAATCTGCGCTTGGATCCAGGATCGCGTCGGGCCGAACCGCACAGGCATCCCGCTCACAAAAATCCGCATCCAAGGTCTCGGCCAGCCAATCGCGGACGCCTTGAAGCTCCTCTTGAAGGAAAATTTCATCCCGAACGAGGTGAACAAATTCTACTACTACATCGCGCCCAAGCTGACAATGGTGCCGGCGATCCTTGTGCTGGCGGTGTTGCCCTTTGGAAGCTCGCTCTTTGGGGTGCCGATGGTCATCGCGAACATCGATATCGGTGTTCTGTATGTCTTTGCGGTTTCATCGCTTGGAGTCTATGGTATCGTCCTCGCCGGGTGGGCCTCGAATTCCAAATACCCGTTCCTCGGCGGCATCCGATCGAGTTCGCAGATGATTTCCTACGAGCTTGCCCTCGGGTTGTCGGTGATTCCGGTGTTCATGATTTGCGGCACGCTAAACCTGCAGGACATCGTGCTCTGGCAGAGGGAAAACGGGTGGATGGTCTTCCCATGGTGGCCGAAGGGATTCGAGGTGGAAATGCTGCTCAAGGGGGATTTCAAGGCGGTGCTGGGGACATTCGAGGCCGGATTCTCGCTGTCGCGCATCCTGATTTGGGTGCCGATGCTCCTGTCGTTTGTCATTTTCCTCATCGCCATGTTCGCTGAGACGAACCGCGCGCCATTTGATTTGCCCGAGGCCGAGCAGGAGTTGGTCGGCGGGTATCACACCGAATACTCCGGCATGGGATTCGCCCTGTTCTTCCTCGGTGAATACGCCGCGATGATTGCCGGTTCCGGTGTGATCGTGACGCTGTTTTTGGGCGGCTGGACGCTTCCGTTGATTCCCGATGGATCTTTCCCCGGCGTGGCCGGCGTGCTGTTCGGCCTGATCAATATCGGCGTGTTTTTCGCAAAGGTGTGCGCGTTGTTGATCTTCTTCATCTGGGTGCGCTGGACCGTGCCGCGGTTCCGCTACGACCAGTTGATGAAGCTCGG
>CAZRLX010000004.1:20652-23655 GCA_964601115.1 uncultured Chthoniobacter sp. | reverse complement strand
CCGCTGGTCTCCACGGCGGTGATGACCTGCACGCTGGCGCATGCGGCGGGTGTTCCCGAGATTGTGACAGTGACTCCGGCGGACCGCGAGGGCCGCGTGCACCCCGCTCTGCTGTCCGCGCTTGCCCTGTGCGGTGCCACGGAAATCTACCGTATCGGCGGTGCCCAGGCGGTCGCGGCGCTGGCGTTCGGCACGAAAACAATCCGCCCGGTTCAGAAAATTTTCGGCCCCGGCAACGCGTATGTCGTCGAGGCCAAGAGGCAGGTCTTCGGCACGGTTGCCATCGATTTGCTGCCCGGCCCGAGCGAGGTGCTCGTGATCGCCGACAAGACCGCGAACCCCGCATGGGTGGCAGCCGATTTGCTTGCCCAAGCCGAGCACGGGCATGGCAGCCAGGCGATTCTTGTGACCGATTCCGCAAAAATCCTGACAGGCGTTGAAAAAGCGGTTGCCCGCCAGGTGAAGCTCTCGAAGCGCCCGACCGAACTCGCCAAGGCACTCCAGGCAACGCGCCTGATTCTCGTGCTCGACATGGACGAGGCCGTTCGTGTGGCCAACAACTACGCTGCCGAACACGTGGCGATTGCAACCGACAGCCCCGGCGAAATCGCCCTGCGACTTCAAACAACAGGGGCTGTTTTTCTTGGTGGCATGTCGCCTGTCGCCGGCGGGGATTTTCTCGCCGGGCCGAGCCACGAACTTCCCACCGGCGGCGCGGGAAAATCCTTCGCGGGGCTCACTGTCGACCAGTTCCAACGCCGCACAAGCGTCGTCATGTTCGACGAATCCTCGCTGCGCGCCTCGCTGCCGCATCTCGAGACCTTCAGCGCGATCGAGGGCCTCGATGCCCACGGACGCTCCGCCTCCATCCGCCTTTCCAAGTGATTTGGAACATCGGGAATTCCCGCCTCGATCTCTCGCGCAGGGGGCTTGTCATGGGAATCCTCAATGCCACGCCCGATTCGTTTTCCGACGGCGGGTCGTTCATGGAGCCCGCCGCCGCATGTGATCACGGGCTGAAAATGCTCGAGGACGGCGCGGATATCCTCGATGTCGGGGGCGAGTCGACGAGGCCAGGTGCGGAAAGCGTGCCGGCGGCTGAGGAGTTGCGCCGCGTCATTCCTGTGATCCGCGCCCTTCGCGCCCGAACCGGCGCACCCATATCGATCGACACCTGCAAGGCGGAGGTGGCCGCCGCAGCCATCGAGGCCGGAGCGGATATTGTCAACGATGTCACCGGCCTTGGCGGCGATCCGGAAATGATGCCGCTTGTTGCGAGGTCTGGTGTCGGCGTGGTGGTCATGCACATGCGCGGCGAACCCCGCACGATGCAGGTGGATCCCGTCTACGAGGATGTCGTGCGAGAGGTCGGGGAATTTTTTCGACAGGCACTGGATGCCGCATTAGCTTCGGGCATCGACCCGATGCGCATCGTTCTCGACCCAGGAATCGGATTTGGAAAAACCCCCGAGCACAACAGGCAGTTGCTCCGCGGGCTTTCCTTATTTGCCGTGTTTGAACGACCTCTGCTGATCGGCGTGTCGCGCAAATCGTTCCTCGGCTGGATATCCGGTTCGCCGCGCATCGAGGACAGGCACTGGCCGGGGGTGGCATTGACCTCCTGCTGCCGCGAGCGCGGGGCGCGGATTTTCCGCGTGCACGAACCGAAACCCCACAGGGAGGCGCTTCGAATGACAGAGGCGATTCTCGGAGATGCTTGACGCTGTTCTTTCCTTTCTCCAGGCCCAATGGACGTCGGGCGTCGAGATCATCATCCTCGCGGCTGTTATTTATTACATCTACCTCTACCTCCGCGGCACCCACGGCGCGCGCATCCTGATCGGCCTCGCGCTGGTCTTCCTCACTCTCACGCTCGTTTCCCAGTTGTTGAATCTCGAGGTGATCGGCTGGTTGCTCCGGAGCATCTCGGTGTTTCTTGCGATCGCGTTGGTGGTGATCTTCCAACCCGAACTGCGCCGCGCCCTCACCGAACTCGGCAGCCACCGTTTTTTCACGACCGTGGTGGAGGAAAAGGAAACCATCGAGGTCATCACCGATGCCGTGTTCGAGCTTTCAAGCAAGGGCTTCGGCGCGCTCATCGCGATTGAGCGCGATCTCAGCCTGAAACCGATTGTCGAAACCGGTGTCGCCCTCGACGCCAAATTCTCAAAGGAACTCGCCTTGACGGTGTTCCACCCCAAAACCGTTCTTCACGACGGCGGCATGGTTGTTGCCGGAGACCGCATCGTCGCGGCGGCGTGCATCTTTCCGCTGACCCAGCGCGAGGACCTCGACAGGAACCTCGGCCTGCGCCACCGCGCTGGTCTGGGCCTCGGCGAGGAGTCCGATGCGGTTTCGTTGATCGTGTCCGAGGAGACCGGCCAGGTTTCGATTTGCCACCGCGGAGCGATCGAGCGCAACTTGGGTGTCGAGAAGTTCCGCGAACGCCTCAACCAGCTTCTTTTCCACGAACAGTATGAAAACAATCCTCCTCAACAACTGGCAGGCCAAGCTCGTGAGCCTGATCCTGGCGTTCGCCCTGTGGTATCTCATCAAACAGAACGTCGGCAGGACCCCCCAGCGGTTTGAATTCATGAAAGAAACAACAACCCAGAAAACCCGCTGAATGAGCGGCACTCAACGCAAACTGTTCGGGACCGACGGAGTCCGCGGAGTGGCCAATATCGAGCCGGTGACCGCCGAGACGGCACTGAAGCTCGGCCGCGCGGCGGCCCATGTCTTTGCGGAATGCCGCTCGGCCAACCACTCCGGCCGCCTGCGGATCGTCCTCGGGAAGGACACCCGCCTTTCGGGATACATGCTGGAAAACGCGATGGTCGCCGGGTTGACCTCGCTCGGGGCGGATGTCCTGCTGATCGGTCCGCTGCCGACGCCCGGTGTGGCCTACATCACCCGCTCCCTGCGCGCCGACGCGGGCATCGTGCTCTCGGCGTCCCACAATCCCTACGAGGACAACGGCATCAAATTCTTCCGCCACGACGG
>CAZRLX010000004.1:0-20552 GCA_964601115.1 uncultured Chthoniobacter sp. | reverse complement strand
GCGGAGGTCGTCGTGATCCACAACCAACCGAACGGCACAAACATCAACACCAACTGCGGCAGCACTCATCCGGAGCAAATCCAGACGCTGGTTGCCGAATCCAAGGCCCATGTGGGCATCACGCACGACGGTGACGCCGACCGTGTGTTGCTCTGCGACGAGAACGGTGACTTGGTCGACGGCGACGAGATCATGGCCATCGCCGCGGTCGATTTCCTCCGCCGCGGGTGTCTTGAGGGCAACACCCTTGTGGCCACCGTGATGAGCAATTTCGGCCTGGACGAAACGCTCGAGGCCCACGGCGGCAAGGTGCTCCGCGCCAAGGTTGGGGACCGCTATGTCATCGAGGAAATGCTCCGCCACGGCCACAATGTCGGCGGCGAGCAAAGCGGGCACATGATCTTCCGCGACTTCGCCACGACAGGCGACGGCATCGTGAGCGCGCTTCAAATCCTCCGCGTCATGATCGAGACCGGCAAACCCTTGAGCGAACTCAAGCAGGTGCTGAAAAAATATCCCCAAGCCCAGCGCAACCTCCGGGTCAAAGACAAGCCGCCGCTTGAGTCGTTGAAGGAAGTGCAAACCCACCTTGCCGCCGCCGAATCCGACCTTGCGGGCAAGGGGCGCGTCCTTCTTCGCTACTCTGGCACAGAGCCGAAGGTCCGGCTCCTCATCGAAGGCAGAGACCAGCAAGTCATCGACAGGCATGCAGACCGTATTGCTGCCGAGATTCAGCAAGTTATCGGCGCATAGTTTCCAGTTTGAATTTGCGTTGAGTCGCCGCGGCGGATGTTCCATCCTGCTTCATGACCATGAAACCTATCACCTTGGCACTTGTTTCGATCTTATGTCTTTGTGCGAATCTGCCGGCGCAAACCGGCTTGGCCCCCCTGCCGCCGGATGGATTCGTGACCCTTGAGACGATCGTGGGCGACTTCTCCAAGTCCGTCTCCGAGGCGCTTCAGAAATACAATGGCATGCGGATTTGCGTGTATGGGAGGGTGGGGAAAATCACTCAGGATGGTGGCGAGGAGGGGGTTCCCCTTGCTGTGTTCATGCAGTTGCCCACGGTTCAGACGCCCGATGTGAAGGCGGTGTTCGATCCCGACTATATTGCCTCCGGCGGTGTGCTGGTGGCGAACAACGAGACCAAGGCCACGGTGTTCTCCACGAACTGGAATGGCGACGTGCTTCAAAAGAATTCGTTTATCGTTCAAGGCGAGAACATCGCCGTGCGCGGGACCTTCGACAATTTCATCGCCGGAGACATTGTTCTGAAAAACAGCTTCAAGCTCGGCCCCGAGGAACTGGCCAAAAAGCTCGCCGAGCACGGCATCGCCAACGACTAACTTGAGCGATTTTGTCTACCCGAAATCCTACGATGTGATCGTGATCGGTGCCGGGCACGCCGGCATCGAGGCAGCGCTGGCGTCGGCCCGACTGGGTTGCGAGACGCTTCTCCTCACGCAAAACGCGGACACCGTGGGGCAGATGTCCTGCAATCCCGCGATCGGCGGTCTTGCCAAGGGCCACATGGTGCGCGAGATCGACGCCCTCGGCGGCATCATGGGACTCAATGCCGACGCCACCGGCATCCAATTCCGCATGCTCAACGCCACAAAGGGCCCGAGCGTTCGCGCGCCGAGGGCGCAGTGCGACAAAAAAGCCTACCAATTCCGCATCAAGGCGATTCTCGAAAGGCAGCCGGGGCTGGATTTGAAGCAGGCAAACGTGTCGCGCCTGATCACCGGAGACAATGGTGTCGAGGGGTTGGAGACGAGCTTCGGCATTCGCTTCAACGCTCCCGCGGTGGTTGTCACCACAGGCACATTCATGCGCGGGCTCCTGCACGTTGGCCTGCGCAACCAAAGTGGCGGCCGGTTGGGAGACTCAGTGTCGACCTTCAGTGATTGCCTCCGTGAGCTTGGGTTCGAGGTCGAGCGGTTCAAGACCGGCACGCCCTGCCGTCTGCTGGCGCGCAGCATCGATTTTTCGAAATGCGATCCGCAGCACGGCGACGACCCGCCGCCACTGTTCAGCTACATGGCTGATACGATCCGCCGCGGCGAGGATGATCTTCACACGTTGAACGAATGGCGCGCCGGGGCATTCCACGCGCGGCAGATTCCCTGCTGGATCACGCACACGAATGAAAAAACCCACGAGATCATTCGGGCGAACCTTCACAAGTCGCCGATGTATTCCGGCGTGATCGAAGGGGTGGGGCCGCGCTATTGCCCGAGCATCGAGGACAAGGTGGTCAAGTTCGCCCACAAGGACCAGCACCAGCTCTTCCTCGAGCCCGAGGGGCGGCACACCGACGAGATTTATGTGAACGGCATTTCGACCAGCCTGCCGTTCGACGTGCAATACGCGTTCATCCGCAGCATCAGAGGGCTTGAGAACGCCGAGATTCTTCGCCCCGGCTACGCGGTCGAGTATGACTACTGCCCGCCCACACAGCTCCACACCACGCTCGAGACAAAGCGCGTGCCGGGCCTCTATTTTGCAGGCCAGATCAATGGCACCTCGGGCTACGAAGAGGCCGCGGGGCAGGGGTTGGTCGCCGGAGCGAATGCCGCGTTGAAGCGCCTCGGCAGGCCCGCGCTGGAGATCGCGCGCCATGAGGGCTACCTCGGCGTCATGCTCGACGACCTCGTCACGCGCGGCACGCCGGAGCCTTACCGCATGTTCACGAGCCGCGCGGAATACCGTCTTCTCTTGCGGCAGGACAATGCCGACCTGCGCCTCACCGGCAAGGCAGTCGATCTTGGGCTGGTGGATGGATTGCGGGAATCAAGATACCGCGAAAAAACGACCCGCCTGGCTGAACTCAAGGCGCGTCTCGGTGAGTTCAAGGTGGATGCCGTGCCATTGGGGCTGTGGCTCAAACGTCCTGAAAACTCGCACGCCGCGTTGCCTGAGGCGATCGCCTCGCAATTTCCGGCGGATGTCTGGATGCAGGTGGAAACCGATCTCAAGTATGCCGGCTACATCCAGCGGCAGGAGGAGCAGATCGCCCGCACCGCCCGTCACGAGGGAAAGAAGATTCCCGATTGGATCGACTATGCCGCGATCAAGGGCCTCCGCACCGAGGCCGTGCAGAAACTTTCCTCGGTCCGCCCCGAAACCCTCGGCCAGGCCTCGCGCTTGAGCGGCGTGACGCCCTCGGATATCGCATTGCTCGGCGTCTGGATCGTTCGCGGTTCCGAGACGCCAGCCACTACCACATGAGCACACCCAATCGCATCGACACCACATTCGAGATTCTCAAGGCCGCCGGAAAATCCGGGTTCATCGCCTACATCACAGCCGGCGATCCCAGCCTCGCCGACACGCCTGCAATTGCGGCTGCGCTGGAGCGCGCGGGCGTCGATATCCTCGAGTTGGGCATTCCCTTTTCTGACCCCTTGGCCGACGGGCCTACGATCCAAGCGGCCTCCGGGCGCGCCATCGCCGCCGGGGCCACGGTCGCGGGAGTGCTGGAGGCTGTGCGAACTATTCGTGAAACATCGCAAATCCCCATCGTGCTCTTCACGTATTTGAACCCGGTTTACATCTACGGCTTCGAGCGTTTCCATGCCGACGCGGCCGCCGCCGGAGCCGATGGGCTCTTGATTCTGGACCTGCCGCCCGACGAAGCCGCGAGGAATAACGAACTCATGGCCTCGCACGGCCTCCTCCCGATCCGCCTGATCGCGCCCACCTCCCCCGCGCAGCGCATGGAGCTGATCGCGAAATCCGCGCAGGGGTTCATCTACTATGTTTCGAGGGAAGGCGTAACCGGCGAGCAAACCAGTCTCGCCGACGACATCGCCGCGCAGGTCGCGCAAATCCGCTCGCATACCAATCTGCCCATCGCGGTTGGGTTCGGGATTTCCACCCCCGAACAGGCCGCCGAGGTCGCACGGCGATCGGATGCCGTCGTGGTCGGCAGCGCGATCGTGCGCCGCATCGGCGAGCATGGGTCGTCCCCGGACCTCGCGGAGCATGTCCACGAGTTTGTGGCGCCGATCGGAGCCGCGGTGAAATCGGCAAGATAGGGGATCGCCCCGCCTTGCCACGCCTTGTGCGCCCTGCTTTGTTGAGCCGATGGATGCCCCTGAATTGTTCGAGTGGTCGGATTTGTCGGGCGGTGCGGACGCCTTTCAGCGCTTCTCGCCGCCCGTTCGGTTGGGGGTGTTCGGCGATCCTGTGGAACATTCGCGTTCCCCTGTATTTCACAATGCCGCCCTCAAGGCGTGCGGGATTCCAGTCGCCTACACACGGCTGCATGTCGATGCCGCGCACTTCCCCGAGGCGCTTCGAGCCTTGCCTGCGGCGGGATTTTTAGGGGCGAATGTTACGATCCCCCACAAGGCCGCCGCGCTGGCGGGGGTCGATGAAGCCGACGACTACGCGCGCGCTTCGGGAAGCGTGAACACGGTCGTGGTCGATGGGCAGAGGCTCATCGGCTTCAATACTGACGGGCCGGGCCTCTCGCGAGCGATCCGCGAGGAATTCCTCGTGGATTTGAAGGATCTCCGCGTTGTGCTGCTCGGTGCCGGCGGCGGTGCCGGGCGTGCCATCGCGGTCCAATGCGCCATGGAAGGCTGCGAGCGCCTCGTGCTGGTGAATCGATCCGTCGAAAAAGCGCAGGCATTGGCGGCGGAACTCGCCCCGCGCTTCCTCTCTGAAAAACCTGCCGGACCTGTCGAGCGTCTGGTGGCGATTCCCCATGACGAATCGGCGCTCGCGCGCGAGTTGGAGCACGCGGATTTGGTGATCAACGCCACGGCACTCGGCATGAAACGCAGCGATCCCCCTGCGTTGCCCGCCCGCCTGATATCTCCGAGCCTTCTTGTTTACGACACGGTCTACTCCGGAGGCGCGACGAGGTTGCTCGAGGATGCCGCCGCCGCCGGAGCGCGCACCGCCAACGGCCTCTCGATGCTGCTGCACCAAGGCGCGCTTTCCTTTGAAATCTGGTTCAACCGACCCGCTCCCCTTGAGGTGATGCGGCAGGCACTTTTTTCCACGCCATGATCCTTACCATCGCCTTCACCCAGTTTGTCTTTGCCTCGCTCGGCATGCTTGCACTTCGTGTGCTTTTGAAAGCGGGCGGTTATGCCGCGAATGTCGAAGACATGTTTCCAGGGTTTCCCGTGTGGCTATCCCACAATGGATTCCTTCTTTTTCTCGTGCCGCTGCTCTGGTCGGCTTTTGCCTCGCTTTGCATCCACAAACGCAGCGGATCAGTGGGCGAATTCACTGCCCGTGTGACCGGAGTTGCCGGAATTGTGGGAATTTTTGCCGTCTACTTTTACGCGGCATGGCTCCTCATTTAGGGTTTTCCCCCTGTTTTTGAGCCTTTTCACAGGGTTCCACCCCATTTGCAGATTCTTTGAACATTGGCATCTCTGATGCTGTCCAACATGCAAACGAAACCCCTATGAAAAACATCTACAAAAAAATCAACCGCACCAAATACTCACTCGGAGAATTAATCTCGATCGTTGGCTCCTGCGCCCGCGACAGCCGCGAAACCATCGCCGCGATGGTCGACCTGCTCGAAAGCGGGAGGGTGGTCATCCGCAAAAACGGACGCTCCCGCCGCGTGCGTGTCCAACACGCGAGGTGAGTTTCCCCAGGCCAGAGTCGGGAGCACGCGCGGCCGATCCAACGTCCGCCCTGCTCCCGGCAAGCCGGTGGGCACAATCCCTCACTGAACGTCTATTTTCCGGTCAATGACTGGATATCGATCAAATCCTTCGGGCGACCGGAGGATTTCTTATTACGGATCAAGGCTTCCAATCCGATGAACCGGCATGTTGTGCCACAATAATCGTATTCCACTGCGGATTCGCGGCATTCCTCGAAGGTCACGCCGTCGATCCCTGTGAGGATTTGGATTTTTCGGGGTTCCCGCCCGATTTCGATAACGAACGAAGGAAATCCTGCTTCTCAAGGCCCATGGAAGCCGAGCGCGTAGCCGCCGACCACGAGATACTCAACGGACTTTTTTTCGAGTAGAGAAATGAAGTCGAGAAAGTCGGGATTCAGGGTTTCCATCGTCATGGGTTTGACAGATCACAGCCATTGCGGCGAGACGCTCGGCGGGTGTTGATTTCAACCAAGGATTCGTGCGCTTGCGCAGGCTGTTGAGAGGGTGCTTGGCGACTGTCTTTTCAATCGGCATCGGTGGATTTCTTGAAACGCGACGGCCACAATGTGCCGCCCAGTGAATAAGGTAGGCGAACAGTCAACGTGGCGCAATCATCGCGGTGACGTCGAGGAACGTCATGGATTTTCGGCGATTGAGAAATCTCCCTTTGCCCGCTTGATTTCGAAGGCCGCGTGCGTAGTTTTGTTGTTGTGAGCGCAGGCACACATATGAGCCCAATTGCCTTGTTGGCGGTCCTTGTCGCCGTGGGGTGCTTGGGCTTACTGCCTGTCACTGAAACGCAAGTCACCGGGGGAGCAGCGGTGCACGAGTGCTGCCATGGATGTCCCGAGATGCCGATGCATGCGAAGTCAGCTTGTCCGTGTCCCGTGTGCCCGGCCGGTCATGTGCCTCTCGTTCTTACGGCCTCCTCGGTTGCATTGTCCCCGTTGATTGCCCCTGGGGAACCGAAATGGCGCTCGATCGATCAGTTTGCCCCCTCCCTTTCCAGTCGACCGGAGGTTCCGCCGCCGCGAGGCGCGGCTTGACTCCGCGCCAGCCTCCCCAACTTGTGGAGGATCACTCTTCATTTCGATTCTTAAGAAAGGAAACACTATGAAATCACTTATCACCGCAATCGCGTTGGCCTTGGCCGCCGTCACCGGTTCGCTGCATGCCGCGGGCAAATCCTGCCCCACCTGCTGCAAGGACCAGGACTGCAAGACCTGCTGCAAAGGCAAATGCGACGAGTGTGCCAACTGCAACAAGTAGGCCCACCGGGCTCTTGAGCCACTAAACAACAGGCGCGGTCTCCTCGAAAGGGGAGGCCGCGCTTCTTTTTTTGGATGCCCTGTGGTGCGATGCGAGCGGGCAGACCAATCTCAAAGACAGTCGAAATGGCAGCAGCGACTCGGTTGGGTTCAGGTCAGGATTTTGATGTAGGCCTTCTGGCGGAGGGTATCGAGCCAGCGTTGCTGGGCTTTCATGCGTTCCTGCTGCATGAGGTTTTGTTCGATGGCTTCGCGGACTTCGCTGATGGGTTTGACCGAGGCGTTCTTGCGGGCCTCGACATTGAGAATGTAGTAGGAATCGCCCAGCGTAATCACGGGGCTGATGCCGCCGGCCTTGAGCGAGAAGGCGGCTTTGGTGAGTTCCTCGTTCAGTGTGTTCTTCTCGACCCAACCCCAGTCGCCCCCGAGGTCGCGTGTGGCCTCGTCCTCGGAATACATCTGGGCCATGCGATTGAAGTCCGCGCCTTCGACCAGTTTCTGGCGGATTTCTCCGGCTGTCTGGGCTTTGTTGGCGGAGCCTCCTACGTCGTCGGAATTTCCTTCGCGCAGGATGATCATGCGAAGCTTCACTTGCTCCGGGATGCTGAATTCGGTCTTGTTTTTGTCGTAGAAGGCTTGGACCTGTGCCGGGGAGACCACGAAATTGTCGGTGAGTTTGGCCTGGCGCATCGCCTGCACGATGATCTTTTCCTTCTCGATTTCCTTGAAGCGGGTCAATGTATAGCCTTGAGCTTGAAGGGTTCGGATGAATGCGGCTCGGTCGCCGCCGAACTCCTGGCGGATGATTCCCTGCACGCGGTCATCGATGACGTAGTCGGGAATGTTCGCCCCCTTTTCCTGCATTTTTTTGAATTCCTGAATGATCAGTTGCCGGTCCACGAGGTCCTTGAGGGCGGCGAGTCGCATTTCCTTGATGCGGTCGACCAAATCCGGGCCTTTGTAGGCTTCGCGGAGGGCGCGCTCGCGGGCGCCGACGAGTTCGCGAACTTGCGAGATGGTAATGACGTCGTTGTTCACGATCGCCGCCACGCCGTCGATGATCTCCGCCTGTTGGGCCAAGGTAGAAGAGGCGGTTGCCGACATCAGCAGAACGGCAAAAAACGGGGTAAAAAATCTCATCGGCGTTGCATGTTTTCGAGGAAGCCCAACACTTCGCGGAGCCTAAAATCGGGCTCTGGAGCCGTCAAGCGGGGAAACCTGCCGCCGATCAGAACGAAATTCGCGCCGCGTGTGAGCATGAGTTTCCCGTCGCGCGATTCGACTTGGCGGATGCGGTGGCTGGAGGCGGTGATGCGGATCGCCGCGCAGACAAGGGCGTTCTCCACGGCGCGTGGAAGTGGGCCGAAGCGGTCGCGCCACTCGGATTTAAGGGCCTCGAGATCTTCCCGCGTCCCCGCCTCCGCCAAGCGGCGGTAGGCCTCGATGCGGAGTTTCGGGTCCGAGATGTAGGCGCGCGGGAGGAACGAGGGGGCGGCATCGTCCGAGGCAAGAAACGCGCCCTCCTCGGTGGCGACGAAGTCGAAGCGCACGCCGGTGGTGGATCCAAACGAGCGGGTGCCTTTGACCGAATCGACCGCGCGCTTGAGCATCTTGCAATACAGGTCGAAGCCCACGGCGATGATGTGGCCGCTTTGTTCTGTGCCGAGCAAATTTCCCGCGCCGCGGATTTCCAAGTCGCGCATGGCGATTTTGAAGCCCGAGCCGAGTTCCGAATATTGCTTGATTGCCGAGACGCGTTTTCTTGCGGAGCCGACCGCCATGAGGTCGCGGGGGAGCATCAGGTAGGCATGGGCTTTAGTGCCCGAGCGGCCCACTCGGCCGCGGAGTTGGTAGAGGTCGGCAAGGCCGAAGCGGTCGGCGCGGTCGATGATGATGGTGTTCGCGTTCGGAATATCGAGACCGCTTTCGATGATGGTGGTCGAGACGAGGACATCCGCCTCGCCCGCGACGAAATGCCGCATGACGACTTCGAGTTCGCCCTGTTCCATCTGGCCGTGCCCGACGATGACGCGTGAGCCCTCGCAGAGTTCGCGGATTCTTGCCGCCACGCGTTCGATCGATTGGACGCGGTTGTGGAGGAAATAGACTTGGCCTCCGCGGGCCAGTTCGCGGGTGATCGCGTCGCGGATGACGCGTTCGTCGTAGGCGCAGACGATTGTCTCGACAGGTTGGCGGTTGGTGGGTGGGGTTTCGATGAGCGACATGTCGCGCGCGCCCATGAGCGAGAGGTAGAGCGTGCGGGGAATTGGCGTCGCCGAGAGCGTGAGGACATCCACGAGGCGGAATTTTTCCTTCAATGCGTCCTTGTGTTTCACGCCGAAGCGCTGCTCCTCGTCCACAATGACGAGGCCGAGGTTCTTGAACTCGACATCCGCCGAAATCACGCGGTGCGTGCCCACCACGATATCGACGCCGCCTTCGTGGAGGGCTTTAATGACGCGTTTCTGCTCCGCCGGGGTGCGGAAGCGGTTGAGGAGTTCGACGGTGACGGGGTATTCGCTCATGCGCTCGCGGAAGGTGCGCCAGTGCTGCTGCGCGAGCACGGTGGTCGGGGCGATCACCGCCACCTGGCGTCCGCCGGTGACCGCTTTGAAGGCGGCGCGGATCGCAACCTCGGTCTTGCCGAATCCGACATCGCCGCAGATGAGGCGGTCCATGGCCTGCGGGGATTCCATGTCCGCCTTGGTTTCGCGGATCGCGCGGAGTTGGTCGGGGGTTTCGGTGAAGAGGAACGAGCGCTCGAACTCCTGCTGCCAGTGGGAGTCGGCGGCGAACGCATGGCCTGTGGCGGTCTCGCGTTCCGCCTGCACCTTGAGCATGCGGGCGGCGTATTCGTAGATGCCGCGGGTGGCCTTTTCCTTGGCCTTCGACCAGCGGGCGCTGCCGAGTTCCGAGAGGTCGGGATGTTTTCTCCCAAGTCCCACATAGCGGGCCACCTGCCACGCCTGGTCGAGCGGCACGTAGAGGCGGGCCTCGTTGGCGAACTCCAGCACGAGCACGTCGCCCGAGCCGTCGGGTGATTCCTCCAGTCCCTCGAAACGGCCGATGCCGTGGTCGAGATGCACGACGAGGTCGCCGGGTTCGAAATCCGAGAAATCCATCGCCGCGCGACCCGAGCGCACGCGTTCGCGGCGGAGGGCCGCCCGCTGGGCGCGCTGGGTGGCCGAGCGACCCAACACCTCCGACTCGGCAAGGAGGGCGAGCTTCGCCTTTGGGCACACGAATCCGCGGGTGGCGCGCGAAGTCAGGAAGAGAACCTCTGAGGTGTCGAAATCGAAATCCGAGGCGAGCTCGCGGAACCGCTCTCCCTCTCCCTCGTTCATGCAGGTGAAGGCGAGCGTCCAGCGGTCCGCCGTCCAAGCGTGGAGCTGGTTGAAAAACCGGTCGCGTTTGGTTTCGTTGAGCACGAGGTCGCCGGCCCCGAGGTCCCCGAATGGCGGGGGAAAAAATGCGGGAGAATCGGGTTGGCCCTCGCCGCCCGAGCCGATGCCGATGCCTTCGCATGACTCATGCGGTTCGATGGTGAGAATGCGGTCGGTCGGCCTGCGGTAATCGGAGAGGGAGGCATCCGTTTTGCCCACCTCTCCGGTGTAAATCTCAACCGAGTCGAGCGCTTGGACGGATGACTGGGTGTCGAGGTCGAACTCCCGGAGCGACTCGATCTCGAGGTCGAACCACTCCAGGCGCACCGGCCGCGCCTGTTGCCAGGAAAAGATGTCCAAAATCCCCCCGCGCCGCGCGAATTGGCCGCGCGAGGTCACAATCGGCGACTCGTCGTAGCCCGAGTCCTCGAGGCGTTTTTCGAGTTCCTCGATGGGAAGGCGGTCGCCGCGCGAGATTTGAAACATGCCGCCGTGGAGGCTTTTTGGAGCGGGCACGGTCGAGGTCCACTGGGCTGCGTGAATCACCACGACCTCGTCTCCATCGTCGCGGGTCAGGGTGCGGAGCAGTTCCAGCCTCTCGGATTGGGTCTCGGCATCGGGAAGCGAATCCTCCGCGGGGAGTTCCAAGTCGGGAAACAGGCGCACCCTCGGGCACCATGCGGCAAGCTCCACGGCGAACTCCTCCTGCTTTTTCAAATCCGGGCAAACCACCCATGTCCGCTGGGGCATCCCGCGCAGGAGCAGCGCGGCGACGAAGGGTTGGGCGGGTTCGGCGATCTCGGGCAGCATCGCGCCGTCCTGCGCCGCGCCCCATTTTTTCAGGCCCACGCCGGATTCGGCCCGCGCTAAAAATTCCTCAAGCGGTGAAAATTTCATCGAAATACTGCCGCTGGATTTCAGTGCATGATATCGCCAGCGGGCGGCCATCCAACTCTGCAACCGGACGAATGCCAATGCGGCTGTTCGTGAGGAACGCCGCAGTGCAGCGCCGGATGGCATCGGCGTCGAGGATTTCCTCGGAAACCGCCAGCGCTCCAAGCACCCACCCGCGCACCGCGCCGTCGCGGGCGCCGGTCTCCAGCGCGGGAGTGACCCATGAGCTGTCGATTCGCAAAAAAACATTCGCCATCGCCGCGCCCACAAGCATGCCGGCGGGATTGAACACCAGCGCTTCGTCGCAGCCCCGGCGGCGCGCGTCGGCAAGGGCATCGATATTCTGCCAGTAGTTGCCGGTCTTCCATCCGCCGGGCCGAGGCAGATACGGCGCGGCGCTCATTGCCACGCGCAACGCCGGGAGATTCCACCCGACCTCCGCCTCGTCGAACAGCGCGTAGGTGGTTCCCTCGAACGGTGCATCCAGTCCGCCCACTCCCGCCGTGCGATAGAAACGCAGAAGACCGGTGCCGAGTTGTGAGAACTCAAAAGAATGTAGCGCAGGCGACCCGCCTGCGAGCGATCCGTCGATGGCGGGCGGGACGCCCGCGCTACAACTTTCCGCTGCCCGTTGCAGTCGCTCCAGATGCGCCTCCAGAAGCAGCGGTCGCCCCTCGCGCACGGCGATGGTTTCGAAAATACTCATCCCGTAACGGAACCCTCGATCCGCCAATGGAAGGCTTTCACAAGGCTCCCACGCGTCTCCGTTTTTTTTCCAAGTCCTCATGTGGAATCGGGAATCAGAGAAACGGATTCACCACGCGAACGCCATCATAGTCCTGCCCGTGGTTGAAATCCTCGGAGTAAAGCGTGTGGCAGCCGAGTTCGCGGGCGGCGGCGATGATCGCGGCGTCCCAGTGGGAGATGGAATACCGGGAGCGAATGCGCCACGCTGATCGGATCAACGGGGTGGTGACTGGCAAGACCATGATGTCATCCAAGGATTCGAGAAAATCCTCAACGTTGCGTGTGGACAGCCCGAGTTCTTTTTTCTTTAGCGCGTTCGATATGAACTCCTGCACGACTTGAGTGGAGATGGCGAAGTTCAAGCTGGAGACAAGTTGTTCGGCGATGGCGCGCTTGGGGGAATCCGCCGGCGATTGCGAACCGGAATAGAGAAGGATGTTTGTATCCAGAAAGTGGTCAGCGATCATAAATCTCCTCGCGCTTTAATGGCTTCATGGGTTCCGTGTTGCGGGCCTGGAGAGCCGCAATCAACTTCGCCGCCCGTTCCTTCCGCACGACCTCCGGATCGGGCATTTCATGACGTGTGGCGTATTCGAGGCCTTGGAGAACGAGTTCCTTGAGGGTTGTTTTGCGTTGAGCCGCTGTGATTTTTGCGCGGTGCAGGAGATCCTCTGGAAGATCGATCGTGGTCTTCATAAAGCAATATGTATTGCTTTACGGGCGCAGCGTCAATCAGGGCACGTGGGGTCGGAAGCCGAGCCTATTCCTCGGATTCTTCCGTCATGGAGCTGTTGCGGTCGAGGCGTTTGCGGAGGGTGGCGCGGGTGATGCCGAGGAGTTTGGCGGCGCGGACCTGGTTGTCGCCGGTTTTTTGCATGGCGCGGAGGGTGAATTCGCGCTCGATCCAGGGGAGGAGCGGGAGTGTGGGGTCGGCCGCAGCGATTTGGAAGAGGGTTTCGATGGCGTGGTCTTTCGAATTCGCGTCTTCCCCGGCGCTTGCTGGGGCGGCATCCGAGGCGATCTGGCCCAGCGGGATGTCCTTCGGGAGAAGAATGTCGGCGGTGGCGAGGACGGAGGCGCGTTGGAGGGTGTTTTCGAGTTCGCGGACATTGCCCGGCCAGGGATAGGCTTCAAGCACGCGGATGGCCTCCTCGGAGAGTTTGAGCGGCGGGCGGTGCTTCTGGTTGGCGATGCGCTGCAGGAAATACTCGGCGAGAAGGCGAATGTCCTCCACGCGCTGGCGGAGGGGGGGGATGTGGATGCGAACGACGTTGAGGCGGTAGAAGAGGTCCTCGCGAAAGGTTTTTTTGGCGACCTCGTCCTCGAGGTTTTTGTTGGTCGCGCAGACGATGCGGACATCGGCGTGGAGCGTCTGGTTGCCGCCTACTCGGGAAAATTCGCCTTCTTGGAGGACGCGGAGGATTTTGCTTTGGACCTGGAGCGGCATTTCACCGATCTCGTCGAGGAAGAGTGTGCCCTTGTCGCATTGCTCGAAGCGGCCGATGCGCTGGTTGGCCGCGCCGGTGAATGCGCCCTTCTCGTGGCCGAAGAGTTCGCTTTCGAGGAGGTTGTCGGGAATGGCGGCGCAGTTGATCGCGAGGAAGTTTTTGTTGCTGCGGGCGCTGTAGTTGTGGATCGCGCAGGCGACGAGTTCCTTTCCCGAGCCGCTCTCGCCCGTGACCATGACCGCCGCTTCGCTGCCCGCCACGCGGCCGATCATTTTGAAGACCTGCTGCATGGCCTCGGACTGGCCCACGATCTCGTCGCGGTGCTGCTCCACGGTCATCTGCGGCGTGAAGGTGTTCGCCGAGCGGAGTTCTGCGGCGGCCTGGAGCGCCGCGTCGGCGACAACCTTGAGGTTGAAGGGAAGTTGCTCCTTCCGCACGAAATCGAAGGCACCCATTTTCATGGCCTCGATCACCGATTGGGTGGTGCCGAAGGCGCTTGTGAGGATGACCATAGCGTTCGGCGAGTGCTTGCGGATTTTCGCAAGCAGATCCATGCCGCTGAAGGGGTGGAGATTCATCTCCGCCATGACGAGGTCCGGCTCTTCGAGGCAGAACGTCTTGTAGCCTGCGTCCGAGGAGGACTCGACGAGGACTTTTGTTTTTGTGGACTGGAGTTGGTTGCGGGCCCAACCAAGGAAGTCCGTATCCCTGTCGACCAACAAAATTTTCTGCTGCTTTGCCATGTGCCCTGTGTGTCGGGGCATTCAATACCAGTGGCGGCGTCGGGAAAAAGCGATTTTTGGCAGGCGGGTCTTGCCAGCGGGCGGCGTCCTGCGTTTCTCTGTGGGGCAGAGTATGACCCGAGTTCGTTTGTTTGCCCTGCTTTTGGCGATGACCGCCGCGGGTGTGTCCGTGTCGTTCGCTGACCTTGCCTCGGAGCTTGATGCCGGCCAGTTGAAGGAGTTGAACGCCGGCAGGCATGTCGCGGTGCACCACGAGATCGAGGGCAAGCCCTGGCCCCGCGTGAAAATCTACGCGCGTGTGGATGCGTCGCCCGAGGAGGTGGCGGCGGTGTTTTTCGATTATCCAACGGCGAAGACCTATATTCCCGATGTGGTTGAATCGCGGATTTCCAAGCGCGTGACGTCCAGAAAGCTCGAGGTCGACTACGAGGTCGATGTGCCGATCCTGCCCGACGAGCAATACACAGCACTGAATGAAATCGAAACGCTCGAGGGTGGCGGCTATCTGGTGAGTTGGCGGTTGCTGCGGGCGCTGCAGACGAAGGGTGCGGAGGGAAACCTGCGTGTGGAGCCCAGTGCTGGCGGATCGCTCATCTGCTACACGAACCTTGTGACTCCCGGTTCGTCGATGGCGAAGCTGTTGCGCTCGCTGGCCCTCAAGCGCATGGACAGCACAGTCCAGGCGATCGTCGACAAGGTCGAGGACCAGAAGCGGCGGCATCCCGCCGAACTCGCGAGGCAGGTCGAGGCCCTTCGGGACGCGCTGACCGGGACTCCTTGAGGACTGTTATTTTTTCATGAAGCAATCGAAGCGCGCCCGCCTGGGCATTATTTTTTTCACAATCCTGATCAACATGATCGGGTTCGGTGTGGTGATCCCCGTGTTGCCGTTTTACGCCGAGAGGTTCGGGGCGACACCGTGGGAGATCGGGTGGCTGTTCGGGATTTTTTCGCTTGTGCAATTTTTGTTCGCGCCGCTGCTGGGGCAGCTGTCCGACAGGTTCGGAAGGCGGCCTGTGCTGGTGCTGAGCACGATCGGCACGGCCACTGGGTTTTTCATCATGGGCTTCGGGCAGACGCTGGCGATGCTCTTTGTCGGTCGTGTGATCGACGGCATGTCGGGCGGGAGCATCGGCACGGCGCAGGCGTATGTGGCCGACATCACCGGGCCCGAGGAGCGCTCGAAGGCGATGGGATTGATCGGTGCGGCGTTCGGGCTGGGGTTTATTTTTGGTCCCGCGCTTGGCGGATGGACCGCGGCGGCGTTCGGGCATTCCGCGCCGCTCTTTGTCGCAGGAGGCCTGGCGGTGTTGAACACCGTGTTGATCCTCATGTTTCTGCCCGAGTCGCTGTCTGTGGAGAAACGCTCCGCCGGGCGCCGCGAGCCGCTGTTTCCCGGCATCCTCGAGCATGTGCGGCGTGGGCCTTATTTCACGGTTGTGGCGACCTATTTTCTGCTGATCGCAGGATTTTCGGTGATGACCGCCGTCTTTGCGCTGTATGTCGCCAACCGGCATGGGTTCGACGAGAAGCAGACGGGATACCTTTTCGCGATGCTGGGGGTGATCGGTGTGGTGGTGCAGGGGGGCTTGATCGGGCGGCTGGTGAAGCGGTTCGGCGAGGCCCGGGTGGCCACGGCGGGTTCGTTGTGTTTGGTGGCGGGTTTGTTCGGCGCGCCGTTGAGCGCGGGGCTTGGAGGCCTGCTTCTGGCGTGCGCGGGGATCGCCTTGGGGAACAGCCTCATGAGCCCCACGCTGTCGGGCATCGCCTCGCGGTGTGTGGACGACCAATGGCAGGGGCGCGCGCTCGGGCTCATGCAATCCGGCGGAAGCCTCGCGCGGTTCGTGGGGCCGGTGGCGGGTGGGTGGCTGCTGACGTTTGATCTGAACAAGCCGATCGCCGAATACGCGATCACGCCCTTCTGGGCGGCCGCGGCGATTGTGTTGGCGACGTTTTTCCTCTGCCTGCGTCTGCCGGCCCTTCCGGCGAAGACGAAGTAGGCGGGATCAGCGCTTGCGGCCTGCCTCGTGGGTGGCGGTGACGGTGAGCGAGAGGCCGCCGCGCGAGGCGAAGGCGCCGGTGACTGTCATTTTTTTCGGGGAGCAGACGGCGACCAGGTCGTCGAGGATGCGGTTCACGATTTGCTCGTTGAACGACGGCGTGTTCCTGAAGGCCGCGAGGTAGTATTTGAGGGATTTCGTCTCCACGCAGCGCTTCGCGGGGACATACTCGATCGTGAGGTCCGCGAAGTCCGGTTGGCCGGTCACGGGGCAGAGCGAGGTGAAGTCCTCGGTGTCGAGGCGAATGACATAATCGCGGCCCGGATGGCTGTTCGGGAAGCTATCGAGGATGTCGCGCGAGGGTTCCTGCGGAAATTTGGAGGCCCGCCCGAGCAGGCGCATGGGGCCGCCGGAGGGTTCCTTTTTGGATGCTTTCACGCCAGTGGTCAGGCTCCGAGGAGGAGACGCGCGGGGTTTTCGAGGCAATCCTTCACACGCACGAGGAAGGTCACCGCCTCCTTGCCGTCGACCACGCGGTGGTCGTAGCTGAGGGCGAGATACATCATCGGACGTGCCACGATTTGTCCCTTTACCACGACGGCGCGCTCTTGGATTTTGTGCATGCCGAGGATGCCGCTTTGGGGAGGGTTGAGGATCGGGGTGCTGAGGAGCGAGCCGTAGACGCCGCCGTTGCTGATGGTGAAGACGCCGCCGGAGAGGTCCGCCAGAGAAATGCGGCCTTCGCGGGCCTTCACGGCGTAGTCCGCCAGGCTTCTCTCGACATCGGCGAAGGACAGGGTTTCGCAATTGCGGAGCACGGGAACGACCAGGCCGCGCTCGGTGCCCACCGCCACGCCGATGTCGTAGGAGTTGTTCAGGATGAGGTCGTCGCCGTCGATGCGTGAGTTGATCGCCGGAATGGCTTGGAGGGCGTCCACGACAGCCTTCACGAAGAAACTCATGAAGCCGAGTTTGACGCCGTGCTTTTTGGTGAATTCCTCCTGGAGTTCCTTGCGGAGGGCCATGACGCCGCTCATGTCGCACTCGTTGAAGGTGGTGAGGATAGCCGCCGTTTGCTGCGCCGAGACGAGTTGGGCGGCGATTTTGCGGCGGAGCGGGGAAAGTTTTTTGCGAACGGCGCGCGAGTCTCCCGAGGACGCGACAGGAGCCGAAGGTTCGGGGGCTGGCTCGGGTTTTTTTGGAGCAGGTGCGGCTTTTTCCTCCTTCGGCGGGGACACAACGGGAGCTTCGGCTTTTGGAGGCTCGGGGGCCGCTTTTGGAGCGGATGCCGGGGCCGATGCGGGGTCGATCGTTGCGACGGTCTGGCCGATTTTCACCTCGTCGCCCTCGGCAACCGAGGTGTGGAGGATGCCAGTGTCTGGCGAGGTCACCTCTTGGGAGACCTTGTCGGTTTCGAGGGTGAAAAGGAGTTCGTCGCGAGTGACATGCTCGCCGTCCTTCTTGTGCCAGATCGAGAGAACGCCGGAGGTGATGGATTCGCCGACGGCTGGGATTTTGACTTCGATATTCATTGCGGGTGTTGGATGGGTCAGACCGTGAAGGCTTGTTGGATGAGTTCGGCTTGTTGTTCCTTGTGCCGGCCGGAGGAGCCGGTGGCGGGGCTGGCGCTCTCGGCGCGGCCTGCGTAGACGGGGTGGTGCCCCGTGACGGCGGCGATTTTTGGGGCGATGAATGTCCAGGCGCCCATGTTTTGGTGTTCCTCTTGGCACCAGACGTGCGACTTGGCGTTTTTGTAGCGCTTCGAGACCTCGCCGAGTCGGTCCTCGTGGAGCGGGTAGAGTTGTTCCAGACGGACGATGGCGGTGGTGGCGGTTTGCTTGGCCTCCTCGCGGCCTCTGACGAGGTCGTAGTAGACCTTGCCCGAGCAATACACGACGCGGGTGACCTTTTTTGGGTCCTTGACCGCCGGGTCGTCGATGATCTCCTCGAAGCGGGAATTCGTGAAATCCTCGGCTTTCGAGGCGGCATCCTCGGCACGGAGGAGGCTCTTGGGCGTCATGATCACGAGCGGCTTGCGGTAGCCACGGTGGATCTGGCGGCGGAGGACATGGAAATACTGCGCCGGGGTCGTGAGGTTGCAGACCTGCATGTTTTCCTGGGCGCAGAGTTGGAGGAAACGCTCGAGACGCGCGCTCGAGTGCTCCGGGCCTTGGCCTTCGTAGCCGTGCGGAAGAAGCATGACGATCGAGCTGGGGCGTCGCCATTTCGACTCCGCCGAGGCGATGAACTGGTCGATGATGATCTGCGCGCCGTTTCCGAAGTCGCCGAATTGGGCTTCCCAGATGCAGAGCATGGAGGGGAAGTCCATCGAGTAGCCGTAATCGAAGCCCAGCACGGCGTATTCCGAGAGCGGGCTGTTGTAGACGCAGAAGGTCTCCTGTTTCGGAGAGATGTTTTTCAGCGGGATGTAGCGCTCGCGGGTCTGCTCATCGTAAAGGACGGAATTTCTGTGGCTGAAGGTGCCGCGGCGGCAGTCCTGGCCTGACAGGCGCACGGGGGTGCCTTCCAGAAGAAGTGAACCAAACGCCAGGGCCTCGGCGAATCCCCAGTCGTAGGGGCCGCCGTCCTTCCAAATCTTGAGGCGCCGCTCGAGCACGGTGCGCTTGATTTTGCCGACGACACGGAAGTCTTTCGGAACGGAGGTGACTGCTTTGGCGACCTTGTCGAGTGTCGCTTTGGTGATGGCCGTGTTGACCTGCTCGTGGGAGTAGGGCGGTTGGAAGATCGCGGTCGAGCCGGCGAATGCGCTTTTCTTCTTTTTGGCGGGGGCGCTGGGTTTCGAGACCTCCTTGAGTGCGGCCTCGAGGCGGTCGATGTGGCGCGCCTTGATGTTGGCGGCCTCGTCGCTGGAGATCGTGCCGAGGGCTTCGGCCTCTGCGGCGAACTTCGCACTGAGCAGCGGGTGGCCTTTGATGGTGCTGTAGAGGTTCGGCTGGGTGAAGGCCGGTTCGTCGGTCTCGTTGTGGCCGTGCCTGCGGTAGCAGTAGATGTCGATGACCACGTCGCGCCCGAATTTCTGCCTGTAATCGAGGGCGATCTGTGCGACCTCGACGACGGTGAGCGGATCCTCGCCGTTGACGTGGAAAATCGGGGCCTCGACCATTTTGGCGATGTCGGTGCAGTAGGCGGTGGAGCGGGAATCGGCGGGGAGGGTGGTGAATCCGATCTGGTTGTTGACCACGAGATGGATCGTGCCTCCGGTGCGATAGCCCTGGAGTTGCGACATGTTGAAGGTCTCCGCGACCACGCCCTGTCCGATGAACGCCGCGTCGCCGTGGATCAACAGCGGGAGGACCTTTTTGCGCTCGGTGGTGTCGTTGAGCACGCGCTGGCGGGCGCGCGCCTTGCCTTGGACGACGGGATCAACCGCCTCGAGATGGCTGGGATTCGCCGCCATGCGAACCTCGACCTTGGCGCCGCCGGGAAGGTCGCGCGTGGTGTTGTAGCCGAGGTGGTATTTGACATCGCCGTTGCCGCCGACGAGCTCGGGGTTGAAGTTGTCCTGGAATTCGTTGAAGACGAGTTCGAGGGGTTTTTTCAGGAAGTTTGTCAGGACGTTCAGGCGGCCGCGGTGGGCCATGCCCATGACGATCTCGAGGATTCCAGCCGACGGGCAGCCCTCGAGGATCGAGTTCAGCGCCAGCATGAGCGACTCGCCACCCTCGAGCGAAAATCGCTTTTGGCCCACATACTTTGTGTGGATGAACATCTCGAAGGTCTCCGCTTCGAAGAGGAGGCTTAAAATCTCACGGTGTGCCTCCGGGGAGTTGCGCTGCGGCGCGCGGCGGGATTCCATGCGCTCCGCCAGCCAGCTGCGCATGGCGGGATCCTGGATGTGCATGAACTCAATGCCCACGGTGTCGCAATAGGTTTGGCGCAGGCCATCGAGGAGGTCGCGCAGGGGCATCGCCTCGCCGCCGCGGAATTGGCGGGAGGAAACGGTTTCGCCCATGTCGGATTCGGAGAGGCCGAATTCGGAAATGTCGAGAATTGTATTCTTACGTTCCGCCAGGTTCAGCGGATCGAGGTTCGAGATGGTGTGCCCGATCGTGAGATACGAGTCGACGAGCGCATCCACGCGGGATTGGAGGGGGGATGGCGGTCCGCCGGAGCCTTGGGCTTGTTCGAGTTTCTTGGAGCGTGCGAGGCCCAATTCAAACCCCTCGAAGAAGGCGGCCCAGTCTGGGGAAACGGCTCCCCGGTCTTTCAGCCACAGTTCGTGGAGTTCATCGATCAACGCCTCGTTGGCACGGGCGGGGACGGAAGTGTTCATTCAGGTGTGTTGGATGCTGGAAATCAGCCTCGGGTTGGGGTGCGGGACTGAACGGGCAAAGTGGTGAATGATAATCGTGCGATTAGCAAGCCGCGATTCGCGGGACAAAAAGCGGTGCCGACGGGTTGGTT
>CAZRLX010000003.1:0-40528 GCA_964601115.1 uncultured Chthoniobacter sp. | reverse complement strand
GCTTCATCGGCAACAGCTTCATCGAAGGGATCAACCCCTACGAAATCCGCCCCGTTCCCGAACCCGAAACCTGGGCCACCGCCGCGCTTCTGCTGATCGGTGGTGTTGTGTGGATGTGGCGCAGGAGACGGAACGAGGCATGATTCGATTTCTGTTCCTGTGGCTTGTTCTTTTAGCCACTCCTGTCTTCGCCATCCAAGGTGGGCTCCTCCTTGCTCCCGACAAGGCGATGTTCGTGCAAGGAGACAAAAAATCCCCCGCCCGCCAGTTGACGCTCTCGGATGGGGAGGGCTTCCCGCTGCCCCCCGCTTTGGCGCCGGTCGCGCCGGCGGATGGTGCATTGGAGTGGACGTTCACGGCACCCGCCCCAGGGCGTTATCTTGTCACGCTTGAGGCCTCTCACAGCAGAAGCGGGAATCCGTTGGAGGTTCGGGTGGCCGACCAAGTGCTGACGGCCTTCATGCCCGGCACTCGGAGCACACCGGCTTTGATCGATATCGGGTCAATCGATCTCACTGCGGGAAACCACACCCTGCGTCTTTCCAATCAGCCCTCTGGCGAAAATGTCTATCTCGCCGCGCATTCGATATTCTTGCGACCTGAGAGCGTGGCCTCGGCGTCGTTCCCGGCTATCCGTGCGGAGATCGCGAAGCGAAAGCCAGTGATTGTGCCGAAGGAATTGGCCATGCCGCTTGTTTTCAGCAACCACATGGTGCTCCAGCGCCAGAGGAGCGTTCCGATCTGGGGCCGCGCCGTCCCGGGGACGGCGGTGAAGGTTGCGTTCAATGGCCAGCATCAAGAAACAAAGGCCGATGCCGCCGGGCGCTGGCGCATTGACCTTGAGCCCATGGAGGCGGGTGGGCCACATCGCTTGGAAATCAGCGACGACAAAAAAACCATCGCCTTCGATGATATCCTCATCGGCGAGGTGTGGTTCGGTTCGGGCCAGTCGAACATGGAGGTCTCCTACAATCTCCGCAAAAACAACGAACTGAAAGTCGAGTGCGATGAGGACACGCGCCAACTCCTCGAAGCCGGAGCAAACAATGCGATTCGCATCTCCGCCCTCACACGCGATCATTCGCAAAGTGCGGCTTGGACGATTTTGACCAAGGAAAACTGCCTCGACGCCCCAGCGCTCCTTTCCTCGGCAGCCGTTCTTCTTCACCAAAAACTCGGTGTGCCCATCGGCATCGTGATTCGTTGCGAAAGTTCCTCCCCGTCGTGCATCTGGCTAAGCCGCGACGCCATCGAAAGTGATCCCGCCATCCAAGCCCAACTGGAGGATTATTCCAAAAACATCTACCCGAAGCTCGTGGCCGAGCACCCCACGATAGTCCAAGCTTGGGAGGAAGCCTCTGCCAAAGCCAAGGCCGAGGGAACACGCGTTCCGAAGGCCCCGCTGCCACCCACGCCTCCGGGATGCTATCCCGGCGAGTTCGACCCCGCCACTCAGCGGCGGGAATACCTCGGCGCGAATTTTGCGGCCCGCATCCAACCCGTCCCACCCTTCGCCATCCGAGGTATCGTCTGGGACCAAGGCGAAAACAGCACCGGCATGGCCGGAGTCGATCAAACCGCGCTCCTTCCCGCTCTCGTGCGGGAGTGGCGCACCGCCTGGAGCGACAGCGAACTCCCCTTCATCTACATCGACAAAAAAATGCACCCCGCCGGTCTCAAAGAGGCCATGGCCGCCCTCCCGAGCACCGCCATGGTGCCCTACGACGGATTGAAGACAGACAACCACCCGCCCGACAAAGCCGCTTACGCCCGCCGCCTTGTCGTGCTGATGGAAAAATTCATGCCCAGCAGTGGATTGCCAGCGGTTCCGTAAACCCGAGTTCCGAACGCCTGCCACCGCAAATTGTAGCGGCGGTCTATGACCGCCGTTCGATCCCGGTGGAATCCCCCGCAGTTCGACGCAAACCGCATTGATAAAAAAGTTCGATGATATAAAATTTGTATCATGAAAACTGCATCCGCTGCTGATTTGCGCAATCATTTCCGACGCGTCTCGTCTTGGTTGGACAACGGGGAATCTGTTGAGATTCAAAAAAGGGGCAAACCCTACGCCGTGCTTTTACCTATCGCGAAGGCGATGCCAAGTTCCTCAACCAGAATCGATTTCAGGTCGCAATGTCAATCGATTTGGAAAGGGAAGCCATTGACTGCTGCGGAAGTTGCCGAAATGCGTGCCGCCGAACTGGAAGGGGAGGAGTAGATGAGATGCTTTGCCGACACTTCGTTCCTTTGCGCCTTGTATCGCCTGCAAGAAAATTCCGAGAAGGCATTCGCGTTCATGGAGTCGTTTGACGGAGAAATAGTGGTTTCGTCTCAGGTTGTGTGGGAGTTTCGGCAATCCACCAGATTTCAGGTCTTTCGATATCACAATGATAAAACCAAAGGGTTTTCAAAATTGGTCGCCGAACGGATGATTTCCACGCTGGCGGAGAATATGACGGCCAGAGCTTTGTCCTTGGCGGTGGTGGACTGGCCGGATGTCCACAGTATTGCCGAAACGCTGTCCTCCGCTCACACAATGACCGGAGGGCACCGGGCGATGGATATCATTCACCTCTCCACAGCCAAGCATCTTGGGATTGCAAGTTTCCTGACCTTTGACGCCAACCAGAAAAGACTCGCAGAGGCAGAGGGCATGAAGGTTCCGCTTTAGCGATCCAATTGCCCGCGCGACGCGGCTCCTCCGCACCGGCAGCTCTACTCCACCGGCCAGCCGAGATCGGGGATGGCCATGTGTTCTCCGTCGCGGAGTGACGATTGGTGCGCGACGATGCCCGGCGCGTTGTAGCGCGCCGCTTGCCAGATGTGCACGGGCGGTCGGGTGTCTTGGAGCACGGCGGTCACAAAATCATCCACAAGAAAATGGTGGGAGCCCTCGTGCCCCGTGTGCAACTTGGAAAAAGCCGCTGGCAAGCGGAGCCGCGCCTTTTGATGCACCTCGGCGTAGTCGGTCACGAAGTCATGCTGGAGCGCGGGGTTTGCTTCGATGAGGGCTTGGTGTGTCGGCGTGGGCTCCGCCGCGCCGCAGCGAATCCGGGCCTCCACATCCTCGATGGTTCCCTCGTGGGTGACCCACGCCGCCGCGCCGCTTTGCTCCTCGAAACTCGCCTTGGTCCCGTAGAGGCTGAGACGCACGGAACGGGTCTTCGATGAAAGTCCGATGCGGCGGAATTCATTGATGCGGGCCATTCCGCCATCGCTGGTGCGGAAGAGCGCGGTTTGGTTGCTGAAGGCGTTGTTCCACTCACTCACCTCCTCGCGGAAAATGCCATCATCGGACCGGTCTTTGAATCCCAAACAGGACACACTGGTCATTCGTGCCCCCGTGACGGACAGCACCATGGCAATGGAGTGGGTGGGGTAGAGCATCGGCGGGTAGCTTGCCACTTTTTTCCAATCCGGCCCGCCGGAGTAGCGGAAGGCGCTGTAAAAGCCATGCGCCATGTCGTGGCAATACTCGCCCTCGCCATAGACAAAATCGCCGAACGCCCCGGATTCCCATTTCTCACGGCAGAACATCGTGGCGCCATAATACTGGCTCGTCTCACCCATCATGTAGGTCAGCCCGGTGGATTTGACGGCCTCGATCAATTCCTCCAACTCCTCCAAGGTCGTTGCGGCGGGCACGGCGCAATACACATGTTTGCCGGATCGCAGCCCCTGCAAGGCGAGGGGCGCGTGGGAGTGGCGTTGCGTGAAGATCGCCACGGCATCGACATCGCTTCGGAGCACCTCCCCCATGCTTGCGAACACCCGCCGCACGCCGTGATCGCTGCTCGTTTTTGCGAGCCGTTCGGGATCGGACTCGCAGAGCGACACCTCGGCTATTCCCGGGTGGGCGCGGAAGAGCGGGATAAAACAGACACCGAACTGACCGGCACCGACGATGCAGAGTTTCAAGGGCTTCATACAGTGCGAAGCTTCGCCGAAACGGCACCCAGAAATCTTCCGGCATTGCTTTGGCTTTATCCGGAATCCTAAGGTGCCTTCTCCGATGTCCGCTCCCTCCAATTGCCCGCTTCCGGCATTCGGCCTCGCCGGTCAGGGCGGCACCGCCAGAATCATGGAGCGCACGCACCAGCACCATGATCTCGAAATCAATTATTTCACCGAGGGACGCCTGACGCTGCTTCATGGCGGGCGTTTGGTGGTTCTCGAACCGCGCCGGATGGTTCTCTTCTGGGCCGCCACTCCGCACCAAGTCCTCCGCATCGAGGGCGAGCCCCGTTTTTTCTGGTTCACGCTGCCGATGGCCTGGGCAGGCCGATGGGCATTGCCCGGCGAGGGGTGGAGTCGCCTCCTTGAGGGTGGCCTTTTTGTGGATGCCGGGGGAGGGATGGCTGACCGCGCGACCTGCGAACGCTGGTTGGCGGATCTCGGCGACGGGCCGCTGGCACACCGCGCCGCCGCGCTTCTGGAGATGGAGGCGCTCGTGCGCCGCTTAATGGCGTTTCCGGCAAAATCCCGTAAAACCGCCCGGGTGAACACCGGCGGCATCTCCCATTCGGTGGAGCGCATGGCGGCCTACATCGCCAGCCACTACACCCAACCGCTCAAGGTCGAGACGGTCGCCGCACAAAGCGGTCTGCATCCCAACTACGCCATGAATCTTTTCCGCAAAACCTGTGGACTCACGATCATGGAATCTGTTCTTCAGCAGCGGTTGTTTCACGCCAAGCGCCTGCTCCTGACCACCGACCTGAAAACCCTGGATGTCGCCATGGAAAGTGGATTTGGCTCGGTAAGTCGCTTCCACGAGGCATTCAAAAACTCCCTCGGAATCTCGCCTTCGGAATTTCGACAAGGCAACTCTGGACTCCAGTGATTAGAAATGGAAAATTCCATGTAAAATTATTGACGGGTTGCCATAGTTGCCTGATGTTCCCGCCTCCTTTTGGCATCAACCTCCCGATTTGAAGGTTCACTTCTCATGTGTTCAAAAATCATAAAAACAATACTGGCAGTGAGTATTGCATTCATTTGTCCGGTCATTGCCGATGACGATGATTCGTCCGGCATCTCCGCGCACTACCTCCGGGTGGATGCCCCTACTTCGCCAATCATGGGATGGCAAGAGATCGAGGTGATGAGCGAGGGAGAGAATCTTGTGCTAAAGCGTCCGGGGCTCTTTTCGGGGTCATCCAAAGAGGAAAAAACTCCCTTCGTCGTGGGGTCGCACTACTCGGATGGCCGAAAAGATACGACAATGCGAGGAAGCGTCACCGAGTCCAACGGGCCGGGAGCATGGATGGAACTGAATTTCGGGCAGGATGTTCCGGTGGAGAAGATTCATCTCTACGGATCCCGCTACCCTTACCGGGAGTATCAGGATACCGGACATCGCGTCCTTTCATTGCTGGATTCAAATCGCCGCGTGATCTGGGCCGCGCGGTGGAATTACTACGACGAAAAGAAATTTCCCGGTGGTTTGTTTGAGTTTCTTCCTTCTAAGGACAGTCCGCCTGCTCCGTTGGTTGGCGAACTGGTCGAGGCGAAGCACCCGATTCGCGTCCCGATCGATTGGATGGTCGAGGTCGCAGAGGAAAAACGCCCGGTGGATTCCAGCGAGCGGATGAAACGCTTCGAGGAGCGAAATTCCCCCGAGGCGGTCAAGGCATTGGCGGATGAGTTCTTCAATCTTTTGGAACCCGGCGTCGAGGGATTGGCCGAGGCGAGACGGCTGCACGCGGAGGGGCGCGATGCCGAGGCGTTGGACGCCTGGAAACAATTCTTCTTTGAAAAAATGGCGCGGGTGAAAACCCATCTTACCCCCTTCGCAGGCATGATAAACAGCCGCTACAGCGGTGAGGGGGACGATTTGCTCCAGGGGATCAAGCTTTCGAGGGACGCTTCACGGGCCAGCAAATTCACCCCGGGTCAGATTTTATGGGTGGATGTCCCGATGGGGGCACGCCTGGATGATGCCCAGCAGAAGCAATTGGTCGAGGAGACGGAGAGCCTGGCCTTCGTTGGAACCTTCGGAGAGGGACTGCTGGCGCGGTTCAACGAAACGGGAAATCCGAAGTATCTCCAAGCCTGGTCGGACATCATGGACGACTGGTCGATGAATTTTTTCCGCGACGCCGACGCATCCGAATACACGGTGAAAAATCTTTTTGTGATGCACCCCGGCGACCGTTGGGCCGATCTCATGGAGGATCTCTCCGATCTCGCCGTGCGATATCCACAGGCGATCGAGCAAATCCCCGCCACGACACTTGCGAGGATGCAATTGGCCTGCCTCAAGGAATACACGCCGGCCTATTGGCGCCTGGCGCGGGAGACGGTCTTCAATCACAACACCAGCGGCCTCCAGCGCTGGGCGTGCACGCTGCCCTATATCGACGAATTCCGCCCGGCGACCCGACTGGCCCGCGAATGCCGACGGCATTTCGAGCGCTGGATGACGCTGGGCACGCAAGCTGACGGATCCATGGTGGAAATGGGAGACGAGGGGCATTTCTACATCCCGCTTGTCCTCGGCGGAGTCGTTAATCTCTGGTCGCAGCAAAATCCCGAGTGGCTCACGCCCGGCTGGCGGAACCGCTTCCTGGATTCCTACGACACCACTATCCAGTATTTATTTCGCCATCCGATGCCGGGGGGCTATGACCACCGCTTCGAATACCGTCTTCGGCCTTCGCGGTTTTACGGCAACGCCCAAGAGGAATCTTCGCGCGATGGCATGAGCCCTTCGCTCCACCTTGACCGCTCGGCCACCACCCACGCCATTCCCGAGGTGAGACGGATCATCGACACGGTTTTTTCGGTTTCCGAGGGACTGCCAGCAGTCGATCCGAAGGCGCCCGTTCACGAGCGGCAACAATTGGCCGAGAAAATCAAGAATCGCGAGGAAGCCATGAAGCTGCTCGGCGACGAGCGTCCCGGCGCGCCGAAGATCAATTCGGACTGGATGCCCTACACGGGCTCCTACCTGTTCCGGAGCGGATGGAAAGAGGGCGACGCGTTCCTTTCGATGTTCGCGCGCCGATCAAAGGGTGGGGGACATGCCGAGCAGCCTTCGTGGTCGCATGGGCTTGTCTATGGATTCGATTACAATTTCCCGCTGTTCCGCGCCGAGACACCGCTGATCAACGGAACACGCCAGAATGTCATGGGCGACAACTACACGGGATTCATGCCCGGTGGAAAAACCAGCAACATTTGCTACGCGGAGCGGGAACCGGCTCCGAATCGCTGGCATTCCTCCGACCGCTTCGATTTCGGCGAAGCGGTTTACGAGGGCATTTATCAAAATGTCTCCCTGAATTCCTGGAAGCTCCTGTATGGACGGGAACCGGTCTTCGGTCCGAAGATCGAAAATGTCCGCAGCAACCGTCAGGTGTTTCAAATCCGTGATGCACGCCTGTTCGTGTTCGCCGATACGATCCACTTCAAGGATGCCGCGCCGAAGGAAGCGGCCTTCGAGGTGCCCCTCACACTCATGCTCTCGACGGCGAAGACGGGAGCCTCCGCGCCATTCTCAAAGGATCAGTCGACCATCGATGCCCCGGCTAAAACAGTCGCCACTAAAAACCCCGACGGGGCGAATGTGATCCTCCGCCAGTTCGGGGATTTCGCGGTGGACTACACGCCGCCCAAGACCGGCCAGCCCGATGTTCGTGCGCACCTTTGGGCCTTGCCAAACTTCGGAATCGCCAAGCAGGAGATCGCCTCCCGCTGGAAAACGACAGGCGACACCGCGCTGGTGACGCTTGTTTCCTCCAGTCCACCACATGGCGAGGAGGCTGTCGCGAGTGTGACTTCGATGAATGCCGGTCCTGCAGTGGCGGGATTCGAGGTGCAGATGAAGAATGGCGGCACCGTGTGGTTTCAATGTGCGGCCGCAACGGCAAGTCTCGCCTGCGGGCCGGTGCGGGCGGATGCCGAGTCGCTGCTTGTGGAAAAGCGTGCCGATGGGTCGATCTCCGGGCTGGCCCTGGGTGTTTCCTCGATGGAATACAGCGGGAAGCCGGTGAAGCTGGAACCTGATAATGCCGGATTCCTCGGTGCCATGTGGCGGCTGTTGAAACTCGAGGAGAGGCCTGCGAGCCCAGGGATTGTCGATTTTGAATTTGTGGTGAATGCGAACGGGCAGGTTGCCATGAAGGAAATCCATCGCCCGATTTCCACCGTTCGCTTCGAACCGGATCTCAATACTTTTATCGATGAGTTGAAGGTGGAACTCACCTGCGCCACTCCGGGCGTTGAAATCCGCTACACAACCGACGGAACGCAGCCCATGCCTGATTCGGCTCTCTATACACAGCCGATCACGATTACCGAATCAACAGAGTTCGCAGCGCGCGCCTACCGGTTGGGACGCGATGGAAAGCAGCTGCCCGCAGATCCGTTTGAGATCAATGGCACGAAATTCACCGAAACAAGCTACGGCTGGTTTTATAAAAACCCCCTGCAGCCCGCTGCCGATCTCGACAAGGCGACGCTCGTTCCGGGCCTCCTCTGCGAGCATCTCGAGGGGCATTGGAGCGAACTCTACAGCGCCGCCCATTGGCTGCCGGCGGTGAAAACCTCAACCGCCGAGCGGGAGATGGATTTGACCCAAGTGAAACGCGAGGACACCTACTACGGGGCACGATTCAAGGGCTTCATCGAAATCCCTGCGGATGGCGTTTACACCTTCCGGGCTCCAAAAGAAGTGGTCTATCCCGAGTCGGCGGCGAGCTACGATCTGCGGCTTTTCCTCAACGGCGAGGAATGGGAGCCCACAGAATGGTGGCACGGGCGTGGAACTTGGTCGGTGCCACTGGCCAAGGGGCTGCATCGCTTCCAAGTGGACTTCGCCGATGCCCGCACGACCCCTTGGCGCAAATCCGATCTCTGGAGAAACTATCCGCTCCCGTGGGTGGTGTATCAAGGCGACCCCAGCCCGATCCTTGTCTCTGGACCCGGCTTGAGCGAGGAGCGCATTCCCAAGGAATGGTTCTTCCACAAAGCCGAAGCCTCCATTCCTTGACATGATGAAACGACTTCCCGCCTGCCTGGCCATCGTTCTGGCCACCTTGGTTCCCAATCTTCACGCCGGCTCGGCGAGGCTGAGTTTTTGGAATCCCGACTACGAAACCGAAGTCTTCGTGGCACCAGCTCCTCCGGATGCTGCCGCGAGGGAAAAAGCCTTTGCCGAGCGGAACTCGCCCGAAAACACCATCCGTCTCGCCAAAGAATTCTTCGCCCAGATCGATCTCTCGAAAATTCCCGCGCTGCCCAAAACTTCGACTTTGGACCCCATGGGGCGGAGTGAAAAGCATCCGGATTTCGAAGGGCAAAAAACCACGACCCAGTCGACCATCGCCGAGTTGGTTCGGCAGGAAAAATGGGCCGAGGCTCTCGATGCCTACCGCGACTTTTTCTTCACACGCCTCATCAGTCCACCCCCGGGATTCGAATTTCGCCCGGTCTCGCCAGAGGACAGTTACTTCATCCAGTTCCTTCATCAACCGGAGGAGTTGAAGAATTCTCGTGTGGCCCGCTTTCCGATGGTGGATGACCACGGGAAAAATGCTGTGGTCCGCATCGACATGGGGCCGCCCGGGCGCGTGAACTGGCTCTGGCAGCCAATGGGGTTTGTTCCACAGGACTCGTTGATTTTTCCCGACGCACAGAACTTTGTTGCCGACAGCTCGAAGCGAGTGGTGTTCCACAAGTCCCTCCTTGCCGAAGCCGTCCGCACAGGTGATCCCGCGTGGACTCGCAAGTGGTGCGAGTATTTTGACGACCGGGCCGTGAATCTCTCGCGGGATCTCGAGGCGTCTGGGGTTTCCGCAGGCGAGCTCAATCCTCTGGAGCCACGCGCGCGAGTATTCAACAACCTTATGTGGATGGCGCAGCGAGATCCCGCGATGGCGCGCGATTTTCCTTCGACCACGCTGGCGCGAATCCTCATGGACACCTTTGATGTGTTCCCCGCGATGCTCCGCACGGTTCGCTCCGCCAGCAACAACCGCTCGATCGAGCAATACCTCAATCCGATCCAGGCCTTCGCCGTGAGCCTGCCGGAGTTCAAAGGATCGCCCTACTATCTCCGTGAGGTGCGGCGCGTGATTGAGGCCTATCCGACGGTGACAATGATGCCCGATGGAAGCGACATCGAGAATGCGGAGGGCTACAACCACTGTTATCTCCGGAGCGTTCACCACATGCTGGATGTCTTCAAACGGCAGCCCGGCAGCCAGCCGTGGATGGGCCTCGATTGGCGTTTGGAGTTGAAAGACAATCTCGCCATGCGCACCGGCTATCTCATCCGTCGCAAGGGCAACCTCGGCATGGAGTGGTATCCCAACCACATGAACCGCACCCGCATGGCAGGCTACTACGCCGGCCCGTCGCCGCAGTTCGCCGAATATACCCCAGAGGCGCTCAACGATCCGGTGTTGAAAAAAATCCGCACCACCCTGTGGGAGGATGGCGCATTCGGAACGTCGAATTTCACCTCCGAATATTGGCCCTACAGCGGGCGGATGGTCATTCGCGAGGGCTGGGGGAAAGATGACCAGCATCTGCACATGGACGGGGGCCGTCCTTACAACACGCACGGCTGGAAGCACACGAACGACATCCAGCTTTTCGCCTTCGGGCAAGCCCTCCTCTCCCTCCACTCGGACACCTACGGCTACGACCGCTCTGGGCACGCAGGCGACTTGTGGCCATGGGTGCGGGAATTCCAGGAAAAGACCCGCGCAAAATACAACAACCCCGACATGCGCGGTCTGTTCCAATGGGAGTTCACGCCGCTGTTTGTCGATGGACTCCCTCAAATGGGACATGAGGCCTTTGAGAAGCAACCGCTGGAATACCGCTCCCGCCAAAACGGGGTCTTTGGAAAAAACAACAGCAACATGGCCTACCAGACGCCGATCAAAAGCCGCTGGCACGAGTCCGAGCGCTTCAATGTCGCCGAGGGCCGCTTCAGCGGCACCTTCGCGGCAGTGGACGGCTCACGCCTCGTGGAGGGCGTCACCCATGACCGTCAGTTGGTCTTCCTTCGCGGCGTCGGGCTTTGGATCGTTGTTGATCGTGTGGATTCCGCCTACTCCCATACCTACAAGCTCGATTGGAAGCCCGCCCAACCCTTCGAACGCGAGGGCGTGAAATGGGAGGGTTTCCGCTCACACCAAGTCACGGGCAATGACGCCGACAAATCGGTCAAAACCTCCAATCCCAACACGCCGAACATCTCGATCTTCATGCACAGTCCGGCGGAGTTGAGGATGTCCCAATTCGGTGCCGAGTTCGAAGGCCAGGGGCCGCAGATGGTGGTCAGTGCGCTCTTCCCGAGAAGGACCATCAAGGACGAATTGAAATCCATCGCAACCCTGGCTGGAGAAAATGGGGTCTCTGGATTTCAAGCCGTGACACCCGATGGCACCACCATCCTTTGCCAAGCCAGTGCTGATCCCTCAAAGGGTGGTCCCTTGACGGCAGGCTCCCTCAAAGCCGTTGGCGAGGCCTTGATCTTGGTCGAACGACCCGATGGATCCCGATATGGCGTGGCGTTGGGATGTCAAAATCTCACCCTCGACGGAGCCCCGCAGAAACTGCCGTCCGCCGATGTGGAATTTGTGCTGGAGGGAAAAAAACTGTCCGCCTTGCAACCTATCCGTCGTCCGATGGATCGCGTGGAAATCCTCCCGGAGGCCGACCACTTTGTGGATTCGCTGGAAATAACCATGCGCCACAACGAACCAGACACGGAAATTCGCTACACGCTCGATGGCAGCGAGCCGACCCTCGATTCACCCGTCTATGAAAAGCCGGTGGCCCTCAAAGCCACCACCACGGTGAAAGCCGCCGCCTTCCGAAAAGGCCTGCAAAAAATGCCCCACACCTCCAGCAGCACCGAGGTCTCGGCTCCTCTGCGCGCCCAATACATCAAGACCTCGCCGCTAAAACCCGTCGCAGAAAAAAACCTCCAGCCGGGGCTCCAATTTACCTATCATGAAGGCAATGCCTCCCTCGGCGGCCAGATGACGCGTCTCCCTGCTGCAAGCCAATCAGGGATCGTCAAATCGCCCTTGGAGCTGCCCCACAGGTCATCCAGCAAGTCGTTCGCTTACGACACCACAGGATTCCTGAAAATTCCGCAAGATGGCGTTTACACCTTCCATGCCCCGTGGGAACTGATCACTCCCGTGCGCGACGCCGGCTTTGACCTGCGCCTTTGGGTCGGCGGCGAAGAATGGTATCCCGCCACGCGTTGGCACAATTTCGGCGGTTGGTCGGTGCCGCTTAAAAAGGGCCTGTATCCGCTCCGGATGTTCTATGTCGATCAACGCGGCAGCAACATGTGGGTCTCCAGCGGCGGCCAAGCCGTTTGGCGCGGGGATAAACCCGAACTCCTCCTCTCCGGCCCCGGGCTGACGAAACAGCCTATTCCTGCGAACTGGCTCTGGCATTGAGTCTGCATCCCTTGAAAACACCCTCATTCATGTTGCTGGCGACGACGATTGCTACGATTGCCAATCCCGGCCGTGCCGAAGTCCTCGAATCTGCTAAGGTCCAAACACTCATCGAACAGTTCAACGCGGAGGACGAGGAGTTGCACAAAAATGACATTCCAAATTCCGAGGCGTGGGATTTCCTGCAGGCGAATGTTCCGTTTTTTGAATGCCCGGACAAGGAACTCGAAAAAACCTACTGGTTCCGCTGGTGGACCTATCGCAAGCACCTGCGCAAGACTCCTGATGGCTGGGTGGTGACCGAGTTTCTGCCTCCGGTGCCATGGGCGGGGCTACACAATACGATCAACATGGCCGCCGAACTCCACATCGCCGAGGGGCGCTGGATTCGGAATCCGAAATACCTCGATGACTACTCGCGGTTTTGGTTCGGAACGGGGCGGGAAGGATCGCTTGTTTATACGAACTGGCTTGCCGATGCGATCTGGGAGCGGGCGGCTGTCACCGGCGACAAGGGGCTCCCGGTTTCCTTGCTTGGTGAAATGATCGCCCAGCAGCGTCGTTGGGATGAGGGCAAGGCGGGCCGGGCACCTGATTGGGTGGGCCTGAGGGATAATGGGCTCTATTACACGCGCGATGATCTCGATGGCTCGGAAGTCTCGATCAGTGGTCACGGCTTTCGTCCGCTGACGAACAGCGCGGCTTATGGGAACTTGGCTGCGATTTCTGCCATCGCCTCGGTGGTCGGCCGCCCGGAGGTCGCCGATGAGTTCGTGACGCAGGCCGGAAAACTCAAAGAATTGGTGCAAGAGAAACTCTGGGATCCGGAGCGGAAATTTTTCATGGTATTGAAAGAGGACGGCTCCACGCGTAGCGATGTTCGGGAACTCTGGGGCTATGCGCCATGGATGTTTCATCTGCCCGATCTCGGCTACGAATCGGGCTGGCGAGAACTCTCCGATTCCGAGGGCTTCAAAGCCCCGTTCGGCCCAACCTTCCCTGAGCAACGACACCCGAAATTCACGCTTTCCTACACGGGCCACGAATGCCAGTGGAACGGGCCTTCCTGGCCGCTGGCGACATCGATCACGCTCACCGCGCTGGCTAATCTCCTGAACGACTACGAGCAGTCGGTCGTGGATCGGAAAGTCTTCTTCGAGACCCTCCGCACCTACTCCAATTCACATCGGCGACGCCTGCCCGATGGGAAGGTGGTTCCGTGGATCGATGAAAACATCCACCCCTACACCGGCGATTGGATTTCCCGCACGGTCATCGCCGAACGCCTGAAAAAATCCGGTCGCGATTCCCATCCCCACAAGGAGCGTGGCAAGGACTACAACCACTCCACATTCTGCGATCTCGTTATTACGGGCCTTGTCGGTCTGCGCCCGCGTCACGACGACAAGATTGTTGTGAATCCGCTCGTTCCAGAAGGAAAGTGGGGCTGGTTCTGCCTCGATCGCGTCCACTACCACGGGCAGGAGCTCACCATCCTCTGGGACCGCGACGGTCAAAAATACAACCGGGGGGCGGGGTTCCAATTGCTGGTCAATGGTCAGAGCGTCGCCCATTCCACGACCCTTCAAAAATTGGAAGCAACGCTTCCTTCTTCTGAGAAAAACAATGAATAAATCTCATCCGATCATGCGGGCATTGCTGCCGCTAAAAATCTCAATCTGCCTGGTGTTGGTGATCCTTTTTGGTTCAGCGACAGCCAGTGCGGCGAAGCGGCCCAATTTCCTTTTCATCCTCGTCGATGATCAAGCTCCGTTCCACCTCCGCTGCTACGATCCGTCGTCGCGGCTTGAGACTCCCCATCTGGACCGGATCGCGGCGCAAGGAACGGTCATCGATGGGGCTTACAACATGGGAAGTTTTCACGCGGCGGTATGTATCCCCTCGCGCTACATGATCATGTCAGGTCGCACTCTGTGGCATTTACCGATCGGAGCACACACCCCGCCGCTCTGTCCTCCGAATTTGGAAAAGGAAACGATTCCCGCTGTCTTCAACCGTGCCGGATACGACACCATGCGCACCTGCAAGTCGGGGGCCACTTATCAAGAGGCCGACAAGGAATTCACCATTCGTCGCGAAGCCACCAAGCGGGGAGGGGATGCCGCGACGGGCAGCGCGTGGCATGCCGATCAGGTGCTCGAGTTTCTCAACACGCGTGAGGGAGAGAAGGACGCCAATCCCTTCTTCATTTACTTCGGGTTTTCACATCCCCACGACATTCGCGACGGAACCCCCGAGTTGCTTGAGAAATACGGTGCCGTCAACCTGACGGACTCGAATGCCAAGTTGGCAGTAAATTCCCAAGCTCCGCCGGTCCCTCCCAACTGGCTTCCTGAGCATCCGTTTCCCCATGGTCATCCGAACCTTCGCGATGAAGTGGCAGTGAGTGGCGTTTGGGAGAATCGCGACCCGGCAACAATCCGCAACGAGACCGGTCGTGAATTCGCGTGTATGGAAAACATCGATGCCCAAATCGGGCTGGTTTTGGAAAAACTCGAAGAGATGGGTGAATTGGACAACAGCGTCATTGTTTACACCGCTGACAATGGCATCGGCATTGGGAGACATGGGCTCATGGGAAAACAAAACCTCTACGAACACTCCTGGCGTGTGCCCCTTCTCGTCAAAGGCCCGGGTGTGAAAGCGGGGGCGCGCGCTATGGGCAACATCTACCTTCTCGACACCCTCACAACGCTCTGCGACTTCGCCGGAATCATTCCCCCGGCGACCAATGAGGGAGTGAGTTTCCGTCCCGTTCTTGCGGGTGAAAAACCAACCGTCCGCGAGACACTCTATGGCGTCTATAGTGGAGGCACCAAACCTGGCATCCGCAGTGTGCGTGAGGGCGACTGGAAGCTTATCCAATATGACGCCATGGATGGACAGGTGCGGGAGACGCAGCTTTTCAACCTTGCAGAAAATCCCGATGAACTCCTGATCGAACACCACGATCCCAGCATCGTCGCCGTCACCGGTGTGAAGCCGACTGCAAACCAGCGCAACCTCGCCGACGATCCCGCCTATGCGGAAAAACTCTCCCACATGAAACGCCTGCTTCTCGCTGAGATGCGCCGCCACAACGATCCGTGGCGCTTGTGGGACCAGCCCCGCGACTCCCTTGTTCCGCCGCTCGTGCCAAAGCCCAAGGGGATAAACTAACTGAGCCCGCTGCCTCCGACGAAGTCCGTGGATTGTAGCGGCGGTCTGCGACCGCCGAGAACGATTTGCCAACGAAGCTCACAAAGCGCCGATCAGGCTGGAAAGCAGCTCTTGGTGAAAAGGCAGGTTACCCCTGCCGCTTGCTTCAGTCTTTCCAATCCTTGCCAGGCATGGCGCGCTTCATGAATTGATCGAACAACGGGACTGTAAAGGCGGTGTCGCCGTGACTGGGGCTCCAAATCATTCCTTTAAGGATCAGTTGGCTGCGGGTGGGAGCCAAGTTGGTGACCTCCCGCCCGAGCGCCCCAGCGATGTCTCCGGAACGATGGGGGCCGGGCCCCAGCTCGGACATCGCCCGCAGATAGCGCTTCTCCAAAGGGGTCAAGCGGTCGAATCGCACACGAAAAAAACCTTCGTCCAATGCGGCGATTACGATTGCTGTTGCGTTGTTGACATCGCTTTTTGTGATCGGCGAGGAGTCCGCGACTTCCCACGCTTGCTTGCCCCACTCTTGAAGAAAATACGGATAGCCTTTTGTTTCCTCAACGATGCGATCCAGAGCCTCTTTCTCGAAGGCGACCCCCTCATCCTCTGCGGGCTTCTTGAGCGCCTGCCTTGCGGCATCATCCGTCAGCGGGCCAATCGTTGAAAAATCAAAAAGGCGTTCGGCGTAGGATTTGGCACGTCCCATCATGCCCGGGAGTTGTGGCAATCCTGCACCGACAAGAACCACCGGCAGGCTCCGCTGCGCTGTGCGGTGGAGTGCTGTGATCAGCGAGGAGAGTTGGCCTTCTTCCACATATTGCAGTTCGTCGATGAACAAAACAAGTGCCGTTCCAGCGCTCTTGGCTGCGCTGCCAGCCACTTCGAGAAGTGCTTGGAGATCATGTTCCAGATCGCCGTTGTCCGCGAGTCCGGGTTCGGGTTCCAAATCCAGACCGACCTCAATGTCCTTGAATTTGACTTTGAGGGCTTTTGCAAACCCTGCCAGTCCGCGCAGGGCCCGCTGCGCCAATTCGCGGGCTTGATGGTTGAGCGACAAACGGAGCAGGGCCTGTCTCAATTGGGGGGCTAGAATCGCAGGCAGGGACCGGTTTTCCGGGGCCTCCATTCGAATGGTGTGCAACCCTCTGGCTTCGGCATCCTCCCGCAGTTTGTCCAAGAGCACTGTTTTTCCAACACCCCGCAAACCCACCATCAGAATGCTTTTTGTCGGTTTGCCGGCCCGAACCCGCTCCAAGCAGATTCGAAGGGTTTCGCGCACCTCATCGCGGCCGGCCAACTCCGGGGGTTGGGTGCCGGCACCGGGGGCGTAGGGATTTTTGACTGGGTCCATGATGGGTGATTTATATTTAAATTATCCCGATTTACAATGAAAACATAAGCCTTATAAGATTGCTAAACTTTGATTGGTTTCTGGGCATCAAAAAACGATTTGCCAATCGATGCTCCATGAGTGCGGCTGTAGAGCAACTGTCCCAAGCATCCAGATTGGATAATGCCCGCCGATCTAGTGAGAAAAATTCCGGAGCTTCAAGCGTCCTGGAGCAGGGCGAGACGGCCACCGTCGATGAGGTAGGTCGTTCCGGTTGCGAAGGCTGCGTAATCGCTGGCGAGAAATGCGCTCCACGCGCCGATCTCCTCGCAGGTGCCGAGTTTTCCGGCGGGGTGGGATCGGATCGTGCGTTCGCGTTCCTCCGCAGGGTCGGGAAACGAGGCGAACCACTCGTCGTTGCCGGGGGTTTCGATAAACCCGGGGGCGATGCCCACGACGCGCACATTCGGTCCCCACTCGATCGCCAGACTGCGCACGAGGCCGGTGAGCGCGGTCTTGGCGACATTGTAGGGAAAGCAACCGGGTATCGATGCCCAGGCGTGGTTCGAGGTCATGATCTGCACCACGCCGTGACCAGAGGCTTCCAGATGCGGTTTGCAGAGTTTCGCAAGGCGCCAATGGCTGGCGAGGTTGAGGTCCATGTTGCCCATCCACTCGGCTTCGGAGCAATGTTCGGCACCCTTGAAGACATTGCGGCCCGCGCTGGAGACGAGGATATCGATCCTTCCGAATTTGGCGACAACGGCATTCACCAAAGCCTCCAGTTCTGCGGGGCTTTCCACATTGGTTTGTTGGTAGAAGGCGCGTTGGCTTGCGGCGGCGACGGCGGATTCAAAGGCAGACGCTTTGGCGCTGCTGGAATCGGACATGCCGCACCCGGCGACATCGGCCCCCGCCTTTGCGAGCATGTGGGCGATCCCCGCTCCAATGCCGCTGGTGACGCCGGTGACGAGGGCAACCCGTCCGATGAGATCGATGGCGAGGGACATGGGTCAGACGTAGAAATTTTGCCGTTCGTCGAGGCGACGGATGCCGGGATGTTTTTCCATTTCCTCCTCCACGAGATCAACTCCGAGGCCGGGGCGATCCGAGAGCTGGAGGTAGCCGTCGGAAACATCCAACGGATGGGTGATCACGGAGTCGCGCCACGGCACATCATTGAACATGAATTCGCACCGGAAGAAGTTCGGGATGCTCGCGCAGACATGGGCGCTGGCGAGGGTGCTGAGCGGGCCATTGGGGTTGTGGGGGGCGATTGGAACGCCATAGGCCTCGGCCATCGTGGCGATGCGTTTCATCTCGGAGGGACCGCCGCAGCGGGTGATGTCGGGCATGATGACATCGCAGAGATGTTGCTCGAGAACCGGACGGAATCCATGGCGCGTGTAGTGGCGCTCGCCCACGCAGAGTGGAACGGAGGGAGTCACGCGCTCGCGGATGGCGCGGAGGGTGTTGGCATTTTCGGGGCCGACCGGCTCTTCATACCAAGTGACGCCCAGCGGGGCGAGGCGCTCGGCCATTACCAGCGCGGTGCGGGTGTTCAGCATGGCATGGGTTTCAATCATCATGTCCATTTCCGGCCCAATGGCATCACGAACGGCCTTGGTGACTTCAACAGCCAAATCCTGCTGGGCAGGGCTCAGCTCCAGATTGGTCGAGAGGTCCTCGCCGTAGAGGTAGTTTGTGTGCGCGAAGGGGTCGAATTTTAGCCCGAGGAATCCGGCGTCTTTGACAACTCTGGCCTGACGGGCGTAATCGGCGGCGTTGTGGCCACCGCCGGTGAACCAGTAGTTCGCATAAAGGCGGAGCCGTTTGCGAAACGCCCCGCCGAGGAGTTCATAGCAGGGAACGCCGAGCACCTTGCCCTTCAGGTCCAGCAACGCCATGTCGATGCCGCTGATGGCGCAGAGGCTGGCACCCGTTGGCCCGATCCAGTTGAGGTCTCGGTAAAGCTTGGTCCAAATGAAATCGGTCTTCATCGGATCCAAGCCCACAATGCGCTCGCCGACATGGCGTGTGGCCGCCTCGATGATCGGAGAGCCGGGCCAGTTGGTGGATTCGCCCACACCGGTGTGGCCGGTGTCTGTGTGGATTTTGAGGAGTGTCCAATTGTATTTGATGCCTTCGACGAGCCAGACTTTGACTTCAGTGATTTTCATGGTGTGGGTTTGGTGTGTTGAAACGGAACGGGAGGAAATCCCGAGGTGGATGTGGAAATGCGGAAGATGGAGCCGGCAAGCGGGTCGCGTTCGCGCTGCAGATTGCTCATTCCCGACCACGCGGAGGTCACGAAAAGCTGGTCGAACTGCGCGCCTCCAAAACAGCAGGAGCTTGGCTGGGTCACCGGAAGATCGATTTTTTCCAGAATCTTCCCGGTCTCGCCGTGGAGGCGCACCACCGAGGAACCGCCCCACATCGCGATCCAGAGATGGTTTTCCTTATCGATGGTGAGTCCATCGGGGCAGCCCATCGATTCGGGAAAGCGCACCAAAACGCGACTTTTGCCAAGCGTTCCGTCAGCGCACTCGAAATCGTAGGCGGTGACTGTCTGTTCCAGACTGTCGGCATGAAACATCGTGCCCCCATCGCTTGACCACGCCAGTCCATTCGAAAGGGAAATTCCATCGAGGACCTTTGTCACACGACCATCGGCCTCCAGCGCGAAGAGGAAGGCGCTTTTATGACGGGGCGGTTCACTCATCGACCCAGCCCAAAAGCGTCCAACGGGATCGCATTTGCCGTCATTCAGTCGTTGTTCAGTCGGCAGATCAATGGAGGCGAGGGGTTCAATCTGGCCGGTCTGCCAATCAAGGAGGGAAAAACCACGGCGCTGAGCCAACAACCAGCGTCCATCCGCACACGGGCAAGCCGCGCCGAGGGAATCGTTGGTCGGGCGGGTTGATGTGTCGCCGTTGGCGGGATTCAAGCGGTTGAGTGTGCCTGCGTGGATATCCACCCACCACAGAGCATTCTCGTGCCACAAGGGGCCTTCGCCGAGTTCGGCCTTCGGGGAATGGATCAGCTCAAAGGATGCCATAGGTGTCCCAGGCTTGCTGGGCTTTCATGCCCTGCTTGATCGCCTCGAAGACCCTTTTCTCGCCGCGTGCTTTTTCCAGCGCCTTGACCATGACCTCCTCCTCGATCGCCTTGGGGACGACACAAACACCGTCGAGATCACCGAAAATGATATCACCCGGGCGGATGACGACCTCGCCGAGTTTGATGGAGCAACGGAAGTCGATCACCTTGCCTCGCGGGCGCTGGTCTTGGGCGTAACGACCGTGGGAGAAGGTCGGGAAGTTCAATTTCAGAATGCCTCGTGTGTCGCGGGAATATCCATCGACGACTGCCCCCGCTGCGCCTTGGTTCATTGCGCAGGTGCTCATGAGTTCGCCCCACAGCGCATAGGTCGGTGACGATCCGCTGCAGACATAGACCTCGTCTTGTCGGAGGTCGTCGAGCGCCCGCAGCATCAATCCAAACGGGCGGTTCAGGAGTTCATTCACGCGTCCCGGGCCTTCCCCGCCGTCATCATCCGCTTCAAGCACAGGCATGGCCCGCCCGATGACGACCATGTCCTCACGGAGAGGTTGAACCTGAGGCGGCAGGAATTGGGTTTTGAATCCCAGTGTGTCCATGATGTCACCCACCACGGCAGTGTAGAGATCTTGGCGGGCGATTTTGAAAAGTTCCTCATCCGAGTTCCAGAGCGTCATGACTTCAAACACTGAATCTCCGCTTCTCAATTCCCAATGGATGTTCTGGTATTTGTCTTGTAAAAAAAGGGAATTCAAAAGATGCCAAACTCTCAGAGAAAAATGGTCTTTCAAAACTCCTGCACAAGCCCGCTGGGATCGATCAAAATTTCAGGAAGAATCAACCAAAGCACAGGCAGGGACCAGGGCCGCCAACGCCGCCTCGAATGCTATGCACTGGTTTATTCGTTGGAGGGAAAATGTAAGTATTGGGATGAAGTTGTCGGCGATCGTCAGCTTGGTCCCGGCGACTTGATTGTGCTGCTCCCAGGCGTGGCGCACCGCTACGGCGCTGGCCCGGATGGCCACTGGAACGAATTTTTCATCGTGTTCGAGGGTCCAGTCTTCGATGTGTGGCGCGAGCGGGGGTTGCTTTCTCCGGCGCGTCCGATTTTCCATCTCTCGCCCATTGAGTTTTGGGAGAAGCGGCTTGCGGCCTGCCTTGAGGAAGGAAAATCACAGGGCCGCGATGCGGCCATCAGACAGGTCTGTCGGCTTCAAACCCTCCTTGGCGAAATCATCGGAGTCTCGAGTGGGGAGTCGTCGGAAAGCCCGGCATGGATCGAGCGGGCCTGTGCGATGCTGGGAAGCCGCGAGGCGCAGTCAATGGATCTGGCGCAAGTGGCCCGTTCTCTCGGGGTCTCCTTCGAGACCTTTCGCAAAGCCTTCACACAAAAAACAGGAATGTCTCCAGGTCGCTACCGCTCCGCGCGGTTGATGGATCAGGCCTGTGAGTTGATGGCCCAAACCCGGCTTTCCGGAAAGGAGATCGCCGCCCAATTGGGATTCTTCGATGAATACCACTTCTCAAAGCGCTTCAAGCAAGTCACCGGATTTTCTCCGACCGCATTCCGTCAACGGATGCGGGGGGGGTGAAAGAAGATCATGCGTTCGCCCTCCTCATGGCGGAAACGGATGGGAACCCCGAGCGCAGGGCGATTTCGCGCAGGGAGAGGTTTTTTTCGGCAAGAAGGCGAGACGCCTGGCGGGATCGGATCGCACGAAGGTAGGCGGCTGGGCCGATGCCATGGCGCTCGGTGAAGAGCCGCGAAAAATGTTCGCGGGTGAGACCCGCCTGTGCGGCGATTTCTTTGACGGCCAGTGGCTCGCGAAACCGCTGCTTCATGATCTCGGTGCCCATATCCACGGGGTCCGAGGTGACGCCCGATGGACGCGAGAGTTCGCCCATCCAAGTGGAGAGGAATTCAAAGCAGTTTGTCGAATGGCGCCACGGATCGCGGGATTTGGCCGAGGCCGACTCCGCTATTGAGAGGAACATCCGAAAGGCCTCGCCGTGGGATGCCATCGGGACGACCGGGCCATGCTCTTCGCGTAGCGCTTTTGAGAACTCACAGGCCAGCCCGCCGTAGAAATTGATCCATGTGAAAACCCACGGTTCCCCGGAATCAAAAAAATACCGGCTGCGTTCCGGCACAACTGCCACGAAGGCGAATCCTGGTGGCACCTCAATTCTGCGGCGCCCCTCTTGAAAAATACCGAGCCCCGACTCCGTGCGTTGAATGATCACAAAATAATCCCCGCCTCTGCGGCTGTTGTCGAAGAAGTAGGATTTGCTGTTTGCCGCTTCTGTAATGCCTGAAAAGGGGCAGGAGAGAACCATTCTGTCGATTGCCGGAGTCCGAGCCATATCACAAAATAACATCTCATAGATCACAAGTCAGCACTTGATGAACGGGCAGACGCTGGTTACCCCAAATACACATGAAAAAGCCCGCCCGCAAACCCACCCCCCAAGGTCATCAAGCCCATACCCAGAGCGCCGCCGCCGCAGGACTTCAGGGAACCATGCGACGCCCGATCAAGGTCACCATGCTTGGTGCGGGCAGTGGTTTCACCCCCCGTCTTGTGAATGATCTTCTTCTCACGCCCGGAAATCGCGGTGGGGAGATCGCTTTGGTGGATATCGACCGCAAGCGCCTTGATGCGATGAAAGGTGTGATCTCAAAACTCATCGCCAAGATCGGCGCGAAGGGATGGAAGGTCAGCGCTTCGCCGGACCGCCGCACGGTGCTCAAGGGGTCGGACTACATTGTGAATTGCATTGAGGTCAGCGGTCTGGAGTGCGTCCGGCACGACAACGATATTCCCGCGCGATACGGCCTCGACCAGTGCATCGGCGACACCATTGGGCCAGGCGGGCTTTTCAAAGGCCTGCGGACGATTCCCGTTTGGCTCGATGTCCTCCGCGACGCCGAGCGCCTCTGCCCGCAGGCGATTGTGCTGAATTACACGAATCCCATGGGAATGCTCTGCGCCGCGGCCGCTCGCACATCGCGCCTCCCTGTCGTTGGGCTTTGTCATTCCGTGCAAGGAACCGGCCACCTTCTCGCCAACCGCGCGGGGGTTCCTTATCACGAGATGGAATGGGAGTGCGCGGGCATCAACCACCTCGCATGGTTTGTGAAGCTCCGCCACCAAGGCCGTGACCTGTATCCCGACCTCATGAAAAAAGCCCGCGCCGACCTCGCCGGGAAACCTGCCGATGCCGAGGACGCGAAGGATCTTGTTCGCAAAGACATGATGATCCACTTCGGGGCCTTCATCACCGAGTCCAGCGGACACCTTTCCGAATACCTCCCGTATTACCGGAAGCGGAAGGATCTCATCGAAAAATACTGCCGTGACCGCTACCACGGGGAGTCCAGTTTTTATGCCAACAACTGGCCGACCTGGCGCGCGGAGAGCGACAAAGAGCGGGCCGAAATGCTCAAGGGCAAAGGCCAACTCGGCTGGGACCGGAGTTGGGAATACGCCAGCTGGATCATCGAGGCCCGTGAGAAGGACTCCCCGACCCGCATCCATGGAAACATCATGAATTGCCGCGACGGCGCAGGCCCGCTCATTTCCAACCTGCCTCTCGATGGATGCGTCGAGGTGTCCTGCATGGTCGATGCGACGGGCATCCAACCCACACGCTTTGGAGCCTTGCCACCGCAGATGGCGGCCATCTCGGCCTCGAACATGCCAATGATCAGCCTCGCCGCCCAAGCCGCCATCGAACGCAGCAAGGAAATGGCCATCCATGCCCTCCTGCTCGATCCGCTGACCTCCGCCGTTCTCTCCCCTGCGGAGATCAAAAAAATGGCGTTGGAAATGTTCGCGGCCGAGACGGCGTTTCTCCCCGGCTACCGGTGACGTTTTTTTCCAGCAGGGGGATTTGATTTGCTTCTTGGTGTATTGAGCGATTGAGGAAACGGCAGTTATAGACAGCCGCTAAAGAGGGGTGTGGCGCCGGTTGCTTCCTGGCTCACGGGTTTTTTGCCGGGAGCAGGAGCTCGACATCCTTGTTCCGCTCTTCGGGAGTGACCTTGAGATGCACGACTTCGCCGCCTCGGAGTTCGGCTTCCACGGTGGTTCCGTGCGGAGCGTGGAGTTTGAAACTCACATCCCAGGTTTTTGGCCAGGCGGGGAAGAGCAGGATTTTTTGTCCATCGGTTTGGAGGAGCATTTCCTGGAGGCCGATCATGCCCGAGCCGCCCCAGTTGTGGTCGGGCACCCAGTCGTGGCCCGGTCCCCAGAAGGTTGGGAAGCGCCGCTCGGAGTCGCCGAGTTTTTTCAGGGTGAGGGCGGCGGCTTCGTCGGTGAGGCCCAGACGGGCGCAGAAGATATTGTCCTGATGCCAACTCACGAATCCGCGTTGGCTCGGACGGTCCACCCCATGCCGCCAAGTGTCGATGGCGACTTGGAGATCGGGTTTTCCCACACCGTAGATGCCCCATGGATAAACCGGGTAGAGTTGGGGGATTTCGATATTGTTGATGCGCGACCAGACGATGGCGGGAGCGATGGTTTTATGGCCCTTCACCTCGCGGAATGGGATCGGTGGAATGCGGTTGGCCATGGCAGTCCAACGGCTGCGTTGCTCAGGTGTGGTGGCGGTTTCGGGGAGGTCGAGCAGGCTGCGCAATACAGTCTGGAGGGCGGCGATGGTCGAGCTGGGGTTGTAGGCCATCTTGTAGGTTTCGCAGGCCGTGCCTGGGTAGAGGATGAGTTTGCCGGCTTCATCGAGGGGCTTGGTGCCACGGGCGAGGGCGGCTTGGCGGTAATACTCGTCGTAAAAGACGAGGCTGCTGTCGATGAACGGAAGGTAGGCCGAGATGTCGGCACCGGTGTAGCGGTGGAGGTCGAGGGCCATCTGGCCGAACTCGAAGACGGTGTCCCACTGGTATTCCAGCCAGTCGTTACTTTCCACGCCGACCGGTGCTGTGGGCGGGCGTTTCCAATCCCACACAAAGGCGATGGGGAGGCCGAAATTTTCGAGGTGCTCGGTGAAGCTTGCGCCTTTGATGCCCCAGTAGGCCTCGCTGCGGATTTCGGCATTTTGCCGGAGGCGGGCGTAGTAGTTGAGTTGTGAGGGAAGCATGTCGAAGTCCCCGCTCTTGAGCATCGGCCAATAGACGAGGCGTTGGTTCTGCGCGGTGAACGATCCACCGCCCCAGCGCCGGTAGTCCGGCGTGTAGGGGAACTTGGGGTTCACATACTCGGGGTCGAAGGTGAAAAGCCCCCCGTTGAACTTGGTCGGGTAGTCGCCCTTGGCATTGCAGGCGAGTTGGTATCGGAAGAGCTGGTAGTTCCGTCCCACGCGCCACTCGGCCGAGTCCGGGCGCGGCGGGCCAGGTTGGATGACAATGTAACTGCGTTTCCAGAAGGCGGCCCACCAGGAGCGGCTCTCGGCCTCGTCGTCGGCGGGGTTGGCGAGGGCTTGTTTTTCGAGGGAGTCCAAGCCTTCCTGCCACTGGGCGAGATTCTCCGTGGTGGCGATGTGTAGGGCGATTTGCACATCGTGTTTGGTCTGGGGTTTTTCGCTTTGGAGCGTCCAGAATTTGAAGTCCGTGCTCGCATAGCGGCCACTGCCCTCGGCGGCGGGTTTGAGGCCTGCGCCGAACATGCGTCCGCCGAAGGTAAGCCCCGGGAGCGGATTCCAGAGTTTGTCCTTCACCGCGGCGAGGCCCTGCTGCTCGACCGTCATGTCGAAGACCAGCGAGTTCTTGTTGCGGTGATACCATGTGACGCCGTTCCCTGCGAAGGCGACGGTGTCTGGATGGATCACTGGCGAGACCGGGGCATCCTGAAAGCTGAGCATCGCGTGGCGCTCCTCGGTATTCGCGAGGCTTCGCTCGTTGATTCTCCAGTTTTCGTAGATGGCTTCGAGGTTGGTGGGCTTGGCACTCTCGATATTCACATGCACGACCGGCTTTTCGACATCGACCCAAAGGCGCACGGTCGCGCGGGAGTCGCCGCCTTCGATTTCCACCAAGCCCTCGCGAAGCTTGAGTTCCTGGCGGAACGGGCCGCTGGTGAAGGGATTCGGGCTGAGTTTCAGGCGAACCCTGCCGAGTTTCGGGAAGAGGTTGTTCTCATCGAAGGCTCCGCTGCGGGAGAGGTAGAAAAGCACCTCTCCTTTCTCGACCCAGACATTGAGCCCGATATCGCCGCCGCCGCAGGGCATCGACTCGGAGGCGTTTTGGCTCGGGGTCGTCCAGACGACATTGTAGGCATCCGGGTAGTCGGGTGGAGGTTCGGAAAACGCCGCAAGCGGGCAAGCCAGCTGGGTGGCGATGGCTATGAGAAGCGGGGATCCTCCTGACAGAATTTTTGACAGGAAGACAGGATTCACAAGAGTGGTTTAGGATTACGGCTTGGGTGTGCCGTTTTTGCCGAAGGGGAACCACTCCTTCTGGTAGGGCATGGTGGCGGTGCCGGTGGCGGGATCGAGTTCCACCGGCAGCAGGAGGTAGCGGGATTGGTCGAGGTCTTTCTTCCCGGCGGGGCCGGCCCACCATTGGTCGAAGAGGGCCACGAGTGTGTTGGTTTCTTCGATGAGGAGGAAATTGGAAATCTGCGCGCCCCAGCTGTTTTTCTCGCCGAGGCGGGCGGGGGCGGAATACGGGCCCATGGGTGAATCCGCGACCGCGTAGGTCGTGTCGCTGTGGTTCCAGCCGTTCACTCCGGAGCCGGCCACGATGTATTTGCCGTTGTATTTGGCGATGGCGGAGCCCTCGTATTTTTGCTCGTGCGTGGGACCGGCCTTGATGGCGATCACGCTTTCGCGGGTGGTGTCGAGGTAGTCGTCGGTGAGGAGATCGACGCGCAGATTCCTGTGTCCATCGTCATACACGATGTAGGCTTTGCCATCGCTGTCCTTGAAGACGCCGAGGTCCTGCGCCCAGCCGTTTGGCTCGCTGCTTTTTCTGAGGCCTTCGATCACAAACGGCCCGGCGGGGCTGTCGGAGGTGGCGACGGTGAGCATGACATCCGGGAATTTGATGAAGTGAAAAAACCACATCACATACTTTTTGGTTTTGTCGTTGTAGAGCACGCCAGGCCGGTGCGAGGTGCCCTCGGAGCCGAAGCCGGTTTTCGGAAACTTCAACGCCTCGCCGAGATACTCCCAATCCACGAGGTCGGTGGAGCGGTAGACATTGAAGGAATTTTGGAGCGGCGCGCCCTCGGGGCCGAATTTTCCTGTCTCGTTCCCTTTGTAGCTTGTCCCATACCAGTAAAACGCCCCGTCGAAACGCCCGATGAATCCCTCGTGGGCGGAAATCGGTTGGCCGGCGGTGTCTTTCCAGTCGGTGCCGTTGAGGATCGGTTTTTGAGCGATGGCGGGCATGGTGAGGACGAGGCCGGCGAGAAGCGGGGTGAGGATGTGTTTTTTCATGGTGATGGGATCATGGGCGGTAGGCCCGCACCTGGCCGTTCGAGGAGGAGATTTGGATGACTGCGTGGTTGGCGGGGAGTTCCGTGAGCGGATCGTCGAGGCGAGCCGCACGGAGGGTCAGGAAGTTCGAGGCCTTCGCGGAGGGGACTTCCGCGCTGCCGTCGGGTCGGAAGCGAATGGTGTAGGCTTCGTAGTCCATTCCCACTCCGGGGATCGTGACCTCGAGTTGAGCGCCGGTGGATTTTTCCAAGTTTCCCAGCAGCGGGGAGAGTGTGCTGCCGGAGTCGATGCAGACCGAGGCCGGCAGCTTGAGCGGGCGGGTGAGAGCGCTGGGGGGCGTGCCGGCTTCCTCGGCCGCGATGTAGAGCGCGACGCTTCGGATGCGGGGATTTCCCAGCTCGTCGTTATGGGAAAGAAGGCGCAGTTCAGTATTGCGGTTGCGGGCAATCGCGGTCTGGCGGGCGAGTCGAAGTTGCGAGGTGAGCAAATCCGCCCCGCTGGTCATTTCCAACCCGCTGCCTGTGGATTGCATCGCTGGAACGGCCAAGGCGAGGAGAATCCCCAAAATGGCGATGACCACCAGCAGCTCCAACAGCGAAAATCCCCCTCGCCTCATGGAGCGAACCTTTTGGTTTGCAGGATGCGGAAGCGGTAGAAGCCATCCATCGACTTGCCCGCATTCGCCGGGAGCGTGAAGTCGGGGATGTTAGGGTCCGACGGGTCGATATAGCGCTCGACCAGCGCCGAGCCGCGATATTCCGCGCCAACCTTGTCTTTGGATTCATCCCAGACGGTCGGCGAGCCGCCAGGGGCTTTCTGCAAGGTCTGCACGCGATGATGGACGGTGTAGGTGTTCGACTTGGTCGTCAGGCGCGGGTAGAGCGTGGAGTAGGGGCGCTCGCGGAGGTTGTCGCCGGTGAGTGACTTGCGTGTTCCACCGGGGCTATCATACCACCAGGATTTGATGTTGTTTGAGGCAGGATCCCAATTCACCAACGCAATCGAGGGGTTCTCGGGTGCGGTCGCAGTTGGCTGCCTGCCAGGATAGAGCCAGATCGAGCAAATTTCTGCCGGGGAACGGAAGATGTCGCCGTTGGAAAATCTTTGATCGAACTGCTTGAGCGTTTCACTAAGATGGATCGGATATCGGAAGGCCCAATGACCAGTATTCTGAAGGAAAGTCCGGTATGTAGCGTTTAAAGCGTATCGAGGATTTTGATTTTTATAGAAGGGAGCTTTTGAATCTTCCACGGCCGTGAGCATGCCTGGACCCAAGACTCCTCGGAGTGCAGTATCGCGGCGAATATGGGTGAAGGGAACCATCTGGTAGTTCATATTTACTCGCCCTGCAGTGGAAAACGGCTCGCTGATCGCATAAGGCTCGACAATTGGCATGTTGAAGTAATCCAGAAGCAAGTAGTCGGGGGCCTTGCCCGCCGTTGGTGTTAGGCCAGCAGAATTGACTTCCGATAGCGCCACATGGGTCTTGGAATTCGGGTTGGGACTAAAAAGCAGTGTGCGCCAAGATTCCGCAGGAGTAGAGCCAACGGGCAGAGAGCCAAAAATCACAGGGGAGGAAACTTGGCGACTGGGAGAGTTATTCAAGTTCTCTAACGCGAATTCAAAAGTCTCGAAGTTAAAGTCAGGATTGGTGTTTCGGGCATCGTAATTGCCAGTTGTAGATCGAAGCATTGTTCCTGCCTCGTTTGCCTTTCCAATAAAGGCTCCGTCCAATAACCGACCCGGTTCTGTATTGTAGTCGCCACCATTGCTCCAGATAGACTGGAATGTAGTATCATTGAAATCCACGCTGCTGGTGACATGAGGGAATGTGCTGCCCACATTGTAAGCGCGACTTCCTGCTAACATCCCATTGAACGGTTGCGCTCCAAGCGATCTGATTTTTGCATTTGATCCTGCTGGCAGGCCGCGGTATGACTGAGCGTAAGTATTAGAAGAATCTATATAGCTGAATGTTGCATTTGATAATATGGCATTTGAAAGCATGTGATCGGTGGCCCCTCGGAAATTGCCAGCAGTCCAACCGCCCGCAGACCCTGTGCGCAATGTGTGCGCGCTCCGCATGTCGGTATCGTGATAATAAATATGCGGTGCAAAAAAATTCTTTCCAACCACGGGCAGAGCCGAAATGACACGCGCATCGCCATAAAGAAGCTCCACGGAGCGGATAGTGTCGCAGGTGAGTTTCCCGCGTTCGTCACTGGCGGGATCTGTCATTCGCTCAGGCAGGATATAGCTGTCTCTGAGTTGCGCATTCATAAAATTCGCTCTGGTTGCCCCGACCGTATTAAAAACCGTCTCGCCAACTCCGAAATTTGGATTTCGCGATAGGGTGCTGTTTCCATCGAAAGTCAGCATCGAGCTGGGAGGCAAAAGAGCTACACCAGAAATGGATGTGTTGCTGCTGAGAAGTTGCCCTGGACCACCACCTCGCCGGTGCTGGCCATCAGTGGTTGGGCCATATGGCATAGGAGGTAATTTGGGGGTCGGGAAAGTAGAATCCGGGAATTCTAAATAGATTGTCTGAATTAAATCCCCGAGGTTGCCCGGAAGCGTTGGATCACCGGAGGGTTCAGTGCGAATTTCAATCGTAATTTCCCCGCCGGTAAATGGAAATGTTGCGCCATTGTCAGAACCTGGGCCGACTAAGACCCTACCGCTAACAAAAGTTAATTTTTTGTTATTGACTGAAGTGGTTGTGCCGCGTGCATCAGTGGAAATGCTATAGAAGCCAGGCTGGTCGAGCCCTTTCACTGTAGGTGTGGGAGAGGAGGTTTGGGCGACCTGGGCAGGGAAACCTAAGTTTATGCCATTGGCTGTAAATCTATCCAATCCTTTAACAACGACTTGGTATTTTCCTTCGTAGGGTGGTATGCCGGGGTTTACAAGGAAGGGATCAATTAAAATCGCGGCTTGGACGAGGGTTTGGTGGGGACCGAGTTTTCCTGGAGAGGCTACCGGAAAGGGATCGTGGAGAAGATCCCATGAGCTATTCGTCGAGTAAGTTGCGTTAGAACCGTGGTAGCGGGGATTTATGCATTGGTTCCGCAAAGCGACCGAGGCGTTGTCGGAAGCTGTGTAGAGTGAGTTGCTGGAGATCCACTTGTTGGACAAAAGAGGGAGGCCGGCATGGGTTTGCCATGGGAGAGTGATAGTGCTGTTATTGATCGTAGCATTGTTGGAGATTGGATGGGAGTTTGTTGCATTAATTGTCCAAGTTCCATTGCCATCTCCAGTGATAGCGGGAATGCTCGGTGTGCCTACCCAAGGATGCATTTCGTTGATTGTGCCCGTAAAATTTCCACTGAATGTTGCATTTGGCGCTCCAATAGGAAGGCCGGTTGCGGTATCAATCTGGCAAGGAGGTTGATTTGCTGCCACAGCGATAAATTGCAAGGCCGCTTGCTTCAGCGTAATGAATCGACCATGCCCTTTGTAGGTCTGGCCTTTACTAATTAAAATGGGCAGCACTTGGCCGCTGCTAAAAGCGTATGGTGCCGATGCGTTTGGATTTGTAGCTGAATAAGTATCTGATAAATTTACAGATCCGCGGATGTAGTCGTATATCTGTGTTAGGATGCGGCGGGTGCCGGGGACGCCATATCTGGTGCCAAGGCTGCCGCCGAATCCAGGAATGTTTTCTTGCAGGGAGGAGTCGAGGTAGTCGAAAACTTTGTCGTTACGGGTAGTCCAGTCGGCGGTGGAACTGGAGCTGTTGTTTCTCGTGAAATAGTAGGATGTTCCATCAAGGGAGGAGCAAAAGGCGATGAGCTTGTCTGTGGGTGTGCGTTTTGCGGGGTTCTCAGGGATAGGCCAGATGCCTACTTTGGGTTGGTTCAGAGGATTAGTATCTGGTGCACGACTGTGCGTCGTGAGGAAGAAGCGGAGTTTATCGACGTCTGCAGGGGCAAGATTAAAAGGGTTTGTCGGTCTTGTGCTGTTGCCAGAGGAGCTGGGCATGCCATATAGAATTTCGTCGATAGAGGCGAAGAGGCGATCGCCATCCAATGGCTGCACCGGATCTGTTTCATTTTTCCCCAGGACGGTCGCTTGGCTGCCCATGGCTGACCCCCCCCATTCATTCCGGGGATTGAGTTTTAAGCAATTTTGCAAAAAGTTTTTAGCTGAGGAAGAGAGTGAAGGGGTGACATCTGCTGTGGCAACACTTGCAGCGGTATCGCCTGTATTTGAATACCTATAATCTAGGGGGGGATTCATTGTCGGAAAAAGGCTGGTATTGGGCGAGGAGAGGCCTCCGAAGGACCAGAGCGCCGGTGCAAGGCTCGTAGTCGCCGGATGGCCGGGATAGCGGGCGAACTCGTTTTTCACCGGTTTGTATCGTGAAAAGTGAAGTTCGATTCCGGCTGTGAAGAATGGCACATCCCAGTAATTTCCGCCGCAGGCGGTGTTGAGATTGAGTTTGCAGGTCTCGTCGTCGGTCCAGAAGGCGACGCGGCCGACGATGGGGTTGGTGGTGGTGGGTTTGGGGTCTGATCCCGAAAAGTTGGCGGTGGTGCCATTGCCTCCGCTGGGGGCGGTGAAGCGGCCGTCTTTGAGGACATAGAGCCAGCGCACGGGCATGGGAATGCGGGCGTTGGCGTCGTCGGTGCTTGTCGGGAGGACCGCGCCGGGCATGGCGGTGGCATTGTAGGAAAAACCATCCACCATGGGGTGGGATTTTCCCGAGGGGGCGGCGGCGGCGCGGGGGTCGATGATGGGAAACACGGTGCGATTGCCGCTCGCGACGGGGGCGTTGAGGTCGGTCCAGAGGGCCTTGTCGGTGCTCCAAGTTGCACCAGGTTGGTCGCTGGAAGGATTCCATCCGCCGGCAGGCACGGACTCCTCCATGCTGGTGGCGCTATACAGCTTGAAGACCGATTGTGGATCGCCGTTACTGCCGTAGGTGCGGATGGCACCCGGTTGGGAAGCCCACGCGGTGGTCGTGCCGCCCGAAGTCGCGTTGCGGATCTGGCTAAGGACATATTGAACGGAGGAATCGGCCAACTGCCTGACGGAGAGGGACTCGGATTCCACCTTGGAAGCCGTGGCCTCACCACTTGTGCTGGTGAAAAACGCGACGGCCATGACAGTGATCAAGACCAGAAATGCCAGAACGATCACCAACGCAGCTCCCCGGGTGGAGTGCGTGTGGAAAGGGTAGGGCCTGCGCTGCGCGCCTGAGGCTTGGGACCCCGACGGCACGGCGTCCCTGCCTTGGCTTGGTCGACTGGGCGAAGCGGGGGCTTGCTGGCTACCGTTCTCGGAATGCGGAGTATTCAATTTGCTTGTTCGCGGCTCCATTTCGCGGCTTTCAAGGCGATGTTTGAGGTGAAGATGCGGTAGGAGATGCCTTCAGTCACAAGGAAGTCCTCCAAAGTTTTCAAGTCTTTCGCCAGACCGGGTTGGGCGGAGTCGGTGGTTGAGCCGACGGTCTTGAAAAGGCCATCGAGAACCGATTTGAGCGCGGCATGATCCACCCGCGAGGCGCTGGTTTCATCGATGGCCACCATCGTGGCTTGGATGACTGGAGGGAGTTGATGACGGCTGTTGAGGTTCGGGTCTGCCCGAGCCACGGTTGAATCATAAAGGTAGTTCGGCGCAAGGCTGGCGTCGTTGTAGCCGCCGCTCTCCTGATCGGCTTGGGTAAGCTTGGGTAAAAGCACCAGAGCGACCACATTTTCCGCCGCGACGGACATGGTGTCTGTGTCTCCGAGTGGTCTGTCATACCAAGCGGTTCCATTTGCCGAATAAACGCCGAGGTTTTCCGTGGGTTCGATGAGTTGGATAAGGCGAAAGCGGGTGCGCGCTTTGGAATCCGGCACGATCCCAGGCAACCAGTCGCTGTCGGTGCCGAGTTCCACAAAAAAACCGCAGGTATTCAGAAGTTGGTCGAGGCCTTGGATGGTTTCCGAGGCGCCTTGCGGGGATTGGAAAAACACGGCGTGAGTGGTCGCACCGGAGCGCCCTGTGAGATCGGGGCCGCTTTTGAAGCGCAAATCCGAGCGCCGCACATAGCGCGCGGGAACGAAGTTGCGGTCGGAGGCATCGCGGTAATTTCCGCTGGAGTCCACATATTCCAGCACGGGATTCAGCGTGGCCTCACTCAAGCTCGAGGTGAGGGCATCGAAGGCGGCGCGGGCTTGCTGGAATTGCTCGATCTTGCCGCGCGTGCCCGTCCAGGTCCGCGAGGTCAAGCTGACCATGCCCGCCAGCACGGCCATGAGAATCATCAATACGGCACAGGCGACAAGCACTTCGACCAGCGTGAAGCCGCCCTGTTTCATTCGGTCGAACTCCGCGCCAAAAACACGCTCCGGGTCGCCACTGGCAAGGCTCCGCCTTCTTTCCACAGTCCATCTTCAGAGGCCAATGTGGCCTGGCCGCCGGGATTCCGTGCGACTTGGATCACCAAACGCTTGAGGTGGGCGTTGTCATCGAAGACCACCACACGTGCTTGATAAATCGCCTTATCGCTGTCGGAGATTTCATTTCCCTGTTCGTCAAAAAACCGGTCATCAACTGAAGTTCCCACCGCATCGAAATCCGATTGCTTCGCCTCGTTCCCGAGTCGCTCCACGATCCGCGCTGTCGCGCTGCGATCAATACTGCTTCTGAAATTTCCCAGCGCCGTCGGAAGCAATCCCAGCAATGGAACAATCGCGAACCCGACGATGCCGAGAGCCAGAACCACCTCCACGAGGGAAAACCCATGGGATGCGTCAATCCGTCGAGTGGCGACAGGGAATGGGATGACCGCACTGGGAGGATTCACGAGAAACTTTATGCCATCACCAAGGGAATGTGTCAAAAATTACATGGAAAAATTTGTGAAATAAACTTGTGGAGCCATCGGTCTTGCTGTTGAGTGCTGCAGAGAACCGGTGTGTTCATCTTCCCATTATTTTTTGTGCATCAAATTCAAATTCAATGAGCAAACATCAAACCAACGAAAGCGCGGCGGCACAGCATGAGGCCTTGGGAATGCGACCGGAGGGGTTGGTTTCCACCAAGCCAACGCATCCGGAGGCGCAGTGGTTCGGGGGAGGGGAGTTGGGGCTGATGGTTCACTGGGGCATCGCGAGCGTGCACGGCGAGTTGGAATTGTCGTGGGGGATGGTCGCGGCGACTCCTTGGGACCGTTCTTGGGCCCCGGCAAACAAAATTGCGCCGGTGGATTACTGGAAATTGGCGGATCGATTTGTGCCGGACCGTTGGAATCCCGACGAGTGGATCGCCGCAGCGTCGAGGGCGGGATTCCGGTATGCCGTTTTTGTGGCCATGCACCATGACGGCTACACGATGTGGCCGAGTGCGGCTTCGCCATTCGGGGTTCACACCACGCCGGGAGGACGCGACCTGCTGGCACCATATGTCGAAGCGTGTCGGCGTCATGGATTGAAGGTGGGCATTTATCTGTCGCCGCCGGATTGGAATTTCGACCGTGAGTGCATGAGCTTCCATTACCAAAGCATGGGCGGCTTGGAGGGATTCCGGAAAACGGAGGGCGCGCCGGTGCTGGATCAATCGCACCGCCCAGCGCAGATTTCGGCTCCCACAGCCGAGCACCTGGCCGCGCGGCGGCGGTTGTTTCACGAACGCATCCGCGAAGTCCTCACCGGCTACGGGCGGGTCGACCTGCTGTGGTTCGACGGAGGCGCATGGGACAACGAGGCGCGAGATCTCGCATTGAGCCTTCAGCCGCACCTTGTGATCAATAGCCGGAGCTGCGCGGGGCATTTCGAGTCCACCGAATGTTCGTTTCCCGAGAAAAATCCCGGCACCTGGCTGGAGACTGTCTTCTGCTGGCAGACCTGCCCGCACACGATGCCCGATGGCCGTCCAGTCGAGGTTTGGGGCTATCTTGAAACAGAGACTTACAAACCCGCTGCGTGGGTCGCCGACCACTATCGCCAACTGCGCGAGTGGGGTTGCAATCTGTGCGTGAATGTTTCCCCGAGGCCGAATGGCGAGATGCCACCGATCGTGATGGAGCGCCTGCGTGAACTGGAGGCGCTTCAGGCATGACCCCGCTCGTCGCCTTCAATCTGCTGGAATCCCACCGTGCGCTTTCGGGCTGGGATGGCATGGTCATCGCATTCTACGCCCTTCTGGTGGGCTCGATCGGCCTCATCTGCCGGCGGTTGAATCGCAATTCCAGCGACTACTTTCGCGGTGGCGGCAACATGCTCTGGTGGGTTGGGGCGATCTCCGCGATGGCCACAGCCATCAGCACCTGGTCGTTCACGGGAGCGGCGGCGAAGTGCTACCTCGACGGCATGCTCCTGCCCGTGTCCATGGTGCTGTCCACGATTCCCACGCTGGCAATTTTGTGGTTCATCGCGCCGAGATTCCGCCGGTTGCGCGTCATCACCGCCATGGAGGCCGTCTTCCGGCGGTTCGGACTCGGCACGGAGCAATTCTACACCTGGTTCACCCTGCCGATGGGGCTCTTCTGGGGCGGGATCGGGTTGAACACGCTCGGGGTTTTCATGGCCTCGGTTTTTCAAATGGATCTTCCGGTGACGATTTTGATCGTCGGTGCTCTGGTGACCTTTCTGGCCGTGCTTGGTGGGCAGTGGGCGGTTTCGTTTTTTGCAGTGGTGCAGGGCGTGATCCTGCTGATGGTTGTTTTTCTGGTGGCTTGGTTTTCGGTGAATACTCCCGAAATCGGAGGCCCGGGCCGCTTTCTTTCCGTTCTCCCCGAGCGTCACCTCAAGTTCGATGCAGACGCCTCGCTCATGCTTGTGACGCTCTGGTTGGTCTGGAACATCCTCTTCAATGCCATCGGGCAAATGGATCTCCGGAACTGCGGGAAATTTGTGCGTGTGAAGGATGACGCCAGCACGCGAAAAATGGTGCTCATGATGATGCTTCCTGGACTCATTATTTTGCTCCCGGTCATCATCCAGCTTCCTTCGATGTGTGCGGCGGTGGTGTATCCCGAGATCGCACGGGTGTTTCCAAATTTGAAAAGCCCCGAGGAAGGCGCTTGGCTGGCCATGGCGCTGACCGTGCTGCCACAAGGCGTGCTGGGACTCATGGTGTGTGCGATGTTCGGCGCGGCGGCTGACTCGCTCGATGCGGCGCTGAATTCCAACGCGGGCTTCTTTGTGCGGAATGTCTACTACCGCTACATCAACCGCTCGGCCTCGGATTCCCGGCAAATTCTGGTCGGCAAGCTCACCACGGCGGGCTTTGGAGTGCTGACTGTGGGAGTCGCCCTGATGGTGAATTCCCTTCGGACATTGAATCTTTTCGACCTGTTTCAGATTCTCAACGCCATGCTTCTTCCGCCGATGATCGTGCCCATGGTGCTGGGATTGGTGATCAAGAAAACGCCGGACTGGTCTGGGTGGTCCACCGTTCTGGCAGGTCTGGGATGTGCGGTGCTGTCGCAGGCGTTTTTCGATTCCGCCCTTGTCGCGTCGTGGCTCGGCCTTGATCGGGAACTCACGACGCGGGAAACGATCGACTCGCGCTATCTCTTCATCAGCGTGGCCACCTGGGGTGGCTCGACAGGGTGGTTTTTCCTGACGACGCTGTTTTGGAAAACCGCTGCGGAGAGCCACCGGAGCCGCATCGAAAGCCTTTTCGACGACCTCTCCCGCCCAGTGGATCACATGGCCGAGGGCGGGGAGAATCAGGATGCCATGCAATACCGGATCATCGGTTGGCTCTGTTTGGTGATGGGTGGCTTTTTGCTTCTGTGCATTTTGATTCCCAATCCCCCCGAGGGGCGCTGGAGCTTTGCGCTGATCGGTGGTGTTCTCAGCGTGGTTGGTGGCTTTTCGCTCCGTGCCGCCCGTCGTTCCCAAGGATAATTTATGACCGATCGTTTGATGCAAGTGCCGCGCTTTCTTCATGGCGGCGACTACAGCCCCGAGCAATGGCCCCGCGAGCAGTGGCGGACGGATATTGAAAAAATGAAGTTGGCCGGCGCAAACACGCTCACGCTTGGCATCTTCGCCTGGGCCGCGCTGGAGCCGGAGGAAGGGCGCTATGAGATGGATTGGCTGGGTGAGGCACTCGACCTCCTGAAGGAGCACGGTTGCCACGCGATATTGTCCACTCCCTCGGCCGCCCAACCCGCCTGGCTCTCGAAAGCTTATCCCGAAGTCCTGCGCTCTCCGGCTGCCGGCCGCCGCAACCGACACGGCATGCGGGTGAATTTTTGCGTCAGCTCGCCGGTCTATCGGGGAAAAGTCCGAGCCATCAACACCGAGTTGGCCCGGCGTTTTGGAGCGCATCCGGCGCTGGTGGCGTGGCACATCTCCAATGAATTCTTCGAACCGTGCTACTGCCCGGTGTGCGAGGTGGCGTTCCGCCAGTGGTTGAAACGCCGCTACACCAGCCTCGATGAACTCAACCACCGCTGGAATACCGCCTTCTGGTCGCACACCTACAGGAGTTGGGAGGAAATCGAGGCCCCTGCTTTGGACGGCGAGAACAGCATCGAGGCGCTCTGGGTGAATTGGAAGCGGTTCAGCTCCGATCAATACGCGTCGTTCATCCGCGACGAGGTGGTGCCGATCCGTGAATTTTCGCCTGGCGTTCCTGTGACCACCAATCTCATGGGAACCCACGAACCGCTCGATTACTGGCGGCTCGCGGCGGAGTTGGATTTTGTGTCGATGGATGCCTATCCGATGTATGACGCACGGCCCGGCATGGTGGATGTGGCCGTCGAGCACTCGTTTGTTTACGACCTCATGCGCTCGTTCAAGCCCGGCAGGCCGTGGCTTCTGATGGAATGCACACCGAGTTCGGCAAACTGGATGCCGGTCATGAAACTCAAGCGCCCGGGCATTCACATGCTCACCGCCATTCAGGCCGTGGCGCACGGTTCAGATTCGGTTCTCTATTTCCAATGGCGGCAAGGCCTCGGCGGGCGGGAAAAATTTCACGGATCGGTTCTGGATCACACTGGTTCGACCGAAACGCGGGTCTTTCGCGAAGTCGCCGAAGTCGGGGAGCGTTTGGAAAATCTCAAGCCAGTCCTGCATTCGACCCGTCGTTCGGAGATTGCGCTCATTTATGATTGGGAAAACCGCTGGGCGATCCAGGCGGCCTGCGGACCAACCCGTGATCAGAAAGACTACCTGCCCACCTGCCTCGCGCACTACCGCCCGCTCTGGCAAGGTGGCTGGCCAGTCGATGTCATTCAATCCACCTGCGATTTCTCCTCCTACCGCATCATCATCGCTCCCATGCTCGCGATGCTCCGCCCCGGCGTCGCGGAGCGCCTCGCGGCCTTCGTCGCAGCCGGAGGAACCCTCATCGGCACCTACTGGAGCGGATTGGTGGACGAGGATGACCGGCTTTTCGACACCCCATTCCCCGGCCCGCTGGCCAGAGTCTTCGGGATCCAAAACGAGGAAACCGACATCCTGCATCCCGACGAGCATGTGACTGTGAAAGCCGAATCTGGAAACTCGCTGGAGATTCAGGGGGACTGGGAGGCAAAAACATTTTGTGCCCTCATCGAAGCACGCGGGGCCGAGATTTTGGCACGCTACGCGGGCGACTTCTACATGGGAACGCCGGCATTGACCCGCCACGCGTTCGGTCGTGGGAATGCTTACTATCTCGCCTTCCGGGGCGGAGAGGAATTTCTTTCAGAGTTCACCGCGGCATGTCTACGGCAAGCGGGACTGCCACGGCCTTGGATTTTGCCGCAAGGTGTGACAGTGCAATTCCGTGAAGTCGGCGGCGAGTCGATTGCGTTTTTCATGAACTTCACCGGCCTTAGCCACACCATTTCTCTTGATGGCCGCGTGGCTCGCCGCATGGATGACGGGGAAATCCTGCAATCATTTTCTCTCCGACCCTACGGATCGGAGGTGCTGGCTATTTCCAACCTGATTCGGATGGAAGAATGACAAGTTGGTCAGCTTCGTCCGAAAAAAACCACGCCCTGCCCTTGTCCGCGCCCAGTCCGAGAGGTGCTGGAAATTTGTTGCTCTGGGTTGCGGCCATTGAGGAGGGTGTTGCGGACATGCTGATCGATAATTATCTCAATGCGCTGATCCGACAGAAGTGGAGTGGTTCGGAGGGGCCGATGAGGTTGTGCGGGAAACTTGACACCGCCGATTTTTCCCATGCGTCTCTTCCGGTGAATGTGAGGATTCTCATGCAGCAGCTCGAGCAGGAGGGAGGGACTCCGGCGACGGTGGGTGGGAATCTGACCCGAGCGTTTGTGGAGAGCGTTTTCGAGTGCCTCTGCATCCCGCCGAGTTGGCGCGGGACGATCCGCGCGGTCAACAAGGTGCTTAATGAAAAGGATGTCTGGGATTTACATCGAGCGCGCTTGGTGGCTCAGGCGGCGGGGTTGTTGGTCTTTCGAAAGAAACGCTTCCAGCCAACCAAGAAGGGGCTGAAGCTTTTGGCGGCGGAACAGGCCGGGGAATTTTACAGGGAGATTTTTCGAGCCTACTTCCAGCGCTACAATCTCGGTTACGACATTCACCATCGCGAATTTCCAGGGATTCAAGCGACCATGCCCGCAATCCTCTGGAGGATGGACACGGAAGTGCGGGATTGGACGCCCGTCGCGGGTCTCGCCAGCCGCATTCTGCTGCCGGTGCCGTTGCTCAGCCTGCGGGAGGCCGCAACCGGTTACATGAACGAGGACTCGTATCTTGTAGGCTATGTTTACTATCCGCTCTACAGGATGGGACTTCTGGAAACCGATGTCTCCGAGGAAAGCACTTTTGGAATCCGAGAGGGAAATCGCATCAAAACCACGGGACTGTGGCGCAAGTTTTTTTGGTTCGATTGAAAAAGTGGCGTTGCGGTTCATGCGACCGTTTTGGTGACTGATGTGCCGCTGGGAGCCTTGGCCTTGATGCAGCCGACAGTGGGAAATCCGTCAAAAAAATGGCCGATCGGCCAAAAAAGTTGCGGGCTGTTTTCTTTCGGGTGGTTTCGTGTGTTTGGAGGAGATTTTGGCTTGCCTGCGGGAGGCGGGGAGCTATGGTTCTCGGTCCGGCGGCTGTCGGCGGCGTGGCATGGAGATGGTGTCCAGTGCGTCGCGGGTGCTGGAACAACCCAACAAACAAAGACTTGCCAGGGTAGCTCAGCGGTAGAGCAGGGGACTCATAAGCCCTTGGTCGGGAGT
>CAZRLX010000002.1:0-43256 GCA_964601115.1 uncultured Chthoniobacter sp. | reverse complement strand
CTCGGCGAACTCATCAACGACGTCTGCGGCGGACTCAAGCCCGGCCGGTCACTCAAAGCCGTCATCCCCGGCGGCAGCTCCGCGAAAGTCCTCCGCGCCGGCGAGGTGTTCAAAATCAAATCCAAGGGCCCCGATGGCAACATGGTTGAAAAGGACGTCCCGCTCCTCGACCTCACCATGGATGCCGCCACGCTCCAGGCCGCGGGCACGATGGTGGGCAGCGGCGGTGTCATGATCATGGACGACTCCCGCGACATGGTCTGGGCACTCAACAACCTGAACCAGTTCTACGCCCACGAAAGCTGCGGCCAATGCACCCCCTGCCGCGAAGGCAGCCTCTGGATGTCCAAGGTCACAACCCGCATCATCGAACAAGGCGGCCGGGCAGACGACGCCAAGAACCTCAAAAACATCGCCGACAACATCGCCGGCCGCACCATCTGCGCCTTCGGCGAAGCCTGCTCCTGGCCCACCCAAAGCTTCCTCGCAAAATTCCCCGACGAGTTCGAAAAACGGGTGAAGTAACCACTTCCGCCCCGCGCCACTCCTGCGATCCTGACTTCAGCTCCGCCGATCGTAAGCTTGCATCCTAACTGCTTTGCAACCTCCCCCCCTCTCGTCTTGCAGGGGGGATGGCGATGCGTAAAAGTCCCCGCTTCTTTATGATTCCGACCGAGCACAACGACCCCGTCAACGCCAGTATCCTTGCCGTTTCCGAAGACAAGATTTCCGGTTTTTCCCGCGAACCGTTCCAGGAAATTTCACGTCTGAGCGGTGTCGCGCTTCCCGTCGTGCTGGAGAGGATTCGTGCCATGCTCGAGGCGGGCACGATCCGACGCGTCCGCCAGACACTTCTGGCCACCAACCTCGCCGAGGGGGCGCTGGTGGCTTGGAAAGTCCCCGCCGACAAACTCGACGCGGCATTCGATTTCATGTTCCAGCAGGATCCATTTTCCGGCCATGTGGTGATCCGCTCGACGGATGCCAAGATTCCCGGCGAAGCCTACAAACTCTGGACCACGCTCAAGGTGCCGGCTGGACAATCCCTCGACGACCATTGCCGCCTACTCATGAAGCTTACAGGCGCCGAAGCCTACCGCCTCATGCCCGCCCGCGGCATCTTTGCGCTTGGTGTCGGCCATGTCCGCCGCAAGACGCTCGAACCCGGCGACCGCTCGGAGACCCCCGCACGCATGCTCAAAACAGGCGTCGTGCACCTCACCGACCACGAGTGGAGCATCCTCGTTGCCCTTAAAAAAGAGTTCGCTCCCGAGGAAATCCGCGAACCGGCATGGAACAGCCGCGCGGAGGATGCTGGCGTCAGCCTCGAGGAGTTTTTCGCCGTGGCGGAGTCGCTCCGCGAGCGCAAGTTGCTTGGCCGTTTTTCGACATTCCTCGAACACGTGAAACCTTCACAAACAGGAGTGCGCGTGACCCGCTTCAATGCCCTCTTCCACTGGGCCGTGCCACAGGGCCGCGAGGAGGAGGCGGGCGCACAGATCGGCCGCCACGAGTGCCTCACCCACTGCTACTGGCGAGAGGGCGGACCAGAATTCAACAACGTGAACATCATGGCCGTCTCCCACGGCACCGACAAGGACCGCGTCCTCCAATTCAAAGCGGCCATCGACCAGCACCTCGCCGAGGCGGGCATTCCCGTTTCCTACACCAATGTCTTCTGGGGCGGGCGTAGCGAGATCAAGCCGTCGGAAATCTCGCCATTCGTCTACAAGGACTGGCACTCCCGCCACGGCGTCTGATCACCGCTTAAAACGACGCCTGGCTTGCCGCGCGTTTGAGCAACGGCCCGAACTCGGCATTCCACAATCCAATAAGAGGACGCTCCTGGTCGAACCCCGCTTCCCCGGCGTCGGTTACCGAAGACACACTCGGCTCGAGTCGGTAATTCGTCGTTCCGGGAATCGGCACGATCGATACTTTTACACGAATCGACTGCGGCGCTCCGTAACTTCCCCACATGGCATTTCCAAACGTTCCAGCCGGTTTGTCGAACGAGACGGAATCCGGGTAGTTCGAGTCGAATAGTGTGTAGCCGTTTTGCGAAAACTCGTTTTGCAACGCCGCAATGATCGAGTTCGGATTGGAATTCCGCACCGTCACCGCGCCAATCCCGCCGGCTGTCGCGACCGGCGACACAAGACACCCCGCCACCGCCAACACCGCCGCACAGGCAAAAACCGCTCGCATGATATTCCTCATAGGCCACCTCCCCTACCAAAGCCCCGCCCGCTCCGTCAACGCGCCCCCGTTTTTGTTTTGAGCACCGCGCTCCTTCGCCGTAACCCTTGACCCGAATGGATCCCTACACCGCGCTCCTGCGCCCGCTTCTCTTCAGCCTTCCCGCCGAGGCCGCCCACAATCTCGCCATCCTTTGCCTGCGCCTCACCTCGCGCGCCGTCCTCCGCTCGGCATTCGGCCCGCTACCGAACGCTCCCGTGCGACTCTTCGGCCTCGATTTTCCGAACCCCGTGGGCCTCGCCGCAGGCATGGACAAGAACGCCCGCGCCCTCCGCTCCTGGGAAGCCCTCGGCTTCGGCTTCGTCGAAGTCGGCACCATCACAGCCCTCGCGCAACCAGGAAACCCGAAACCCAGAAGCTTCCGCTTCGTGGAACACGAGGCGATCGTCAACCGCATGGGCTTCAACAACGCGGGGGCCAGCGCCGTGGAGGCCCGCCTGCGCCGCATGAAGGGTTCCAGCAAATGGCCCCGCATCCCCGTTGGCATTAACATCGGCAAGTCGAAACTCACACCGAACGAACAAGCGGCCTCGGACTACGCCACCAGCTTCCGCCTCCTCCTCCCCTACGGCGACTACTTCGTCGTCAATGTCAGCTCGCCGAACACCCCTGGCCTCCGCGCCCTCCAGGACACCGCCGCGCTGGCGGAGATCGTTCGCACGCTGAAAGCCATCGACTCCACGAAACCCCTCCTCGTCAAAATCGCCCCGGACCTCGTGCAGGATGACATCCGTCAGATCGCCGCCATGGCCGACAGCGAGGGCCTCGCAGGCCTCATCGCCACAAACACAACACTCGACCACTCGCCGCTGACGAAAGACCAGGACACCGCCGGCGGCCTCAGCGGCGCCCCGCTCCGCACGCGCTCGACAGAGGTCATCCGCACCCTCCGCGAATCCACCTCGCTTCCGATCATCGCCTCGGGCGGCATCATGGATGCCACGTCGGCCCGCGAGAAACTCGAGGCGGGCGCAAACCTCGTCCAACTCTACACAGGCTTTGTCTACCACGGCCCCGCGCTGATCCGCGACATCACCGCGAACCTGCCGCGTTGACGCGTCCGCCCCGCTCCGCTTTCATGCGCGCCCTATGTCGAAGGACGCCTCTACCACCCGAATGGAAAAAATCGTCAGCCTCTGCAAAAGGCGCGGGTTCATTTTTCAATCCTCAGAAATCTACGGCGGCATCAACGGATTCTGGGACTACGGCCCGCTGGGCGTGGAACTCAAAAAAAACCTCAAGGATTTCTGGTGGCGCCGCAATGTCCGCGAACGCGACGACATGGAGGGCATGGACGGATCGATCATCATGAACCGCGCGATCTGGCAAGCCTCGGGTCACGAGGAGACCTTTAGCGATCCGATGGTCGACTGCAAAGCGTGCCATGCGCGCCACCGCGCCGATCAACTCCCCGAGAAGAATGGTGAAAAATACTGCCCGAACTGCGGTGGTCGCGCGCTCACCGAACCCCGCGATTTCAACCTTATGTTCAAATCACACGCTGGTCCTCTGGAGAGTGAAGACAACCTCGTCTACCTTCGCCCGGAGACCGCGCAGGCGATCTTCGTGAACTTCCGCAACGTCCTCGACACCTCGCGCCAGAAACTCCCCTTCGGCATCGCCCAAATCGGAAAAGCCTTCCGCAACGAGATCAATCCCCGCAACTACACCTTCCGCTCGCGCGAATTCGAGCAGATGGAAATCGAGTATTTCTGCCGCCCGGAGGATGGCATGGCCCTCACCGACTACTGGCTCGAGCAACGCCTCAAATTCTACGAGGACATCGGCATCCCCCGCTCGAAAATCCACGTGGTCGACATCCCGGACGGCGACCGCGCGTTCTATTCGAAAAAAACCTACGACCTCGAATACGAGTTCCCCTTCGGCGTCAGCGAACTCGAAGGCATCGCCTACCGCACCGACTACGACCTCTCGAAACACATCGAGCACTCGGGCAAGCCCCTTGATTACTACGACGAGGCGACCAAGGAACGCTTTGTGCCCCACGTCGTGGAACCCAGCGCGGGCGTGGACCGCACCACCCTCGCCCTCATCTGCGAGGCCTTCGACGAGGAGACCGTCACCGACGAGAAGGGAAACTCCGAGATCCGCACCGTCCTCCGTTTCCATCCCCGCATGGCTCCGGTCAAATGCGGCGTCTTCCCCCTCCTCAAAAACAAGCCCCCGCTTGTCGAGAAGGCCAAGGAGATCGCCGCCTCGCTCCGCCCGCTCATGAATGTCTTCTACGACGAGGCCGGTGCCATCGGCCGGCGCTACCGCCGCCAGGACGAGGCGGGCACACCGTTCTGTGTCACCATCGACTTCGACACCATCGGCGAAAACGGCCCTGAAAAACAGGACACCGTCACCCTCCGCCACCGCGATTCGATGCAACAGGAACGCATCGCCATCGCCGACCTCAAATCCTACCTCCTCGAGAAAATCTCCTGAACCTTCCGGCCAAAACCACCTCCACGCAGCCACGGATTTCTGCATTGCCAACCTGTCTTAACTTGAGAGAAACTCCCCGCCGGTCGATCCAGCCGGTGCGACCATTTCACCAACTCAATGCCTCATAAATCACGATCCATGACGAGTGCCACCGATGAAGATGTCGCCGTTGATCCTGCAGACTTCGCCCAAGCCCGCATCAACGCCTCACTCACCCCTCAGCAAAAGATTCATTTCCTCAAGGAAATGTTGCGGATCCGGCGCTTCGAGCAGACGGCGTTGAAGTATTACAATCAGGGACTTATGGGAGGTTTTTTGCACCTCTACATCGGTCAGGAATCCGTCGCCGTGGGCACCGTTTCCCTCATGGGGAAAAACGACCACGTCATCACCGCCTACCGCGACCACGGACACGCTCTCGCCGTGGGCATGGGCATGGATGAATGCATGGCGGAACTCTTCGGCAAGGCGACCGGCTGTTCGCGCGGCAAGGGCGGCTCGATGCACTACTTCGCCCCGGACAAAAACTATTGGGGCGGCCACGGCATCGTCGGCGGTCAGACCCCCCTCGGCCTCGGCCTCGCCTACGCCCTCAAATATCAAAACAAAAAAGGGGCCGCCCTCTGCTTCATGGGAGACGGTGCGGTGAACCAGGGTGCCTACCATGAGTCGCTCAACCTCGCCGCCCTCTGGAAACTCCCGGTCGTCTACATCATCGAGAACAACAAATACTCCATGGGCACCACCCTCGAGCGCTCCTCGGCCATGAGAAACTGCCTCGCCGAACGTGCCGACGGATACGGCATCGTCTGGGATATCGCCAACGGCGAGGACCTCTATGAAGTGCGCGCAAAAACGGACAGCGCCATGCGCCGCGCCCACGAACACTCGCTCCCCACCGTCCTCGAAATCGACACCTACCGCTACTACGGCCACTCGGTCGCCGACGCGAACGCCAAGAAATACCGCTCGCCGGAGGAAATCGAACGCTACAAAAACCACCACGACCCGATCCGCCTCTGGCGCAAACGCCTCGTGGAGGAAGGCGTCATCACCGAGGAAAAAATCGAGGCGATCGATGACATGGTCAAAGCGGAAGCCTCCAAGGCAGCCCAATTCGCCATCGACAGCCCGTTCCCGGCACCCGAATCGATCTTTGAGGACGTCTACTGGGAAGTGGACAAACAAACCGATGCCGGCATGACCGGTCGCCACTTCTTCGGAGATTAGGAATTTCGCAGGAACCGCAGCGCCGGTTTCTCGATTTGTTTTCGCAACGACACACCCACACACCATGCCACTGATCACCTACCGCAAAGCCCTCAACGACGCCCTCGCTGAGGAAATCATCCGCGACGAGAACGTCGTCATCATGGGAGAGGAAGTCGCCCAATACAATGGCGCCTATAAGGTCACAGAGGGCCTCTGGGAGCGCTTCGGTGACAAACGCGTAGTCGACACTCCCATCAGCGAGGCGGGCTTCATCGGCATGGGCGTCGGCGCCTCGATGCTCGGCATCCGTCCGGTCATGGAACTCATGTTCTGGAGCTTCGCCTATGTCGCATGGGACCAGATCATCAACAACGCCGGCCAGGTCCGCTACATGAGCGGCGGCCTCATCAATTGCCCGATCGTCATCCGCGGCCCCGCAAACGGCGGCACCAACGTTGGAGCCACCCACTCTCACACGCCCGAGAATTTCATCGCGAACACCCCCGGACTCAAAGTCGTCTGCCCCGCCACCGCCTACGATGCCAAAGGCCTCATGAAAACCGCCATCCGTGACAACGACCCTGTCTGCGTCATGGAAAACACACTTCTCTACGGCGAATCTTGGGAGGTTCCAGAAGAGGAATACCTCATCCCACTCGGTGTCGCGGACATTAAACGCGAGGGCACCGACATCTCTCTCATCGCCCACGGCCGCGCGGTCATCACGGCACTCAAAGCCGCCGAAATCCTCGCAGCCGAACACGGCATCAACGCCGAAGTCGTCGATCTCCGCTCGATCCGTCCGCTGGACGAGGAGGCCATCCTCCGCAGCGTCTCGAAAACCCACCGCGCCGTTCTCGTGGACGAGAACAAGCCGTTCTGCGGCGTCTCGGCCCAAATCGCGGCAACGATCCAAGAGCAAATCTTCGACGAACTCGACGCCCCCGTGCAGCGCGTTTGCTCGCTCGACGCTCCCGCCATCTACTCGCCGGAACTCGAAAAAATCCAACTCCCCACTCCCGACCGCGTCATCGAAAAGGCGCTCCTCATTTGCTGACCACCAAACCAAGCACCCATTCCAGTATGACTCCAATCACCATGCCCAAGCTGAGCGACACCATGCTCGAGGGCACACTCGTTAAATGGCACAAGAAACCCGGTGACAAAATCTCCCTTGGTGACGTCATCGCGGATGTCGAAACCGACAAGGCCACCATGGAAATGGAGGCCTTCGATGAGGGAATTCTCGGCGAAATCGTCATTCCCGCCGGTGGTGTGGTGAAGGTCGGCGAACCCATCGCCATGCTGGACAACGGCGGCAAAGCTCCCGCAGCGGCGGCATCATCGACTCCGAGCGCCCCCGCCCAGACTTCCGCAGCCCCGACTCCACGCAGATCCTCTCTCGCCCCCGCATCCCCGCGCCCGACACCACGCCCCTTGGCGGACGGGTCGCGCGTCAAAGCCTCTCCGCTTGCCAAAAAAATCGCCACCGAGCGCGGCATCGACCTCTCCCGCCTTCAAGGCTCCGGCCCCGGCGGCCGCATCCTTGCCGCCGACCTTGACAACGCCCCCGCCGCAGGCCGCTCCACTCAGGCAGCCCCTGCCGCTGTGAAGATCGACGTGCCCATGTCGGACGCCGACAAGAAGGTTCCGCTTTCGGGCATGCGCCGCACCATTGCCGAGCGCCTCCTGGCCAGCAAAACGCAGATTCCGCATTTCTATCTCACCATGGAGGTGGATGCCGCACCGCTCGCCAAACTCCGCAAGGACATCAATGCAGCCGCCGAGTCCACTGGCGCACCCAAGATCACCGTCAACGATTTCGTTCTTCTCGCCGCCGCCCGGGCAGCCGCCGCCCATCCGAAAGTCAACGCCGCCTTCGCTGGCGACGCGATTGTCGAATACGCCGGCGTCCACCTCTCGGTGGCCATCGCCGTCGAGGACGGACTCGTGACCCCTGTGGTGCGCGACGCCGACAAACTCTCGATCCGCGCCCTCAGCGCCGCCGTCAAGGACCTCGCCACACGTGCCCGAGGAAAAAAACTCAAGCCCGAGGACTACACCGGCGGCACCCTCACCGTCTCGAACCTCGGTGCCTACGGCGTGGACAGCTTCTACGCCATCATCAACCCGCCCCAATCGCTCATTCTCGCTGTCGGAGCCATCGTCAAAAAACCTGTCGTCGGCCCGAACGACCAGATCATCGCCGGCCAGCGCATGGCGATCTCCCTCAGCGGCGACCACCGTGTGGTGGATGGCGCTCTCGGCGCCGAATACCTCGCCACCGTCCGCAAAATGCTCGAGACCCCGGCCACTCTCCTCGTCTAAACAAACGACCAAATTGCAGTTGCCATCCGCCAGCCGACCCACTAAATAAACGCCCCTTTTTCTTCGCCCATTCAACCAACTCATGATCCACAAAGGTAAAATCGTCCAAGTCATCGGCCCCGTCGTCGATGTTGAATTCAACCCGGCAGACGGCGCGCTGCCGAAAATCTACGACGCTCTCGAAATCGAGTTCGACGCGAATGGCGAGCAGACAAAACTCACCCTCGAAGTCCAGCAACACCTCGGAGAGCACTGGGTCCGCTCGATCGCCATGAGTTCCACCGAGGGCCTCACCCGCGGCATGGAAGTCACCGCCCTCGGTGCTCCAATCTCCGTGCCCGTCGGCGAAGGCGTGCTCGGCCGCATCTTCAATGTCACCGGCGAACCCACCGACGGCCGCGGCCCCGTGCCACACGAGAAAAAATACCCCATTCACCGCAAAGCCCCTCCGCTCCTCGAGCAAAATACAAAAGCCCAGATTCTCGAGACGGGCATCAAAGTCATCGATCTTATCTGCCCGTTCACCAAGGGCGGAAAAGTGGGCGCCTTCGGTGGCGCAGGCGTCGGCAAGACCGTCGTCATCATGGAACTCATCAACAACATCGCCAAGGGACACGGTGGCTACTCTGTCTTCGCAGGTGTCGGCGAACGCACCCGCGAGGGCAACGACCTCTACGCTGAAATGAGCGAGTCGGGCGTTATCGTGCAGGACGACATCGCCAAGTCGAAAGTCGCCCTCGTTTACGGCCAGATGAACGAACCCCCCGGCGCCCGTCTCCGCGTCGCCCTCTCGGCCCTCGCCATGGCGGAATACTTCCGCGACGAGAAAAATCAGGACGTGCTCCTCTTCATCGACAACATTTTCCGCTTCTCGCAGGCGGGCGCGGAAGTTTCGGCTCTCCTTGGCCGCACGCCAAGCGCCGTGGGCTACCAGCCGACACTCGCCGCGGAAATGGGCGACCTTCAAGAGCGCATCACCTCGACCAAAAAAGGATCGATCACGTCCTTCCAGGCCGTCTATGTGCCGGCGGACGATCTCACCGACCCCGCTCCCGCGAACACCTTTGCGCACCTCGACTCGACCATCGTGCTCGAGCGCTCGATCGCGGAACTCGGCATCTACCCCGCCGTCGATCCTCTCGCGTCCACCTCGAAGGCCCTCTCGCCCGACATCGTCGGCGAGGAGCACTACCAAGTCGCCCGTGGCGTCCAAACCGTGCTTCAGCGCTACAAGGATCTCCAGGACATCATCGCCATTCTTGGCATGGATGAACTCTCGCCGGAGGACAAACTCACCGTCTACCGCGCGCGCAAAATCCAACGCTTCCTCTCGCAACCCTTCCACGTCGCCGAAATCTTCACCGGCACGAAGGGCCAATACGTTTCCACCGCCGACACCATCCGCGGCTTCAAGGAAATCCTCGAGGGCAAACACGACGATGTGCCGGAGTCGAACTTCTACATGAAGGGCGGCATCGACATGGTCGTCAAGGAGTCCTGACCGCGCGCTTGAACGCCGCAGCGTAGCACCCACGCCATGTTCCAACTCGAAATTGTCACTCCCGAGGCCAAGACGTATTCGGACACCGTCGACTCCGTCGTCGTTCCCGGGGTCGAAGGCGAACTCGGCATCCTCACCCAACACGTTCCGCTCCTCACCCAAATCCAACCGGGCGAGTTGCGGGTCTCCAAGGACGGCAAGGAAACAAACCTTGCCGTCGGAGAGGGATTCGTCGAAGTCACCGGCGAGCGCGTCATCGTTCTCACCGACATGGCTGTCGAGGAAAGCGACATCGATGCCGAGGCTGCCGAAGAGGCTGTCCGCCGCGCGGAAAAGGCCATGTCGGACCAAAAACTCAGTGGCGAGGAATTTGCCACCACTTCCGCCGCCCTCCAGCGCTCGCTCGCCCTCGTCCGCGTCAAACGCCGCAGACAAGTCTGATCGAAGGTTCCTCCTTCCCTCACCACGCACCCACCACGGGCATCGGGCACACGAGTTCCAACGACTTCAAAACATGCTTGGGCGTGTTCGGATTCCCCCTCAAGTGCCCCACAACCGCCAGATTCGGCATCTTGGAGATTGCCTCCAATAGCTCGGGCAGGGCGACTGGGTTCTTGACCAGTCCAAGGATAATGCCGGAGTCCCTGTTGGCATAAAGAGCCCGCTGGATTTCAGGCGTCAGATGCGGCGACGAAGCCAAGGCTCCACGCACCAAGGGATTCGGATCTCTCGCGAGCTTCTCGATCAAGTCCGCCACGGGAGTCACCGAGGCCACGGCCACACGCACCTGTTCGTAAGGATGCGACGCCATGCGTGCCTGGAATGCGGGAGACCCTTTCGGATGACCGGCCAGAACCACCAGCAGGCTCTCACTGGCTTGATCGGCAAGACGCTCGACAAGCGTTGCATTCAAGACCGGCCACCGGGCGATGCTCGCAGCGGTCTCCGGATTGCCCATGCTCTTCGAGATCAACTCCCGCGCAATCCGGATCAGAAATTCCGAATCCATCGGCTCCGAAGTCAACCAACCCTCCGCGATCGCGGCGGCAAGAGCATCCCGCACCTCGCTCCGCGAGTCCGCCGCCAGCACCTCGATCGCATCGTGCGGGAACCTCGCCGCCAACGCTGTCGCCTTCTTGACATTCCTCACGCACAACTTCAGCAAGGTCATTCGAATCTTCAGCGTGTCGTCCCGCACCACCACATGCAACGGGTAGCGGAACTTCAACTTCCTGACATCGTTGACCAGATGCCAAGCCACCCACTCCAAGTCGATAAGATCCACCCTCGGCACAAACTCATCCTGCACGAGCAAGTGCTGGTAGAGCATGAACTGGCAGTCCTTCGGAATCTTCTCCCGAGCCAAACCGGGCCTCGTGAACTCCCACAAAAACACAAGCGGGTTTTCCAAAATCGCACCGGGGTCCCTTCGCCAGAGAGCCGCGAGTTGACTCATCGGCGTCGAAGGATTCCGCGCCAGCGCCGCGCGTGCCGCCCGATTCCGACACCTCGCCGCCATGTCCCTGAGGACCTCCGCATCCGTCCCGGGATTCCCCGCGACACGCACCAACTCCTCCTCCCCGCCATCCCCCATTGACTGTGATTCGATTAAAAACATGCCCGAATCCTCAATCCAACAGTGTCGCAAAATCAGCAACACCCCAGGCCCTCACCTCCCGATCAAATCATCTGAAACGACTCGGATCCGAACACGTTCAATCGGAGACTCAAGCCCGCTGGACAGCAACTCGATCCCTTGAGCGCTCCTCCTGGGCATAGGCGCGCACCGCCAACAGCAGCGCTCCGAAAAGGACATCCGAAACAAGCGCGTTGCGGAAAAACACCCAAGATGGCGGGAAGCCGGGCAACCCGGTGGTCAATGACATCCACAACCCCTCAAGCCCGCGCGGGTAGGCTGGATTCATCAGCCACGCACCCGTGTTCGTCACCACATAAAACGCCACCCCACTGCCGACAAGCACCCCGAAAAACCCAAAAACCGACACCCCCCCGCGCACGGACACCAAGCGCCCGATACCCACGATCCCGACAATCGACATCCACACCACTACCTGACCGGCACTGAAGGGCGCGTAACCGAGAACCATCGAAAGCGCCAAATCCGACAACACCAGCGCGCCAAGCGGCAATGCCCACGCGATCCAACCGGAAAGAAACAATCCTCCGCAAAAAGCCACCGCTGCAATCGGCGAAAAATTCGGCAACTCGGGCAACCAAACCGCCCGCAGAACCCGAAAGACAGCAAGTAACAGGATCAACACACCCGCCACCAAGGCGACACGCGGCGATGAAAACTTCGGGCTCTTCGAAAACGATGTTGAATCCATCCCCACCGAATTACTCCCCGCACCCCTCTCCCTGCAAGCAACGATCGCGAAATTCCCGCATTCCTCGCTTTCAGGTGACGCGGCACCAGCGAAACGCTATCGTCCCAATCATGTCGAACGATCCCCATCTCGCGGAACGCGTGGCCAAGGCAAAAAAAATCATCGCCGCTCCCGCGAACTTCAAGGTCTGCGAGGGATGCGACTCGATTGTCGCCGCGCGGGTGGTCACCTGTCCGAACTGCCATGGCTACCGATTCGACGAATCCCCCGACCGCGTCGTGGATCAGGCAACCCACCTCGCTTCACGCCCCCAGCAAAGCGTCACGGCCGAGGACTTGTCCTGACACCGCACGACCCGCAACCATCGCGCATTATCGGTCCCAAGGGTTTCCAAAACTTTCCTCCCCGGACGCACCAACGCCTGACCCGGGAAAGCAAAAGGTATTCTTGCCCACCGCCCCCCGAACGCTAAATTTGTCTCCAACCCCGCGATCGGTCCGGCCTACGACGGAGCATCGCCACATTGACTCCGTGGACAAAAGCAAACCATCAGATAATCCGTTCATGAATCCGTTGGAGGAGCGCCTCCTCTACAAGTTCAGGAACAGCCTCCTTTTGGCCGAGGCCCTCACGCATCCCAGCATCTCGCTGGAGAGAAAAAACTACCCCTTTGACAACCAACGCCTGGAGTTCCTCGGCGACGCTGTCATTCAGGTCACTGTCACCGAACACCTCTTCCGCATGTTTCCAGACTTCGGAGAGGGCCAACTCACCAAGCTCCGCACCCGCATCGTCTCCCGCCCAGCATTGAAAGAGCGCGCGAAGGCACTCGATCTTGGAAATTGCATGATGATGGGGCGCGGCGAGGAGTCAAACGGCGGCCGCGAACGCGCATCCACCCTCGCCGATGCCTTCGAGTCACTCGTGGGAGCAATCTACCTCGATGGAGGATTCGACGCGGCTCGCATCTTCCTCCTGCGCCAAATGGAATGCGTCTTCACCGAAATCGCCAACCAACCCGAGGAGATCAACCCGAAAGGCTACCTCCAAGAGATTCTCCAAGCAATCCAACCCTCGGCTCCCGATTACCGCATCCTCTCCCAAAGCGGACCGGAGCACTCCAAACAATTCATCTGCTGCGTCGTGTGGAATGACATCGAACTTGGACGTGGCACAGGCTCGAGCAAAAAGGAGGCCCAGGTCGCAGCCGCCCAGACAGCCCTCGGCGACAAACTCTGGGAGCAATTCGCAAAAACACCCGCTCCAAAAAAGAAGAAGGCCCGCAAATGATCTACCATCTGTCGATGCAGACGACCGGCATCGCCGCCGGGCTTCTTCTCATCATTTCCCACGCAGCCGCTCTCATTCAACCCACCGCCCTCCGGCAGGCTGCCATCTCGTTTCCACGCTCTCGCGCCGCCGCCACGATCCTTATCGCCATCGCCGCCGTGTGGAGCTTCCTCCTCGTCAGCCGCATCGACCTGGGAGAGTTCTCCCCGCTGCGGAACATCATGCTCATCGGCATCGTGGCGGGCGCCATTCTCTCCTGGCTCTACCTTGAGGAATTTCTCGCCGTGCGCGCGCTGGGCATGATTCTTCTGCTCGCCGCAGAACCTCTTCTCGAATCCGCCTTCCTACGCACAGAACCCGACCGCATTCTCCTCACACTGCTCGGTGTCGCATGGGCCATCGCCGGATTGTTCCTCGTTGGCATGCCCTATCTCCTCCGCGACGCGTTGGCATGGGCCACCTCCACCCCACTCCGCTGGTCGAGCGCCGCGGCGGGCGGCCTGCTCTACGGGATCGCCCTCGCCGCTACTGCTGCTCTCCGCTGGTGATCCAAAGCATGTTTCTTCCCCAGGAAACCATCCGCAAAAAGCGTGACGGAATCCCGCTCTCACGCGAGGAGATTTCGACATTCATCTCCGGGGTTGCCAACGAATCCATCAGCGAGGCACAGATCGCGGCATTTGCCATGGCCACACTTCTCAAGGGCATGAACATCGGGGAGTGCGCCTCGCTCACCCTGGCCATGTGCGACTCGGGGGAAACCCTCGACTGGTCCGCGCTGCCGGGCCCCGTGGTGGACAAGCACTCGACCGGCGGCGTCGGGGATCTCGTCTCCCTTGTCCTTGGCCCCCTCGTCGCCGCCTGCGGTGCGTTCGTTCCCATGATCTCCGGACGCGGCCTCGGTCACACCGGCGGCACCCTCGACAAACTCGAATCGATCCCGGGCTACAACACCACCCCGGGAAACGACCTGTTTGCCAAAACCGTCCGCGAGTGCGGGGTGGCCATCATCGGCCAAACCGCCTCGCTCGCCCCGGCGGACCGCCGCATCTACGCGGTGCGCGACGTCACCGCCACCGTGGAGTCGCTGGATCTCATCACCGCCTCGATCCTCTCGAAAAAACTCGCCGCCGGCCTCCAATATCTGGTGATGGATGTGAAATTCGGAAACGGCGCGTTCATGGAATCCACCGACCAGGCCCGATCCGTCGCCCGCAGGATCATCGATGTCGCCAACAGCGCAGGACTTCCCACCCGGGCGCTCCTCACCGCCATGGATCAACCGCTCGCCCGCTCGGCGGGAAACGCGCTCGAGGTGCTTGAGGCGGTCGCATTTCTTTCAAACCAACCCACCGCCCCGCGACTGCGTGAAGTCACCCTCGCGCTCGCCACGGAAATGCTCGTCGCCAGCAAATTGGCGGCGTCTGCGGCGGATGCGGCATCCACTCTCGAATCCGCCCTCGCGAGCGGACGCGCCGCCGAGGTTTTTTCCAAAATGGTTCACTCACTTGGAGGACCTGCGGACTTCATGGATTCCCCGGGAAAATACCTGCCCCGCTCGCGCTATTCGATCGATGTCCCCTCCCCGTCCTCTGGTCTTGTCTCCGAAATGCTCACACGCGAACTCGGGTTGACTGTCGTCGCCCTCGGAGGGGGTAGAGTCCGCACCACCGACCGCATCGACCACTCGGTGGGCATCGTGTTTCATGTCTCCCTCGGCGATCGGGTGCACACCTCCCAACCCCTCGCCACCATCCATGCCCGCAACGAACACGAGGCCCTCGCCGCGTTGCAGCGAGTCCAGGCCGCGATTCGCATCTCCGACTCCACGCCATCCCCCTCGCCGGCCGTGCTGGAGGCCATGGGTTGACCCCATGACATCACGGCGCGCCATCCTCCTTGTCATGGACTCCTTCGGCATCGGAGCCGCTCCGGATGCCGGGCGTTTCAGGCAGGGTTCGTGGACGGATGTCGGAGCGGATACACTCGGCCACATCGCGGAGGCGTTTCTGAACGGATCGGCGACCTCTCCAGCCCGTCCGCTCGATCTCCCGCATCTTCGCTCGCTCGGCCTGGGACAAGCCGCCAGCCTTGCCCGCGGCCGCGACATCGCCGGATGGGACACCCCCGCACCCCTGATTGGCTCCCACGCCTGCGCCACACCCGTCGGCACAGGAAAAGACACTCCAAGCGGACATTGGGAACTCGCCGGTGTGCCCGTGGAGTTCGATTGGACCTACTTTCCCGAGCAGCCGGATTGTTTTCCTACCGCGCTGCTGGAAGACATTTTCCAGCGTTGGGGCACCCCGGGTTCCCTCGGAAACTGCCACGCCTCGGGGACAACCATCATCGAATCCCTCGGCCCAGAGCACCTCCGCACAGGGTTGCCGATTTTTTACACCTCGGCTGACAGCGTGTTTCAAGTCGCCTGCCACGAGGAGGCTTTCGGTCTGGATCGCTTGATCGCCCTCTGCAAAACCATCCGCGAGGCTCTCGATGCAAGCCCGTGGAGGGTCGGAAGGGTCATCGCCCGTCCGTTTTCCGGCGGCACGGCGGGACCGTTTCAACGCACATCGAACCGCAAGGATTTCGCCGTTCCACCACCAGCCCCGACATTGCTGGACAATGTCTCATCCGCTGGCCGTGACGTGATCGCGATCGGAAAAACCGGCGATATTTTCGCGCATCGCGGCACCACCATGGAAATCCGCGCCTCCGGACACCCGGCCCTCATGGAGCAGACGCTCCAAGCCCTCCAGACCTGCGGGGATGGCGGACTTGTTGTCACAAATTTCGTGGATTTCGATGCCGTCTTCGGCCACCGCCGCGACATTGCTGGGTATGGCCTCGCCTTGGAGGCGTTCGATAGAATGCTTCCATCGCTGTTCCAGTCGCTCCGCCCGGGCGATCTCCTGTGCATCACAGCAGACCACGGGAATGACCCCTCCATGCACGGAAGCGACCACACCCGCGAATTTGTGCCTGTTCTTTTTTATGGCCCCAGTTTTGGCGGAGGCATCGACTTTGGTGTTCGCGCCTCGTTTGCCGATGTCGGTCAGTCGCTGGCCCGCTGGCTGGGTGTCCCGCCCGTTCCCACGGGAGTGGCGATGTTTTGAGGCTCGGTCTCGTCGAACCGGAGATGCGGCGCAATCCGCCCCAACAGACCTTCATTGATTCCCCTCACCCGCCGAAGATCATTGGCCGAAAGGAAAAGGCTCCCGTCGCGCTCCGCGATGATGCGCTCCGCAAGGACGGGCCCGATGCCCGGGAGGGTTTCGAGGAGGGATGCCGGGGCGGTGTTCGGATCGACTCCTGCGGCGGGCGGGGTTTTGCCCATGAGGGCGGCGAGTTCGTGCGCCTCGTTCCGCTCAAGCGCCCTGTCGGCGGCAAGCTTGTCCCAATCGGTCTTTGCCCAAGCCCCGCGCCGCGAACCGACCGCCACCAACTCGAGGTCGGCAAGGCGTTGACGGTATTCCTCGCCGGATGTCCCGTCGGCACGGCCTCGAACGACTCCGAAGGCCCTTGCCAACCCCTCTGCGACAAGCACCGATCCCAAGTCCCGGCCATCCTTCAAAGTCACATACGCGTAGACCCTCTGCGAAACTCCAGAGCCGCGGGCATCCGTGAACGTTGTCTCCACGGTGAATGGTTCCGCCAGCAAGGAAGCGGTCCGCTTCGCCGCCTCGATGCCAAGCATTCTCGCGGTCTCCGCCGAATCGACACCATCCCCGCCCTCGATTCCGAAATACCTCCGCTGGGCGCGCAAACGCCGCGCGAGAGTTTCGTTGGAAGCGACCGTCTCGATGCAGTCGACTCCATACAGCCGCACGGTCAACTCGCGCCCGTCGGGCAACCTTGCGGGAAAACTGTCGCCATCCGCCCACTCGTTGGAAACAAACCGGCACCCCTGAAAAACATCGACCCCTGAATCCGCGAGAACAATCTGCGGCATCGCCATCAAGACCACGCCAAGGATGGAACCGATGAATGCCTTCACAACCGTTGCAAAGCAGGCAACCCGTATTGCTCCATCAGCTCGGAGTTCGATTCCTCAACTGCTTGCGCATCGAGAAAAATCGTCTTGGGATCCTCCTCGAAATCGATCCTCTGAAATCCGTTGACTGGCTGCCCGACGGCGGCAGCAAGGTCCTCGATACTCTTGATCTCGCGTCCGTTCACACGCGACACCACAAGGTTTTCCAAGTGCTCGTATCCGATGGTCCGCGGCGAGGGGAGAACCTGTGACAAAATCACAATCCTCCCGCGATCAGCGGGCAACTCATCCTGAAAGGCATCCAAATAGACCAGTCGCTGGGGCGCCTTGTCCCGCCAGTTCCCTCCCCACTCGCGAAGGTAATCCCGCGAAAGCTCCAGAAACACGAGCCCGCCCAACACAACGTATTTCGGCGGCTTCCCGCCACTGTAAGCCTCGCTGGGCCTTTTCCCCTCGTCCGGCACCTCGGTGCGCACGCTGAGTGTCATCGGCTTGCGGTCGCGAAAAATCCGCACCTCGCATACATCGCCGGGGTGCTTGCGGGTGTTTGTCAGGTGGCTGAAGAGGATTTTTCCAAAATCCGGGTCGTCGTAGTTTCCGTCCTCGTCGAGTGCCATTCCATCCACCGCCAGAATCACATCGCCCTTGCGCACCCCGCCCTTGCTCGCGGCACTGTCCGGTGCGACCTGCGTGACATAGATGCCCCCGGGGTTCTCCAACCCGAGATAGCGACGGAATTGCGGATCACGCACCGGGGAAAATGAGACCCCAAGACGTGCAAACCCACGATAGTTCCCGCCCTCGGCCTCCTTCAGAAAATGCGAAATGACCGCCGGCGGGATCACCTCGGACGTCTGGTTGCGGCTGTCGTAGCGCATCAACACCCCACACAGCGCCCCGTTCCGCACCACCGGCAGAGTGAAACTCCAGTCGCGCTGCTGAACAGGCGCGGACAGCTTGAACACAAGCAATCCGAGGTTCATGAACGGATACCCTCCAATCGTCACGGAGGTGATGCGGCCGGTCGTTTTGGCCAACTCGCCGTTCGGCTCGACCTGCACGACAGTGGCCTCGCCGCCACTGACCGACGGGGAATCGATCCGAAGCGGCGTCATCCCCTTGAGGAACACGGGATCATCCGGCCGCAACAACGCCAGGTTGCAATCGAAGTCCACCAACTCAATCGTGGCCGTCACCTTCCCGGGCACATCGACTTTTTCAAGTTCGATCAAATTCGCGTTTTCGATCAACTCGGCCGTCACCAGAATTCGCCCCCCCTCGATCAATGCTCCGACTCCTCTCCGGTTTGCGGGTTCCTTTTTCACCCACGGCTGGAAAAAATCGTAGGCCTGGTTCGTGGAACTGACGCGAAGGACGGACTGGCGGAGACCACTTGCGGACGGCGCGGAATCGGCGATTGCGGGCGCCAGCGCGGCGATTGTTATGACAAGCAGAGCCGGAAAAAGTCGGTGAGTGTTCATTTTTCGAGGTTTTGCTCCGAAGTGACTCCGTATCGCTCAAGGATGCGCGGGCGCGCCTGCTCAACAAGCTCGCGCTCGAGCACGATCGGCCGCTGGTCGCCATGGAGCGAAATCACATGGTAGTCGACAGGGTTGGCAAACGCCGCGGCGACATCGTCGATCGAGCGAATGCGCACCCCGTTGATCGACTCGACCGGGGAGTGAAGGAAATCGCCGGCATAGCTGTTCACCGGATCGGGGAGGATGCTCCCGATCACAACCGGCTCCTTCATGGTTTTGTGAATCCCATCTTCGACAAAGTAGTCGAACATGTAGTTCAGCCGCTGGTCACCGGGTTCGTGAGCCTCCATGAAATTCCAGTCGACCGGCTGAAACACCAGCCCGCCAAACACCACAAAACGCGGCTTTTCATCATAGGCGCTGGCCTGCAGCGTGAACGGCCACGGCGAATGGAGCGGCACGACCAAGGTTTTTCGTTTCCCCCCGCGAAGAACCTCCAATTCAACCGAATCGCCCTTGAATTTTCTCTCCACCACCTCGGTCAACGGCACCGGCCCGTTCGCATCGATCGGGATCGTGCCGTCACTCGAAATATCCAGCCCGTCGATCTTCAAAAGCACATCCCCCGGTTCGACAACCCCGTCCGAGGATCCCGTGGCGTAAACACTTGAGACCACCACACCGCGATTGTCATCCGCCAGGCCCAGCGCCTTTCGCGCAGCGGGGTTGAACAACGTCTCGTAGGTCAACGCCAAATCCACATACCGGTCATACCTTCCGTCCTCGACATCTTTCAAAAACCTCTCCACCACCGGCGTCGGGATCATGTAGCCGACATTCTGGGCGACATCACCGCGGAACCCCTGAAATGCGACTCCCACGACCTTGCCGGCCTGCATGACCGGCCCGCCGCTGTTCCCGGGATTGATCGCCGCATCGATCTGCACGGCCAAGTGCGCGTCCATCCCGGAGTGCGAATACGTCTGGAAGTCGATCCGCGACACAATCCCTCGCGTCACCGACAGCCTCGTCCCGCCGATCGGATAGCCGTAGACGGAAACCATGGACTCGATCGCGGGAATCCCGCCGAACTCAAGCGGCGACGTTCCCGAAAAAAACTCCGCTCGCTCGACCTCCAGAAGCGCCAGGTCGCAATCATGCGCGACATGAGCCACCCGCGCGATCCACGGCTGCGGATCGCCTTCCTTCGATACGGTCAGAAACCTGGCGTTTCCCACCACATGGGCGTTTGTCATAATCCGATTCCCCGCGATCACGAACCCTGTCCCCGCGCCGGAAATAACATCCCCAGGGTTCCACGGCGTCTTGTAGTTCGGTTGCAACGCCGTTGCCTCGATCCTCACCACGCTTTCCGTGATGCGCGAGGCCTGCAGACCCGTGGCAAACATGAGAATCCCCAACAGAAGGATGCGGAACATCCACGCAACCTATCAAACACGTCGCGATCTGCAACAGGCTGCTCATTTCGATTTCCTTGGGTTTGCGCCGGGGGGGCGATGTGTGCTTGGATGCCCTTGGAATGAACGCCGTTGCTTATCTGGGCCCCGAGGGAACATTTTCGTGGATTCTTGCTCGCGCGAGATTCGGCGAAAAAAAAGACCTCCTGCCCTGCCCGGCGATCGATGCGGTGTTTGAGGCGGTGACCTCTGGCAAATGCGCCACAGGACTCGTGCCGGTCGAGAATTCCTCCGGAGGCACGGTCCATGACACCATCGACCTCCTCATTCGCCACAAGGGCAAGGTCTTCATTACCGAGGAACCATCTCTGGACATCCGCATCGCCCTTCTCGGCCACAAGGGCGTGGTGCCGCGCGCCATCCACTCGCATTTCACCCAGATCACCCACCACCGGGAATGGCTGAAAACCCGCCACCCCAAGGCAAGGCTGGTTCCAGCCCCAAGCACGACACAGGCGGCAGCGAAGGCGGCGGGATCACGATCCGCGGCGGCCCTCGCCTCTCCCGGCGCCGCCGGAATCTACGGGCTGGATGTCCTTGAAATCCCGGAGCCCGCATCGGCGGTGAATGTCACCAATTTCTTCACGATCTCCCTCGCCCCGGCACGTTCCACAAAATCCAACCGCACCGCCCTTGTCGCCGAACTCAAAAACCAATGCGGTAGTCTTCACAAATTTCTCGGCCCGTTCGCACGCCAGGACGTGAGCCTCACCCGCATCATCTCCAGACCGGTTCCGGGCCAACCGCAGACTTACGTTTTTTATATAGAACTCGAGGGGGCGGCCTCGGAGGAACCTGTCGCCCGCGCGCTTGCCGCCGCCCGCAGGCAAGCCCGCACCCTCACCCTGCTGGGCAGCTTTCCTGTCGGACGCCGCTTCAGTTCCTGACTTGTCAAATGCCGCCAACTTTGCGAACCCATCCGCATCCTATGAAACTCCGCCGATTACTTTCCGTCATCCCCCTCCTGCTCGCCGCCATGGCCACCAACGCCCAGGAAACCACCATCACCGTTAAGAAAAGCGACTCGATCAACATCACGATCCAGCCGTTCGGCGGCTCGGAGGGCGCCACCGCCTCGAAGATCGTCCAAAACGACCTCGACCTCTCGGGGCTGTTCTCGATCGGCATCGCCCAACGCGCGAACTTCGTTGTCTCGGCCACCGCGACATCAGGTCTCCTCCAAGGCATCGTCACCGACAACCGCGGCGGCACCATGCTCCAAAAAAGCTACTCTGGAAACATCCGCTCGGCATCCCACAATTTCGCCAAGGATATCGTGGAAACCCTCACAGGCGTCCCTTCCATCGCCACCTCGAAGATCGCCTTCGTGGCAAACCGGACTGGATCCAAGGAAATCTACGTCGCCGATTACGATGGCGCCAACCAAACCCAATTGACCCGCGACGGCACGATCAGCGTCGCCCCGGCTATTTCGCCTGACGCCTCCCGTATCGCCTACACGGGCTACCAGAGCGGCTACGCGGATATCTATCTCCTCGAGCTCGCCAGCGGCTCCCGCCGCCCGATCCTCAAATTCCCGGGCACAAACTCAGGGGCGTCGTTCTCGCCGGATGGCTCGCGCATCGCCTGCACGCTCAGCCGCGATGGCAATCCCGAACTCTACATCGCCTCCGCAAACGGTAGCGGCGCCCGCCGCGTCACCCGCACCCGCGCCGTGGAATCCTCTCCCAGCTGGTCTCCCGACGGATCCGAGATCGTCTACTCCTCCGACGAGCGTGGCGGCCCACAACTCTACCGCATCAGTGCCGCAGGAGGCACCGGACGCCTCATTCCCACTGGGTTCGGCTACTGCACAGAACCAAGCTGGTCTCCCGATGGCAAAAAACTCGCCTTCACCGTGAGACAGGGCGGATTCTCCATCGCCGTCATGGACCTCGCCACCGGATCGACACGTGTTCTCGCACAGGGCCAAGACCCCTCCTGGGGAGCCGACTCCCGCCACATCATCTACAGCGATGGATCATCCATCATCCTGCTGGACACTGTGAAAGGCCGCCGCACTCCGGTTGTCAGCGGCCTCGGCAAACTCTCGGAACCCACCTGGTCCCGCTGACCCGCCTCCACCCAACACGCCGGCGTCTCAGTAAATCCTCCGCCGGTATCGCGCGATCCGCACCCAGGCAAATCCCGCGACCGCCCCGCCGATGTGGGCCGCGTTTCCGATGGTTCCAAACATTCCACTGACCAACAGTATCGTGGAAATCACTACCACACCGATCCCAAGCCACATCGCCCGCATCCGCACTGGAATCACGAAAAAAAGCAACGCCGTGATCGGCATCCTCGGATACAACGTGGAAAATGCCGCAATCAACCCGCACACGGACCCCGATGCCCCGACAAGCACGATGTTGGAATCGTAAAGCATCTGCAACAACCCGCCCGCCACACCCGAGATCAGATACAATTGCACAAAACGCGGCACGCCGAGCAATCGCTCGAGAATGTTCCCGGCAAACCACAGTCCGAGCATGTTCACCAACAGATGGAAAAAGCCCGCGTGCACAAACTGGTAGGTCACCGGTTGCCAGACCATCCCCGACAACAACCCCTCACCGCTCAAGCCGAACAGGTCGTCCACGATGATCCTCCCGCGACGGTCGAGCATCTCCGCGAAGACAAACACCAACACATTGACGCCTATCAACGCCTTCGTGGCAGTGATCCGGAAATTGTTCATGCGAGATAACACGCGCGCACCCTACCGACGCGCATCGGGCTTGTCGACCCGCATCCCGCCCTACCGCAATCCCACCGCCTGCCGCACCCGACCGATCACCCTCTCGGCGGCCTCCAGCGCCCTCTCTGCTCCCTCCGCCAACACCTTGTCGACATATCCGGGATCGGCAGCCAACTCGTCACGCCTCCGCCTCATGGGCTCGAAATGACTCCACACGGCATCAAACAACCGCTTCTTGAAATCCCCGTAACCTGTCCCGCCGGCCTCGAACCCCTCGATCATCGACCGCACGTCGCCGGGCGATGCCACAAGCTTGTAGAGTTCCAAGATCACCGACCCCTCCAGCGGCTTGGGAGCCTCAACGGGAGTGGAGTCCGTTTTGATTCCCATGATTTTTTTCCGCAGGACCTTCTCGGGCGCGAACATCTCGATCGTGTTCTCGTAACTCTTGCTCATCTTCGCCCCGTCCACCCCGGGCACCACCGCCCCGTCCTCGCGAATGCACGCCTCGGGCAATTTGAACACCTCTCCGTAAATCTCGTTCACCTTGGCCGCAATGTCCCGCGTGACCTCAAGGTGCTGCTTCTGATCCTTCCCAACAGGCACAAGGTCGGAGTCGTAAAGCAGGATGTCGGCAGCCATCAGCACCGGATACGAAAACAACCCATGCGAGGCGGGCAACCCGCGGGCCATCTTGTCCTTGAAGGAATGGCACCGCTCGAGCAACCCCATCGGCGTCACCGTGCTCAAAATCCAAGCCAACTCGGTCACCTGCGGCACGTCGGATTGACGGAAAAACACCGCCCGCGCCGGGTCCAACCCGCAAGCAAGGAAATCCAACGCCAGATTCATCACATTCTCCCGCAAAACCCGGGCGTCCCGCACCGTGGTTAATGCATGCAGGTCGGCGATGAAATAAAACGCCTCGCCCCGCTCCTGCAACTCGATCGCGGGTTTCATCATGCCGAAATAATTGCCGAGATGCGGCGTGCCGGAGGGCTGGACGCCCGACAGAATTCTCATGCGGCCTGCATACCATTTCCCCCACCGGGTTGAACCAGCTTTTTCTCGCCATCGCCGACCGATGCAGCTCCTTTCCATAGGCAGAGGGCGGTTTTGAAAATGGTTGGAACTCCCACTTGCGCGCCGTTATCGTCCGCCCCCATGCAGCCAAATCCCGCCAATCGTTTCCGAAAGCCGCTTGCCCTTCTGGCGATTCTCGTCAGCGCCTCGCTTTGCGCCGCCCAGGAAAGCCATGTCATCTTCGACAACCAAACCGGCAGAATCCTGGCATCCAAAAATCCCGACAAAAAACTCCCCGTCGCCAGCCTCACAAAAATCGCCACCGCCATTGTCGCCCTCGATTGGGCGGAACTCCACAACGTCAATCTCGCGGATCAAGTGGTCGTGCCGTTGGACGCCACCTCCGACGGACTCGCCAATCCGATCGGCCTCCAACCGGGCGACTCCCTGAGCATACGCGACCTGATCTACTGCGCCCTGCTGGCCTCCGACAATGTCTCGGCAAACACCCTCGCGGCACACATCGGCGCGAAGATTCCCAACCCTAACAACCTTGCTCCCCGCGAAAATTTCGTCGCCCAGATGAATGCCCTCGCCAGAAATCTCCTCATGAAGCGCACCCTCTTCCTCAACCCCACTGGTGCCGACCATCGCACCGATACCGCCACCCCCCACTCGACCGCCGGAGACATGGCCAGGCTCACCCGCCATGCGATGCAAAAGGCCTCGTTCGCCTTCTACGTGGAGCAAAAATCCCGCCAGATTCATATCTTCCGCAATGGAGTCGACCACACCCACGAGATTCGGAACACCAATGAACTCCTTGGCCAGGCGGGCATCGACGGCGTGAAAACCGGACGCACCCGCAAAGCTGGCGATTGCTTGGTTCTTTCCTCCCAACAGGCTCCCGAATCTCGTCGGGAGGGCGAACAGGTGCTCATCACCCCGCGCCGCATCAGCGTCGTCCTCCTGCGCTCCCCAGACCGCTTCCGCGACGGATTGAACCTCGTTCGCCAAGGCTGGGGACTCTATGATGCTTGGGCGGCCGAAGGCCGTCCCGTGAAACCCTCGAACGCCCTCTAAGCGGATGCAAACCACCCGCGTCGGCATTCTAACAAGCGGAGGCGACTGCCCGGGCCTCAACGCTGTCATCACCGCAGCCAGCCGCTGCGCAGAAAAAAGGGGCTGGGAGCTTCTCGGGTTTTGCGACGGCTTCGAGGGCCTCATCTCCGGCATTCCTCCTCGCCTCCTCAACCGCAAGGAAACCTCGGGCATCATGCACACCGGCGGCACCATTCTGGGCACGGTGAATCGGGGTCACTTCATCTCCCGCGGCGGCCCCAGAAATACAGGTTTCATCCCGCCCGAAATCATCGGAAGAACACGCCGCACCTTCGAGGAACTCAACCTGCGCGGACTCATCGTGGTCGGCGGAGACGGATCCCTCAACACTGCCCTCCAACTCCACCAGGCGGGCATGCCGGTTGTCGGCGTTCCGAAAACAATCGACAACGACCTCGAGGCCACGGCCATGACCTTCGGCTTCGACTCAGCCGTGGAGTGCGTGGGTTCTGCCCTCGACCGCCTCCACACCACCGCCACGAGCCACAAGCGCGTCATGGTTCTCGAGGCCATGGGTCGCCATGCCGGCTGGATCGCCCTCCACGGCGGCGTCGCTGGAGGGGCGGACATCATTTTGATTCCCGAAATCCCGTTCGACTTTGACAGGATCGTCGCCGAGGTCCAACGCCGTGACAAGGAGGGAGCCGCCTGCACCATGATCGTCGCGGCCGAGGGGGCCGCCCCCCTCTCAGGCAGACAATTCCGCCAGCGCTCGGCTTCGGGTGACAAACGCCTCGGTGGCATCTCGGATGTGCTCGCCAGGGAAATAACCGCCCGCACCAGCCGCGATGTCCGCACCTGCGTCCTCGGCCACCTCCAACGTGGTGGCGCCCCGACCATGACCGACCGCATCCTCGCGACCTGCTTCGGCGTGCGCGCGGTGGAACTCGTGGCCGAGGGAAAATTCGGCACTATGGTCGGCCACAGGGACCACCGCACCGTCGACGCTCCCCTTGCGGATGCCGTCCAGCGCATGCGGAAGGTCGATCCCTCCTCGCACCTCGTTCTGGCGGCCCGCGCCGTCGGGATCAGCTTTGGGGATTGACTCCACCGCCCACAGCCATCCCGCAGTAAACGCTCACGATTCCGAATGTCATGGCCCTGGGCGGTTCGCACTGGAATCCGCAGGACCTGATCAACGCATTCATGTTCAGCCCGCTGGGAAACGACTCGATCGATTCCCCGAGATATTGATAGGCCTCCCTGCTCCGCGTCAGCGCACCGGCGATTCCGGGAAGGACATGGTGCAAATAATAGCGGTAGACCGGCAGAAAGAGCGGATTCTCGGGCAGGGAGAAATCCAACACGATCAATTGCCCGCCGTCCGCCAAGACCCGCCTCATTTCCAAAATGGCGGCCTTCCAATCAGCCATGTTCCGCAACCCGAAGGCCACCGTCACAAGATCGAACGACCCATCGGCAAAGGGCAAGGCCAACGCGTCCGCCTGAACCAATGCCGGAACCCCCTTCCGCCGCGCCTGCGCGAGCATCGGCAGGCAAAAATCAGCGGCCGTTACCGCAGCATCCGGGCACGCCTTTTTCAGCGCGATCGCCAAATCGCCGCTCCCCGTGGCCAAATCCAATATCCGCTTGGGCCCATGCCTCGCCCCGAGCCGCGCCACACGCGACCGCCAGAGAAAATCAAGCCCGCCGCTCAACAGATGGTTGGCAAGATCATATCGGGTGGCAATCGCCGAAAACGTCGATTTTACAAACTTCGGGTCTTGTTGTTGAAGCGGGGCGTTCATGGGGAAATCCCGGAAAACGTGCTCACGAGAGGACTCGAACCTCCACGGGTTGCCCCATACGATCCTGAGTCGTATGCGTCTGCCAGTTCCGCCACGTGAGCAATCAAAGGTGGACAGGATTGCCCGATCAGCCCCTACTGTAAACCAGAAAATGACAGAATTTTTGCCCTCCTCGCCTACGCAACACGGAAGTTTCCAAATCTAAAGCTGGACACAAATCCGTGCGCATGCTATGAGTTTCGCTTCATGATTATGCAACGTAAAAGCGCGTTCTCCCGTCGAGGCCCTGATTTGGTCACTGAGGAACTGGTTGCCGTGCTGAAAAAAAAGAGCTCTTTCGAGTTCAAGCAGTTGTTCGACATGGTGCATGAGCAGCTCCGTGCCAGAAATGCCGCCAGCGGTGGCGAGGAAATGCTCCGCCTCCGAGCCTACGAGAAACTACAAAACCTTGTTTCCCGTGGCATGGTGAAGAAAACCGGCAAGAAATACAAAGGCCTTGCTTCCATCTCCAAAGCCCTCACCCCCGACCCCATCCCGGTTTCGAAATAACGACCCTTCCCATTATTCCCCCCGAAAATTCCAGCGTTGATTTCATATCGCGCTTGCAGTGCGGGCGGCAGTCTTTTTAACTCCCCCGCCTATGTCATCACCGGATTCCGCCTACTCGCGAAAGAATCCTTTTCCGGCTGCAATGTCCGTCAACACCAAGCTGACGGGCGAAGGGTCTAACAAGGATACACGCCATTTCGAAATCACCCTGCAAGGATCGGGCCTCAAATATGAGGTCGGAGATTCCCTCGGGGTGTTCCCGACAAACAACCCGGAACTCGTCGAACTCCTCCTCAAGGAACTCGGCTTCTCGGGAGAGGAATCCGTGACCACGGCGGATGGCGCGCCTGCGTCCATTCGCCAGGCACTACTTGCAAGCTACATCATCAGCGAACCCTCGAAGCAACTTTTGCAGGCCGTATCTGAGAAGGACGCCTCGGGCGAGTTCCTCGCCAACCTCCTTCTGCCGGAGGAAAAGGCTTCCCTCGAGAACTTCCTATGGGGCCGCGATGTGCTTGATGTGCTTCAGGAGTTCACCGCTGCGAAATTCACTCCGGAGGAGTTCGTCAAAGTGCTGCGCAAACTCCAGCCACGACTCTACTCCATCGCCTCGTCCCAGAAAACCGTGGGCGAATCCGTCCATCTCACCGTGGCCGTTGTCCGCTACTCCGTGGAACACAGCGCACGCCGCCGCGAGGGTGTCTGCTCGTCCTTCCTCGCGGAGCGCTCAAGCGCCGGAATTCCCGTCTTTGTCCACTCGGCGAAACATTTCCGCGTCCCTGAAAACACCGACGCACCGGTCATCATGGTCGGCCCGGGCACAGGCATCGCCCCCTTCCGCGCCTTCCTTCAAGAACGCGCCGCCACCGGCGCAAAGGGCCCGAACTGGATTTTCTTCGGTGAGCAAAAATCCGCCTCGGACTTCTTCTACAAGGAGGAATTCGAAGCCGCCCAAGCCAGCGGCGTGTTGACGAAGTTCACCACCGCCTTCTCCCGCGACCAACAGGAGAAAATCTACGTCCAGCACCGCATGCTGGAACACGGCGCGGAAATTTACGACTGGCTCGAGAAGGGTGCCTACTTCTACGTCTGCGGCGATGCAAAAAACATGGCGAAGGATGTCGATGCCGCTCTCCACACAATCGTTGAAACCCACGCCGGCAAGACCCCAGAGCAGGCGAAGGAATACATCGACGCCATCAAAAAGGAAAAACGTTACCGGAAGGACGTCTACTAAATGTCCGGGCGACCCGGCTTGAAGTGGACTCTCGTGGGTGCGGGCATCCTTGTCATGCTGCTCAAAGTCGTGTTGTTGCTGCGCTTCGACCAGTCGCGCAAAGACCAGGACTCCTCGGTCGAAAATCCATGATTGGATCACCAAGACACGTCCACTTTCTCGGCATCTGCGGCACAGCCATGGGTGCCGTCGCCGCTGCCATGCGTGACAGTGGCTACACCGTCACAGGACAGGATGACAACGTCTACCCGCCCATGTCGACCTTCCTCGAAGCCAAAGGCATCCCTGTCACAAAAGGCTTCCGCCCGGAGGACATCCCGGCGGCTGACCTCATTGTTATCGGAAACGCCATGTCCCGCGGCAATCCTGCCGTGGAGTCCGTTCTCAACCGCAAACTCCTCTACCTCTCGCTCCCGGAAACCCTCAAACACTTCGTCCTGCGCGGCAGAAGCAACCTCGTCGTCACAGGCACCCACGGCAAAACGACCACAACATCGATGCTGGCCTGGATTTTCGAATCCGCAGGCCTCGCTCCGGGATACCTCATCGGCGGCATCCCGGCGAACCTCGGCCAGGGAGCCTGCCTCCGCGATGCGAAGCATTTCATCATCGAGGGCGACGAATACGACACAGCATTCTTCGACAAGCGCTCGAAATTTGTCCACTACCTCCCCGAACTCGTCATCGTCAACAACATCGAGTTCGACCACGCGGACATCTACAACTCCCTCGACGAGATCAAAACAAGCTTCCGCCGACTCCTGAACATCGTCCCCTCAGAAGGCCTCGTCCTCATCAATGGTGACGATGCAAACGCACGCGACGTCGCCCGCAATTGCCCGGCCCCGGTCCTTGATGTGGGCTTCTCCGAGTCCTGCAAAAACCGCATCGAACATGTCGCATACTCGCAGGAAGGATGCTCGTTCGATCTCCTCGGAACCCGCTTCACCATCCCCATGTCGGGCGACTTCAATATCCGGAACGCCGCCATGGCCGCCTCGGCCGCCATCCACTATGGCGTCCCGCACGAAAAAATAGCCGCCGCGCTCGCTTCCTTCCAAGGCATCCGCCGCCGGCAGGAAATCCGTGGCACCGTCCGTGGCATCACCATCATCGACGACTTCGGCCACCACCCAACCGCCATCCGCGAAACCCTCGCCGGCCTTCGCAAAAAATTCGGCCCCGCCAAACTCTGGGCACTCTTCGAGCCTCGCTCGAACACCACCCGCCGCGCTGTGTTCCAACATGAACTCCCGACCGCCTTTTCCTTGGCGGATGGCGTCATGATCTCACGCGTCGCCAGACTCGAGCAACTCGCGCCGGAAGATCGCCTCGACCCCGAGCGCGTTGTGGCCGACATCGCCGCCACAGGAAAACCCGCCTTCTACGAGGACACAGCAGACGACATCGTTGAGCGCCTCAAGCCGCTCGTCCATGAAGGAGACGTGGTCATCGTCTTCAGCAATGGCGGATTCGACGGCATCCACCAAAAGCTCCTCGACCGCCTCTAAAAATCCTCTTCCCCCTACCCCAACTGATACCGCCTGCCGGGCTCGGGGAGCAGCACCTCGGAACCAGGCAGGTCCTTGAAAATCGATAGCTGGAACCACTCCAAAGCCGGCTTGTCTCCATGAACGAGAACAATCCGGGAGGGATTCAGGAGCTTGGCATAGTTCCGCAATGTCTCCCGCGTGGCGTGGGCGCTGAATTGAAACTCCTCCACCCGGCAGCGCAACGGAATCGCGGGATGCGTCTTGTCGAGCATCACCTCGTCCCCCGGCTTGGCCCGGCGCACCCGAGCGGATGGCGAATCAGGATCGGAGTAGCCCACAAAAAACATGCTCTGATCCGGATCTCCCAGCACCCGCCGGGCGAAAATATTGGAAAGCGTATGCTCGGTCATCATCCCGCTCGAAATCGCATAAATGCTCCGCTTCTTGGGAACCGCCGTTACGATTTCCCGCCCGGAGAGAATATACGGCGCCATCTCCTGAAGCAGTTGCAACTCGGGATGGCTTCTCCGCGAGTATCCCGCGAGCTTGTCGTAGACAGTCGTGATCTTCACACTGAGCCCGCCGATATAAATCGGCACATGCCCGATCTCCCCGCGCAGTCTCATCTTCCACAGGATCGCCAGCACCTCCTGGGTCTTCCCAAGCGCGAACACCGGGATCGTCAACGACCCGCCGGCCTCCATGACGCCGCGCACCGCCCGGCAGAACCGCTCCTCCTCGCCTTCCCTCGTGAACGCCAGCGGGGTGGACGAGTCGCCGCGCGTCGTTTCCATGATCAGCACGTCCACGCCCTCCCTTGGAAAATCCGCCCCGGTCATGATCGCCTGATCCTCGAAATTCACATCCCCGGTGTAAAAAACCGAGCGCCCGCCATGCCGGATCAATACCCCCGCCGATCCCAAAATGTGACCCGCATGGTAAAACTCGAACGTCACCTCGTTGTCGTCCTCGCTGGGCTCGCCAAGCAAATTCAGCCGACGCCGCAACGCGCACCCGACCCACGACTGCCTGGACAAATCCACCCCGCGGTGCGTGAAGAGCGGATACTCCATCAAACCCAACTCCTCGCGCTGCCTCGTCATCACGTTCACCGAATTGTGGAGCATGATCTCGGCGATGTGCTTCGTCTCCTCGGTCATGAACACAGGACACCGCTGCTCGCGCCGCGTTAGCGCTGGCAATGAGCCGATATGGTCCTGATGCGCGTGAGTGATGATAATCGCATCGACCTCGCCGACCGGCACCGTCGAAAAATCCGGCGTTGTGCCGAGTCCGTCGACTTTCGGGTCCGCCCCGGCGTCGAGAATGATGTTCTTGCCCCCGATTCTCAGCAGATACGAGTTCGCCCCGATGCCGAGATGGCGTGTGAGATTGGTGAATTCCATGCGTGTGGTCGTCCGAGGTCGAACCCCGGTGCGTCACCTTGAGATTACAGCCGCCCCTCGTCGGCGTCGATGTATTCGAACATGGTCTGAATGTCGTCGCGATCGGTGAAACCGCTCTCCTTCTTCCGGCGCACGAGGGTCTCGGAGAGAACATCCCTCCAGCCCCGCTTGAGCATGAATCCATTCCAAACCTCGATCTGCTCCTCCGTGGGCCTCACCCCTTGCTGGAAGCACCATTCGAGAATCTCGTCGTCCCCCCCGCCCTCACGCACCCGCGAAGCCACCGCCTCATAGCCGACACCAAGAAAATCCGTGATCCGCTCGTCGAATCCCTTCCCGAGGTTCGCGTGCAACTCGGGATGCAACTCTCCGGAGGCCAACAACCGGATTTTGTCGATCATCCTTCCGAAATAAACAATTCCACCAACAGTCTCCTTGGGCGATCGCGGGTATTTCATAAGGGCGCAGACTCTGCAGGATCATCCATCGTAGCGCAACAAGTATGCAGGCCCGGGCTTTTGCATTTGAAAAGCCCTCCCGATCCGCTCTCATGCCCCGTCGCCAACCGCCATGAACCCGCCAACCCTCTCGCAAAAAACCCCGCGCCCGTTCTGGGCGGCGTTCGGTCCGGGCCTCCTCTTCGCGGGTGCGGCGGTCGGTGTCTCCCATCTCGTCCAATCCACCCGCGCCGGAGCCTCCTACGGCCTCGCGATGCTGGCGATCGTGCTGCTGGCAAACGTTGTTAAATTCCCGGCGTTCCGCTTCGGCCCGCACTACGCCGCCGCGACCGGACACTCGCTGCTGGACGGCTACCGCCGCCAAGGCCGCTGGACGCTTGTTGTCTTCTCTCTGCTCACCCTTGGCACCATGTTCACCATCACCTCGGTCGTCACTCTCGTGACAGCCGGGGTTGCCATCGCGGTGTTCGGACTCGAAGGCGCGTTATCCACGATTGTGGAACCTCAAAACGCCCCACTCGCCGTGTCGGCGGTCTTGATCGGCGCCTCGGCCATCCTGCTCTCGATCGGAGGTTATAAATGGCTCGACCGCTTCATGAAGTTGGTCATGCCGCTTCTGACCCTCTCCACCCTGGCCGCCACGGTGCTGGCCTTGGACCGCATCGAGTGGTCGTTCCCAGCCCTCCTCCCCACCGGTCTTTTCGACGACCCGAAGGCGATTCTTTTCATGGTCGCCCTGATCGGCTGGATGCCCTCGGCCATCGACATCTCGGTCTGGAGTTCGCTCTGGACCGTCGCCCGGGCAAAACAACAGCATGCCTCCGGCAACCTCCGCGCCGCTCTCGCCGATTTCGATGCCGGTTATATCGCGACCCTTCTCCTCGCCCTCGCCTTCGTTCTCATGGGCACCGGACTCATGTTCGGCAGCGGGATTCCCTTCGAAAACAACGCGGCGAAATTCGCCACCCAGGTCATCGACCTCTACGCCACCACCCTCGGCGACTGGTGCCGCCCGCTGGTGGGCGGCACAGCGTTTCTCGTCATGCTCTCAACCACAGTCACCGTCATCGACGCCTTTCCGCGCGTGCTTGCCGCGCTGATAAACCAACTCCGCGCCGCCTTCTCAACAGCCACCCCCGCCGCATCTCCAAGAGAGGGCGGAGGCCTCGCCTACCGCGTCTCCTTCGCCATCCTCGCCGCCGGCTCCCTGGGCATCCTCACATGGGGCATGTCGAGCTTCACCGCACTGGTCGATCTGGCTACCACACTCTCCTTCGTGACCGCGCCGGTCCTCTCGTTCTTCAATCACCGCGCGGTCTTCGGAGATGAAGTCCCACCCGCCATGCGCCCGAGTCCCGCCATGCGCCTCTGGAGTCTCGCAGGAATCGCGCTCCAGTCCGCCTTTGCCCTCTACTTCTTCTGGATCAAATTCGCCCGTCCACTCTGATGACGCGCAATTGCCGAGGCGTTTTTCAAATGCCATCTTTCGTCCCATGACCTCGATTCGCATTCCTGCCGTTCTCGGATTTCTCGCAGTGGCCCTTGGAGCCTTCGGCGCCCACACTCTGAAAGGCATCCTCTCGGCAAACGACACCACCACCATCTGGCAAACCGCCGTTTTCTACCATCTCACCCACGCGATCGCCTGCCTTTGGACTACTGGCAAAAGCTCCCTCGTCACTTGGCTGTGGATCGCCGGCATCATTGTCTTTTCAGGAACCCTCTACATTCTCGCTGTGACAAACATCCGCTGGCTGGGAGCCATCACCCCCATCGGCGGACTCCTCCTCATTGCAGGCTGGGCGGTGCTTGTTGCGAAACCGCCACGCCCCTGAGCGCTCAAGGCCGCACCCGGTGGTCCAACGCGGTTGTGCCTCCCCACCGCAAACTCCCGTTGATCGCAGCCGTGATATACCGCTTGGCCCGCCCGACGGATTCGGAAAGTCCCATCCCCTGTGCCAACCCGGTGGCGATCGCCGCGGAATAAGTGCACCCGGTTCCATGGGCATCGATCCCTTTTCGAAATGGAGCACTGAATTCCTCGACACCTCTCGGCGAAACCAACAAGTCGGTGGCCGTGTCGCTTTTCAAATGCCCCCCCTTCAACAAAAACGCACACCCGTGCCGCTCGACAAGCATCGTGCCCGCCTCAAGCATCCCGACGAGATCGCGGCACGGCATGCCTGAAAGAATCCTCAACTCGTCCAAATTCGGCGTGACCAGTGTGGCAAACGGGATCAATCGCTTCCGATAGGCCTCAATCGCCCCGGATTTCAACAGCGGATCGCCACTCGATGCGACCATCACCGGATCGACCACCAACGGCACCCCCCGTCCGAATTCGGAAAGCATCTCCGCCACCGCCGAAATAATCGCCGTGGAGAACAACATGCCCGTTTTCACTGCCCCAACGGGAAACGCCTCGAAGCTTAACCTCGCCTGCGCGGCCACCAGTCCCGATCGCACCGCCTGGATCGCCTCGACACGCCCTGGCACCTCGGCAACCACACACGTCATCGCTGTCTGACCATACCCGCCCAGTGCCGTGATCGTCTTCAAATCCGCCTGCGCCCCGGCCCCGCACGAATTGTCGGACCCCGCAATCGTCAGCACCACCGGCAACCCCATCACGTTGCGTCCTTCACCCATCGGACGGCCGAACAGTTGATCCCGAAACACCGGGCACACTTGCAATCATGGGCGGCACTCTGTAGACCTTCCGCCCTCCCCGGGCAACCCTTTCATCGCTTCATATGATCCAATTTCTCAGAAAAAACCAACGCGGCTTCATGATCGTTGTGGCCTTCCTGACCATCATCGCCTTCGCCTTCCTCTACAATACAACCCAACTCGACGAACTCGCGAACACCCGCAACCCAACCATCTACGGCAAGGCCCTCACCCCCCTCATGATCGACCGGCAGGTCAAAAACTATCAACTCACCATGGCCCTCGGCCAATACGACCTTCTCCAGAAACTCGGAGGCACAAGCTCGGATCCCGACCAGGCCCTGAACGATTTCGTCTGGAACCTCCTTGTCCTCAGACACGAATCGGAAACCCTCGGCATCGAACCGACAGACAGTCAGATCGCCGACAGCATCAAGGCACTCCCGGTCTTCCAAACAAACAGCCAGTTTGATCCGGTCAAATACAGCCAGTTCGTCGCGGAACAACTCGCCCCGCGCGGCTTCAACGAACGCCAACTCGAGGAGGTCATGCGCGACAGCCTCCGCCTCGCGAAACTCTCCGCCATCGTCGAAGCCCCCGCCGCCGTGGGGCAGGCGGAAGCCGACTCCGCCGCCCGCATCTTCCAGCCTGTCACCGCGAATTACGTCAAATTCGAACGCGACCTCACCGGAAAGGGCATCGATGTCTCGGAGGAGGAAATCGCCGCCTTCCACAAGGAAAACCAACCCTCCCTCCAGTCGGACGAAACCCGCGACATCCTCGTCGCCACCTTCTCCCTGCCTGCTGGCGAACCTCTCGAAGGCAAGGCGCGGATCGACGCCCTCCAGCAACTCGCTACATCCGCCACAAGCGTTGTGAACGCCCTCGAGGCGGGCGCTGATTCGCTCGAGGCCGTTGCCAAGCCGATCCCCTCGGCCACCGTCCGTCCCCTCACCGGCCTCACCCGCTCGGGCGACATCGAGTTCAACGACTCCTTCGCCACCGCCACTCCCGAACAACTCCGCGCCCTCGCCTCGGCCGCCTACTCGCTCCAAAAAAACGGCGCGTTTTCGGATATCATCCAGACCGGCGACTCGTTCCAAATCGTCCAACTCACCACCATTCACCCTGCCCGCCCGCTTACTCTCGAGGAGGCCACCCCTCGGATTCAGTCCGCCCTCCGCATGCGCAAGGCGGCCCAACAATTCGCCGCCTACTCGGGCACCGCCTACAACGCGATCAAATCCGCCCTCGCCGAAGGCAAGTCGCTGGAAGAAGCCGCCGCCGCTCAAAACCTCACCGCCTCCCAACTCACCTCGATCGTCCCGGCGGGCGAATCGACCTCGCCGGAACAACGCACCATCTCGGCTCCGACACTGCTGCTGAAAGACGGGGAACTCTCCCCGCTCGAACAGGCTCCATGGGGCGCTTTCGCAGTCCAACTCGTCTCGCGAGGACCGGCCTCGGGGGATGAAAACACCGGCACCATCCGCGAAAACATCCTCGCTGGAAAAAAAGAACTCCTCTTCATCGAGTGGCTCCGCACCAGCCGCGAGGCGGCACGCATCACCCTGCCGTCCACCCCGCAGGGATGAACCATCGGGTCGACGAGATTTTTGACGACGCCACAGGCGACATCGCCCTCGGGGACCTCGACGCAGCAGTTGCCAAATACCGCGAGTGCGTGGCGCTGGATCCGGACTTCTTCGACGGATGGCATGCTCTCGGCATGGCGCTCATGAAAAGCGGCCATCACGCCGAAGCAGTCGAGGCGGGCCTCCGCGCCGTGCGCCTCCGTCCGCAGGATCAACTTGCCTGGTCGAGCCTCTCGCTCTTCCATGTCCGCAACAACCAGATTCCGGAAGCCGAGGCGGCGGGAGCCAAGGCACGCATCCTCTCCTGGGGCGGAAAAATCAAAACCGACTTCGACTCCCCGGCCGACTCCACTTCATCATGAGCAAGACGTTTTTCATCACCACCGCGATCGACTACACGAACGGCGCACCACACATCGGCCACGCCTACGAAAAGGTTCTGGCGGACGCCATCGCGCGCCACCAGCGGCTCCACGGCCGCGATGTCTTCTTCCTCACGGGCGTCGACCAGCACGGGCAAAAAGTCCAGCAATCCGCCCAAAAACTCGGCGTTGAACCGGCCGCCTTCGTGGAGGACATCACCTCGCGCTTCCTCGCCCTCTGGGAGAAACTCGACATCTCCTACGACGCCTGGGCGGCCACCACCGAAGACACCCACAAACGCTGCGTCCAAGGCATCCTCCAACGCCTCTGGAACGAAGGAAAAATCTACAAGGCCGTCCAAAGCGGCCACTACAGCGTGCGCCAGGAACAGGTCCTCACCGAGAAGGAACGCGGCCCCGACGGCACCTTCGGCGAGGAATGGGGCGAGGTCGTGGAAATCCAGGAGGAGAACTATTTTTTCAAGCTCGCCGAGAACCGCGACTGGCTCCTCGCCCTCATCGACAAACGCTCCCAAGCCGGCCGCTCGATGGTCCAACCGGAATTCCGCACCGCGGAACTCCGCAATGCCGTGGAAAAAATCTCGGGCGACCTCTGCATCTCGCGCCCGAAATCCCGCCTCACCTGGGGCATCGAACTCCCCTTCGACCCGGACTTTGTCACCTACGTCTGGTTCGACGCCCTCACGAACTACATCAGCTTCGCGGGCTACGATGCCGCTCCCGGCGTTGATCTCTCGACCTTCCACAGCCGCTGGCCGGCGCTCCATGTCATCGGCAAGGACATCCTCGCCCCTCCCCACGGCATCTACTGGACCATCATGCTCCACGCCCTGGGGTTCGAGGATGACGACATCCCGAACTTTCTCGTCCATGGATGGTGGAACATCGCGGGGGCGAAGATGAGCAAGAGCCTGGGAAACAGTGTCGACCCCTCGGCGCTCGCCGATCATTACGGCACCGCCGCGCTCCGCTACTACCTCCTCACCGACATCAACACCGGGCGCGATGCCGATTTCAGCACCGACCGGTTGGAACAACGCTACAACGCGGAACTCGCGAATAGCCTCGGCAACCTCCTCAACCGCTCCCTGAGCATGGCGAAACGCTACCGCGAAAGCCGCCTGCGCCGCATGGATTCCCCCCTCGCCGCCCTCGCTGCGGAAAAAACAGCCGCCTACAACGCGGCGATGGCCTCCTATCAAGTCCAGGCCGCCGTGGAGCATGTCATGGACTTCACCACCCGCTGCAATGCCTACGTGGAGGAGACCGCCCCATGGAAACTCGCGAAGGACCCCGCCCAGGCGGAGAAACTCGACGAGGTCCTCTACACCCTGGCCGAGTCCCTCCGCATCGTCTCGATCCTCATGTCCCCCATTCTCCCGAAGGAATCCGCCGCGATCCGTTCCCAGCTCCAATGGAACGGCCCCGCCACCATGGAGAACACCGCTTGGGGACTCCTGCCGGATGGACATGAACTCGGCGCCCCCGTGCCGCTCTTTCCCCGCATCGAAGCCCCCGCCGAGTGAACCGACCGCTTCAGGACTGGCTGGAATACGCGGGACTCTCCGCGGCCGCGTGGATCGTCGCCAAACTCGAGTTCCACACCCTGCGCCCAATCGCGGATGTCGTCGGCTCGCTCGTCTACCTTCTGGATCCGCGCGGACGCCGCACCGCCCTCCAAAATCTCGAATCCGCCTTCCCTGGAAAATTCTCGCCCTCCGAAAAACGCCGCATCGCCCGCGGCTCCTACCGCTCCTTCGCCCGCACCATGCTGGAACTCCTCTGGGCGCCGAACATGTCGGAGGACTTTGTCGCAAACCATGTGGTGTTTTCGGGCTGGGAAACCGACACCTGCCGCAAGGATCCCAACAAAGCGGCCATCTACTGCTGCATGCACTACGGCAACTTCGAGTGGCTCTCCCTCGTCGGCGCCTATTCGATCATCCGCGGTCCGGTCATCGCGCAAAAATTCCGCAACCCCCACCTCGGCCCGGTCTTCAACCACCTCCGCGCGAGCACTGGCAACCAGGTCATCCCCCAGGAGCGCGCGATGCTGAAAATGCTGAAACACCTCAAATCCGGCGGCAAATTCGGCATGCTCATCGACCTGAACATCGATCCCCGCGAGGGGGCTGTCCCGATCACCACCTTCGGCGGCCTGGTCGCCAGCGTCACCCCGGCCCATGTCGCCCTTGCCCAGCGCACAGGCGCCGCGATCGTCCCGGTGGAATGCCGCCCGCTTCCAGACGGACGCTACAACATCATTCACCACCCGCCCATCGAGTGCCCGCCGGACGCGCCGGTCGCCCCGCTTGTTCAACAATGCTGGGACGCCTTGGAACCGGGCATTCACACCCACCCCGAGTGCTGGCTCTGGCCCTACAAACACTGGCGCTACAAACCCCGAACCGGCGATATCGAGCGCTACCCGGCCTACGCGAACCACGCCACCCGCTTCGACGCCCTCATCGCCACCCGCTGACCCTATTCCTCCAAATAGGGCCGCAGCACTTTTTTCAATTCCTCGCGGGCCCGGAAAATCAGGCTCTTCACCGCAGGCAGGCTCGTCCCCAGCACCTCGGCGATCTCCTCATACGGCAACCCCTCATACCGCCGCAGGACCAAGGCCATCCGCTGCATCTCGGGCAACCCCGCGATCGCCTTGCTGATCGCCTCCCCCACTTCCCGCTCGGCAAGCGAATCCAACCCGTCGCGTGTTCCCGGATCCGGAATGTCGCGCTGCCTCCCCTCCTCGTTCTCCATCGCGGCCCACACGACCCTCCCCCGCCGCTTGATCTCGTTGAACACCAGATTCCGCGCGATCGTCAGCAGCCACGTCGTGAACTTCGCCTCGGGCCTGTAGCGCGGCGCGCTCCTCCATGCCCTCACGAACACCTGCTGCGCGATGTCCTCGGCGCCCTCAAATCCACCAAGCATCCGCCCGACCGTGCCGACGACCATCATCTGGTGCCGCTCAACCAACTTGCCGAAGGCCCGCTCGTCCTCCTGCCCCGCAAGCCGCATCAACTCGAGATCATCAGGCTCATCGGGAGGCGCGTCCATGATCACACTCCCGCAACCGTTCCCAACCGGCAGCGGAACATGGCAAACGTCCCACCAAATTCCTCCCTCACGCGCTCTTCCAACCCATCCGCCCCGCCGCTCAAAAACGCGATCATCGTGGACCCCGAACCGGACATCATCGCCGCCGCCACTCCCTCCTGGCCGAGCAACCAATCCTTCAACACAGGCAGCACCAGATATTTTGAAAAGACCGGCCGCTCCAGATCGTTCATCACCTCGATGGAACCAAGCCGCCCGCCGGAAGTTGCGGGAAATCCTCCACGCGCCCACGCGCCATAGGCCCAAGCCGTTGGCACAGGGAATGGCGGCTTGACCAACAGCAACTCCCCGCCGGGCAACTCCCCGGCGTGCGGTTCGACGATCTCCCCCCTCCCCCGGCACCACGCCGGAACCCCGCGGACGAAAAATGGCACGTCCGACCCCAACCCCGCCGCCAATTCCTCCAAATCCTCAACCTCCAACCCCGCTCCAACCAACCCGTTCAACCCTCTCAACACGGCGGCAGCATCGCTACTCCCTCCACCCAACCCAGCCCCATGCGGGATTCGCTTCTCCAAATGCACCCGCACCCCGCCGTCAAACCCGGTGCGCTCCCGGAACGCCTCGACCGCGCGGCACACCAGATTCGTTCCGTCGAGCGGCAATGTTGGATCGCTGCAGGTAAATTCCAACCCGCCGCCCTCGCACAACCCGATCTCGAGCCTGTCGGAGAGCGTCACCGGCACCATCAGCGTCTCGATGGCGTGAAACCCGTCGGCCCGCTTCCCAAGCACCCGGAGCACAAGGTTGACTTTGGCGGGAGCGTCTATTGACATGCGACCCCGATCTATCCGCGAATGAACCACTCCGCCAAAGAAAAAATCATCATCGCCATCGACACGCCGGATGCCTCGTCGGCGAAACGCCTCGTCGCCCCGCTCGCCGGAGAGGGCTGCCTCTTCAAAATCGGTCTCCAACTCTTCACTGCGGAAGGCCCCTCGATCGTTCATGACCTTCAGGCCCTCGGCGCACGCATCTTTCTCGATCTCAAATTCCACGACATCCCGAACACCGCGCGCGAGGCAGTTCGCTCGGCGGTCCGCCTCGGTGTGGACATGACCACCATCCACCTCTGCGGCGCCCCCGCCATGGTGGCGGAATCCGTCCAAGCGGCAGCGGGATCGAAGACCCTCGTCCTCGGTGTCACCGTGCTGACCAGCATGGATGCCCCATCGCTGGAAGCCATCGGCATCCACACCTCGCCGGAGGCGCAAGTCCTCCGGTTGGCCGAAATGGGTGTCGCCGGCGGACTGCGCGGTGTCGTGGCCAGCCCGCTGGAAATCGCCCCACTTCGTCAAAAATTCGGATCCACCCTCACCATTGTCACACCCGGCGTCCGCCCTGCGGGAAGCGACCTCGGCGACCAAAAACGCGTCCTCACGCCAGCCGAGGCGATCCGCGCGGGAGCCGACTACCTCGTCATCGGCCGCCCGGTTACCAAAGCTTCCGATCCCCTCGCCGCCCTCAACGCCATCGCGGCAGAGATCGATTCCGCAAAGTGACGGAGGAACAAGACCCCAACCTCCTGCCTGAGGAGTTTCCCTCGAACCTCCTCAAAAGCCTCGCCCTCATGGCGGGGGCCGCACTGGTTGGCGCGCTCACCGGTCTCGTAGGCGTGGCGTTTCTCTCGCTTCTCTCAAGTGCGAACACCCTCCGCGAATCCCTCGTCGCCTCGATGCGCGATTGGCCCCCGGGCACCGGCATCGCCACCCTCATGCTTGGCACCGCCGCCTGCGCTCTCTTCGGCGCCTATCTGGTGAAACGCTTTGCCCCGAATGCCGCGGGAAGCGGTGTGCCCTACGTGGAACGCATCCTTCGCGGCACTGGAATCCCGAACCACTCCTTCGTCCTCCCGGTGAAATTCCTTGGCGGGCTCGTTGCCCTCTCCTCGGGCCTTGTCCTCGGACGCGAAGGCCCGTTGGTCCAAATGGGCTCCGTCATCGGCGAACGCGTCGGCCGCCTCTTCACGTTCCTGCCGAACGCCTGGAAATCCCTCATGGCCGCTGGCGCGGGCGCGGGGCTTGGCACCGCATTCAACGCCCCCGTGGGCGGCACCCTTTTCATTCTCGAAGAGGTCCTCCGCAAAGTCACCCCCATCGGATTCGTCCTCGCCGCGACCGCCGCCTCCTCGGCAGCCTTCGTCCAGCGTGGCTTTTTCGGCATGGGCCAAGACTACAACGTTTCCGGCATGGTCACCGCCGGCCCAGCGATAAACCTTCCGGTCTTTTTCGCATTCGGCCTGCTCGTGGGCTTTCTCGGCGTGGCCTACAACAAATACCTCCTCTCCCTCGTCTCGCGCACCGGACCCGCCCAGCGCATCCCAGTCCTCACGAGGGCCGTGCTGATCGGCCTGGCCGTTGGAGCCGTGGGCTGGTTCCTCCCGCTCGATATCGGAGGAGGTGACGATGTCACCCAACGCGTCCTCGCAGGCCAAGGCGGTCTCGCTCTTCTTCTCACCATCGCCGTCGCCCGGTTTTTCCTCGGCCCGTTGAGCTACATCGCTGGCACCCCGGGCGGCCTCTTCGCCCCTGTCGTCACCCTCGGCGTGCTTGTGGGAGCCGCCTCGGGCGTTGTCCTCCACCACCTCTCACCCTCCTTTTTCCCGGCTCCGATGGCTTTTGCCGTGGCGGGCATGGCGGCGTTCTTCACCGCGAGCATCCGCGCTCCGCTCACAGGCATCGTCATCTGCCTCGAGATGACCTCATGCTTCGACCTCTTCCTCCCCATGCTCGCGGCCTGCCTCGGCGCCTATTTCATTCCGACCCTCCTCCGCGACGAACCGATCTACGACGCCCTTGCCAACCCGCGTTGAAGAGCGCCTTGACGCCTCCCGAATCGAACGCTTAATTCCGCCACCAATGTTGTTTCCACGCCAGTCGATCCTTTCCGCGACCCTCGCCCTCGTCGTCGCCGGTTGCGCCAACTACGACACCCGGCTCAATGATCGCAAGACGGCCTACCTCGGCACGGACGGATCCATCATTTCCCGCTCCAGCGCCTCCACACTCGCCGATGCCAATTCCTACTGGGACGGCGACGGCGTCACCGGCGCGCCGAGCATCGTGATCGACCTCTCCGAACAACAGGCCTCGTTCTACAAAGGCCCGAAACTCGTCGGCGTCTCAGCCATCTCCAGCGGACGCGAAGGATTCGGCACCCCCACCGGCCGCTACAAGATCACCCAGAAAAACAAGGACCACGTCTCGAACCTCTACGGCGACTACGTGAACGCCCAAGGCGACGTCCTCGTCCGCAACGTGGGGCTCAAAAAAGACCCCATGCCACCCGGCGCCCGCTTCGCCGGTTCCCCCATGCCCTACTTCATGCGCCTCGGCCGCACCGCCGTCGGCCTCCACCAAGGCTTCCTCCCCGGCGTCCCAGACAGCCACGGCTGCATCCGCATGCC
>CAZRLX010000001.1:20858-51934 GCA_964601115.1 uncultured Chthoniobacter sp. | reverse complement strand
CATCAAACCACGACGACCCGGTCCGCCTGCTTTCCGGTGATGTAGCGTTCCAATCCCGCCTCCTCCAGGCCGGGCCCGAATGAACACCCCACGACTGTTACCTTGTTGACGTTGTCCGCCACCAACGGATTGCGATGAATCCGGCAGCCCATCAGGGTGATATCCCTTGCCGCTCCCATCGCGTCCCCCAATTGCAACGACACATCGCCCTCCTCACAGGAGGACGGAAAGTTGCACTGGCTGAAGGTCACATTGCGGGCGTTGCGCACCCGGATCATGGTCTGTTTTTCCACGCTCTTCACCTCGTGAACATTCCAATCCTTGTTGAGCACATTCCCTCGCACCTCCCCCTCATACGAAGGGGGCTTGAACCAATCCCGGGGCGTCAGGTGGAGTTGGCATCCGCTGAAGTGGACGACCCGGGCCGGGTCTCCGAAGATATGGGGATTTATCGAGGAATCACCGCCGATGTCCACATAGGTGGCCGCCATGGAATGAACGAGGTTCAAGCCGAAGAATCGGATGTTGTTCTGCCCGTCGATGGTTTTCCCGTCGGAGAATTGCCAACCGCCTCCAAAGGGATCCGGTTGATGGTCGCCGAGGTGATAGGCGACATCCAGCAGAGGCCGTTCATCCGGCGAAGAACAATGGTTGATGTTCATCTGGTAGAAGTCCGACTCACGCACCCCGTGCATGCGGACGGCGGTGCCGTGGACTCCCTGGCAGTTCACATTGCCGATTCCGCAGTGGTAAAGATCATAAAACAGGACCCCGGAACTCCTTCCCAGACCGTTGATGCGCAGGCACTCCACAACCAGGCGCAAGCCGATGGTGTCGCGCACGAAGTCAACCGTGGAGCGATCGCCTCGGCGGAATTCAATGAGGAAGTCCTTCATCCGCCCATGCGGAACAAGGGTGCCATACCCTTGGAAAACGATGTCGGACTGACTGACGCGCAGGGTTTTGGAAACGGCGAACTCGCCCGCAGGAATACGCACCACCGACCCGCGGGACGCCTCGCTGAGCGCGGCCTGGATCGCTGCATGGTCGTCGTCCACTCCATTTCCCTTTGCCCCATAATCCGTCACATCAATGATTGCTTTTGGTTTTTTCATGTTTTTTTGAGTCATCACCCCAGCCTGCGGTCACTCCGTCAGCGCCTCGTCGGGCTCGTCGCCCGGGGGGGGAAGGCGTTCGCCCGCCTTTTCCATCTCGAGGAGCAACTTCATTTGTTCGACGATGTCGGGATGATCGAAATAACGGTTCCGCCGCTCCGATAAATCCTCCGCAAGGTGGAACAACTGCGCGGGACAATCGTCATTCACATAACCCCGCGCTGTCTTCCACCAGTCCGGTTCCTTCCCGTCGCCTCCGCAACCGTCGATGTAGACCCAGTCGCCCTTGCGCACGGCGAAAACGCCGTTGCCGCTGTGGTGGACGAGGTGTTCGCGTCGCCGCCCCTCCCCGCCACTCAGAAGCGGCAGCATGCTGATGCTGTCCTCGCCGGCCCCCTCCGGCAGCGGCACGCCGAGCAGATCGGCGCAGGTGGCCATCCAGTCGCCAAGACCGATCAACCGGTCGCAGACGAGGCCTCCGCCAAAGCCGTCGGGCCACGAGGCAATAAACGGCACGCGATGCCCGCCCTCCCAGGTGTCGCGCTTCACGCCGCGCAATTCCCCCATGCTGTAGTGACCCCGCGTGCGCGCCAACTCGTAGGTGCCCTCGAAATCGCATGGGGCCGGTTCGGGTCCGTTGTCGCTGGTGAAAACCAGCAGTGTGTTGTCCAGTTGGCCCGTGCGCCGCAGTGCATCGACGACCTGTCCAACCACCCAATCCACCTCGCACACGAAGTCGCCGTATTTGCCCGCACCGCTCAGGCCGTGGAATTCCTTGTTCGGACAAACCGGCGCATGGGGCGAGGTCAGCGGGAAGTAGAGAAAAAATGGACGGTTCGCCTCCTCGATCAGGCGGACCGCCCGCCGCGTGAACTCGGGAATCATCGCCTCCAGACTCCACCCCGGCGCGATGTGACCGGGATGACCGAACATGGACTCGGGTTTCGGCAAGCCGGGGGCCTCCGTGACATGATCGTTTTCAAACCAAGTGTAGGGCGTGAAATTCGGCACATCGACGCCGAAGTAGCTGTCGAAGCCCCGGTGCACCGGCCCCCCGCCGATCGGCGCGCGGTAGTCGATGCGCCCCGCCATGGCCGCGCGCAAGGCGCGGGACGACTCGTTGTGTTCACCAAATGGCAACTCTTCGCCGGCGATGGTTCCCTCCTTGGTCCGCCACTCCCACCCCAGATGCCATTTGCCCAGGCAGTGGGTGGCATACCCTTCCGCGCGCAGCAAGTCCGCAACGGTCAACCGCCCCTCCTCGATCAGGGGCGAATCCCACTCCCAGACAATGCCGCGCTTCAGGCGAGAGCGCCAAGCGTAGCGCCCGGTGAGAAGGTTGTAGCGACTGGGCGTGCACAGGCTCGAGCCGGCGTGGGCATCGGTGAACCGCACCCCGCGCGCCGCCAGAGCGTCGATGTTCGGAGTCGGGATTTTGGATGCAGGATTGTAGCACCCCGCGTCGCCGTAGCCCATGTCATCGGCGAGGATATAGATGATGTTGGGAGCGCCCTCTTTCATCACGATCGTTTATCCCTGTAAAGGTTGAGCGCTACCTGCAGGATGTTCCTGATTTGATTTTGATCCACATTCAGATTGTCCAGTGGGTTTTTTTCATCATGGTCGTTGCTGACATCGAAAAACCGGCCGTCCGCATAAAGTTTGTAGCGTTGGTTGCGGGCCCATTGCTCTCCCTCCCGCCCTCCCCTTGGATTATACCAGGAATAAATCCAAGTCCGTGCATTCGCTTCATCGCCTTGAAGGACAGGCAAAAAACTCCGCCCGTCGAGCTGAAGATCCGGAGGCGGATTCACCCCGGCCACCCCAAGCAACGTGGGAAGAAAATCCGTGAAATCAACCAAAGCCGAGGTCTCGCCCGGCTGGATTCCAGCTCCCGGACCATATGCGATGAGAGGCACTCGCGTGCCGGCGTCGGTCATGGTGCCTTTGGCGCCCGCAATCCGTCGTCCATCCGCCATGGTGGAAACAATCGGCTTGTCGGTTCCGTTGTCCCCGGTGAAGAGGATGACCGTCTTGTCCAGCAGCCCCTCGGATTCCACATGCCGCACAATTTCACCCACCAGTTTATCCATGTAGGCCACCATTTCGGCGAAGTGGCGCTGCCGTTGCCTGTCGTCTCCGCAGCCCTTGTATTCCTTTGAACCGGAATCCGCCGGATTCCAATCGGGGGAATCGGGCGTGGGGACAAAGGGACAATGAGGCAGGAGCATTGAGTAATAAACGAAAAAAGGCTCATCCCGGTGTTTGGAGATGAAATCCTTGATGAAATCCGTCAGCACCTGGGGTCCGTATTCGCCTTGGTTGAAATCCACGATTTCACCATTTCGTTCGAATCGGGGATTGGGATAGCGGGTATCGTGTCTGTCAGGCGCCAGTCGACCTCGCACATGTTGCCATAGAAGGGCATCATCAAAACCAAAGTGCGCCGGAGCATCCGGCTCATTTCCCAACTGCCATTTCCCTGCCATCGCCGTGGCATACCCGGCATTTTTCAGCAGATGGGCGAAGGTTGTCTGACCCCGGTTGAGCCTTCCGAATCCAGTATAGTTCCGCACATTGTATTGTCCTGTCATCAACTGGACACGCGAGGGGGTGCACAATGGTTGCGCATAGGCATGCTGAAAGCGCATTCCTCCCCTCGCCAAGTGGTCGATATTTGGCGTGGAGTAGGATATCCCCCCATTCGCGCCGATCGTTTCGTAGCCGAGGTCGTCGGCCATGATCAGGATAATGTTTGGCCGTTCCGCCCGTGCGGCCATGGCGGCAGCCAGCATGTATAAGCAGACAAGGAGGTTGCAGGCGGCGTTCACGATGGCTTTCATTCTTCTAACTTTCAGCGGTTCAGGGTTCTGAAAGAAAATCTCCGGTTCAAACATGCTCAGCCCCCCTTCTTCGCCAGCGACTGAAGTCCCACGCTTCCAGCCATTCCAAGTGAGGCTCGCCATCCGCATCAAACTGAATCGGGAGCCAGATATAGGAAGCCAGGAAGGGGTGCGTGGGACGCCACTGGTCCATGACCGCGATAAAGGCGTCCTTTTTTTCCTGCACAGGGAGGACATAGGTGATCTGGCCGCCGTAGGTGAGTTGCGGAACCCGGTCCTTGATCCGCGCGCCGTCCCCTCCTTCTCGCGCGAAGCCGTCGGGCAGCAGTGTCCACGGTCCGGTGATGGACGGCGCCCGGGCCGCCTTGGATACGGTGGGGTGGTAGCCCTTCGTTCCCGAACCCCACAGGTAGTAGGTCCCGTTGTGCTTGAACACGGCGGGGGCTTCGAAATGGCTCGCGGATTCGCACACAGGCGTGAAGTCCCCGGTGACGTTCATATAGTCATCGGTCAGGCGCATGAACCCCATCTTGTATTCTGGCTTCTTGGCGGCGAAGAGATACCCTTGCCCATCGTCGTCAATGAAGATGGCCAAATCTCCGGCACCCAAGTCTCCTCCATACAGGTATTTGTGCGAATACACAAACGGACCCGTCGGTTTGTCAGCGACGGCCACCCCGAAATTCATGGGATTGCCATGCCGGGCATAAGGCTGGTCACCGGGCTTCGACTTGAGTTTGAAATGCATGACGAACTTCCCGGTCTTCGGATTGCGCACGACCTTCGGGCGCTCGAAGATGCCGCCGAGGGCCAGATCGTGGCCTGGATCGTCCCGCACCACGCTCAGCACAAGCCCCTCGTTCCGCCAGGTCATCAAGTCTTCCGAACTGTAGCAACTGAAGCCACCCTGGGCCAACCCCAAGGGAAACTCCCCGTCCTGCGGAAATATCTGCACGTAACTGCGGGCATTCTCCTCGGCGAAGCCTTCAAGTTTGTGTTCGCCATACCAATAGTAGGTTCCCTCGCTATAAAGAAAGCCGGCGCTATGGGCATTGATGTGATTCCCCTCGCTGTCAGGCCATTGCCAAGATCCGGATTGGATAAATTCCCTTAAGTGGCCGTCCTGCATGGGCTCTATCCTCCGGACTTGGTGCTGCTGGACGGAAAGGGGTCCCGTCGCGGCCAACCCCGCATCGGCCTTCGTGGGCACCTGCCCCGTATGCCGCGACTCACTGCCCTCCCTGTCATTGAGGGTCAAGTGGTCTACATTCAAGGGTTACTCCTCTCTCTCATGGTTTTTTTCTCTCTCGGGGTTAATTCGGTCAGCGGGAGATTTCGGCAAGCCGTTGCCTCAACGCCTTCACTTTTTCGGGATGTATCAAGGCGAGATTTCGCTTCTGGCCGGGGTCTTCACGGAGATTGAACAACATGGCCGACGAGTTGACGGGTTCGATCCCGAAGCGTCCCCGATACCACTCCGGCTCCTTCATGTGCCCGCCCGACTCGAGATAAACCCAGTCGCCATGTCGGAGCCCCAGGGATCCGCTGCGGGCTGCCACCACCGTCTCCTCGCGCACGGGACGCCCCTCCCGCAGCGCGGGCATGATGTCCACGCTGTCCGGGGCCGCTCCTTCCGGAAGGGCCGTTCCCAGAACTCCGGCGAGGGTCGCGAAGAGATCGGTCAGATTGATCAGCGCGTCCGTCCGGCGTCCGCCCGCAAGCCCGCCCGCCGGCCAGCTTGCAAAGAAAGGAACCCGGTGGCCGCCCTCCAAGTGCTCCGCTTTCATCCCGCGGAAATCCCCTGCCGGCTGGTGGTCGTGCGACTGGATAAGATTGCGCTGCATGCCGCAGGGTCCGTTGTCGCTGGTGACGATGAGCAGGGTATTGTCGAACTGCCCGCTTTCCTTCAGGGCGTCCACAACCTGTCCGATCGCGTCGTCGGTCTGGATAACAAAATCGCCATAGAGCCCGGCCCGACTGCGGCCCTGGAACTCCTTCGCGGGCACGACAGGCGTGTGCGGCGCCCCGGGCGTGAAGTAGAGAAAGAAGGGCTGCTCCTTTCCGGCCCGCGAGCGGACATAGTCCACCGCGCGCCGGGTGGTCGTCGGCAGAACCTGCTCGAAGGTCCATCCCTTCTCGCCCGGGCCGGTGCCATGGATGTTGCCTCGGGTTCCGCTTGAACGCAGTTGTTCGGGCTGGATGTCCACGGGCTCGCAGGTGAGGCGGCCGTCCTCAATAAACGCGTAGGGAGGGAAATTGATGACATCCTCGCCGAAATAGTGGTCAAAGCCCGCAGCCCAAGGTCCTCCGGCGATGGGCCTGGAAAAATCGAACTGGTCCACCTTGGCGATGCTCTCGGAACCTTTGCGTATCTGGGCCTGGGGCGGCATTTCCCCGCCCTTCCATGGCCACTCGAAACCGAGATGCCACTTGCCGATACACGCCGTGGCGTAGCCCGCCCTCTGGAGCATGCGGGGCAGGGTTGGGCGTGTCGACTCGATCAATGTCTCGTCCCACGGCATCAGCACGCCACGCTTCAGGCTCGGGTGCCGCCAGGGATAGCGCCCGGTCAGAAGTCCGTAGCGGGTGGGACTGCACACCGCGCTCGGCGCATGTGCGTCCGAGGCCCAGACCCCTTCCCTCGCCAACGCGTCCATGCGGGGTGTCTGGATTTTCGATTCGGGATTGAGAAAGGAGACATCCCCGTAGCCAAGGTCGTCTGTCAGGATGACCACGATGTTCGGCTTCGTCGTATCCGCTCCGGCGTCCTTGGCTCCGGCGCAGGGCGTGAGGCCCAGCAGGGCCACTCCCAGCATCGTTAAAGGTCCGTTGGCTGATCTCATTCGGGGCTCCTTATGTCTGCTTGTTTTTGGGACTGTTGCGGCGTTGCCCCTCATATCTCGGCCTGGAATTTTGGTTGATCTCTCTTTCCAGCTCCGCCATGCGATCCGAAAGCTCCCGGGCCTTCTCCGGGCGCGCGCCCGCCAGATTGTTTCTTTCGCCGATGTCCACCGCGAGATGGTAAAGTTCTGGGCTCGCACTTTCTTTCTCGCTCGAAACAAGCAACTTCCAGTCTCCATGCCGAATCCCCTCGAGCGTTCCGGTTCGGGAGAAATAGAGCATTTCCGTGCGCGGCGACGGCGCATCGCCGAGCAGTGTCCCGCGGGCGTCGAGACCGTCGATGACCCCACGGGGCTTCAACTCCGCACCGGCCATGGCGGCAAGGGTCGGCAAGAGGTCCATGGAGGAAAGAAACGCATCGCTCACGCCGCCGGCCGGCACATCCGCCCCCCAAAGCAGGAACGGCACCCGGTGTCCACCCTCATAGGTGCTCCCTTTCCCGTCGCGCAGGGGAGCGGCACTGCCGCCGTGGTGCTTGAATTGCAACCAGGGCCCGTTGTCGGAGGTGTAGATCACATAGGTCTTCCCTTGCAAACCCAGCTCACGCACGACATCCAACAGGCGACCCGTCTCGGCGTCGAGATGCTCGATGGTGCGGATGTAGGCCAGATTCGGATCGCCGTCATACCAATCCTCAGGCACATAGAGCGGGATGTGGGGCATGGAATGGGGCAGATAGATGAAAAATGGCTGTTCCTTGTTCTCGCGGATGAAGCGGATGGCTTCGTCGGTGTATCGGGCTGTTATTGTCCGCTGATCGACGGGAATCTCGATCATCTCCTCGTTGCGCATCAGCGGCGTCTTCCACTTCGACAGGGTGGATTCCGGATCCCGCCAGAGAAGGTCCATCCCGTCCGCTCCCCCCTTGGGCTTGCCCTTGTTGTCGGGGTGGTTCATGTCGTTGGAATAGGGGATGCCGAAATACTCATCGAAGCCCTGCGCGGTGGGCAGCAGTTCGGGAGTGTGCCCCAGATGCCACTTCCCGATGCAGGCGGTGGAGTAACCAACCGATTTCAAGGCGTCGGCAAGTGTCACCTCGTCCGGATGGAGCCCGTGCCGGTGGGCCGGAAAAATCACATGGTTGGCCATGCCGTTGCGAGCGGGATAGGTGCCTGTGAGCAACGCGGCCCGCGAGGGAGAGCACACGCTGCTGGCCATGTAGAAGGAAGTAAAACGCCTCCCCTCCGCCGCCATACGGTCCAAGTGCGGGGTTTTGATCTTCTCCGAACCATAGCATCCGAGATCCGCATAACCTTGGTCATCGGTCATGATCAGGATAATGTTCGGTCGTTCCGCCTGGGCGGCCATGGCGGCGGTCAGCAAGCATGAGTAAACAAGGAGCTTGCAGGCGGTGTTCGCGATGGCTTTCATTGATTCTAACTCATTTTTCAGTTGATGGTTAAGTGAGAAAATCTCCAAAAGAGCGTGATTCGCGCTGGAAGCAACATCGCGTTACCCACGGTCCGAGAGGTCATACTCGGCGATGATGTAGGGGTGCTCGGGGTTGTAATTGGTGAGGGTTTTCGGGTGTTCCACCCGGCCGCAGTCGCGCACCGATGTGCCGGTTGTGCCCGTGAAGGCATCGCCCAATTCCCGGCGCCAGGTCTCCGCCAACGCGGTGAGTTCCTTGACCACGCCGGGATGTTCCGCATGGAGGTTGTTCGATTCGCCCGGATCGGCGTCCAGATCGTAGAGTTCCTCGCAATCCGGGAACGGTTGCCCCCACTCGCCCTTCGTGCAGAAATGCAATTTCCACCTGCCCTTGCGGATCGCGCAGAGGTTTCCTCTGGAAAAATACGCAAACACCTCCCGGGGCGAAGCGGACGCGCTCCCGGCGATCATGTCGCCGAGGTCCACGCCATCCATCGGCCTTTCCGTTTGCGGCTTCACGCCAGCCCAGCGGGCGATGGTCGGCAGCAAATCCATCGATGCCGCCATGCCTTCGCAGGTCGATCCGGCGGGAATATGCCCGGGCCAGCGGGCCAGCAACGGCAGGCGGAACCCGCCCTCCCAAGTCGTGAATTTCGCGCCGCGGAACGGGCCGTTGCTGCCCCCCTCGCCCCCTGCCCGCGACCCGTTGTCGGAAGTGAAGAGCACAATGGTGTCCTCCGCGATGCCCAAGCGCTTCAATTCGTAGTCAAGCCGGTCCCAGGCCCAGTCGATTTGCGCCACGGCCGCGCCGTAGCGGCCGTTTTTCGACTCCTGCATAAACCGCTCCGGGGTGTAGATCGGGAGGTGCACATGCACATGCGCGAAGTAGAGGAAGAACGGCTGTCCGGCGGCCGCGCGGTCGCGCAGGAATCGCACCGATTCCTCGACATATCGCTCGGTCAACCCCGCCTGGTCGGGCTGCTCCTCGATCACCTCGTCATCCAGCATCAGCGGCAATGGCGCCTTCTCCGGCGCGTCGCCTTTCTGACGGCCCATGTCGTTGCTGTAGGGCAGTCCGTAGTAGTGGTCGAACCCGAAGCGGCATGGCAGAAACTCCGGTTGGTCGCCAAGGTGCCACTTGCCGACAAGGGCCGTGGCGTAACCCGCGCGCTTGAGCATCGCGGCAATGGTTTCCTCCTGCGGATGCAGCCCCTCGGCGTCTCCGGGAAACAAAACCCGGTTCATCGAGAGGCGTTGCGGATAGCAGCCCGTGAGCATCCCGGCCCGCGAGGGGGTGCAGATCGAGGAGGCCATGGAGAAATCCGTGAACCGCATGCCCTCGGAGGCCAGCCGGTCCAAGGCCGGCGTGTTGTTCACGCTCGATCCGTAGCAACCGAGGTCGCCGTAGCCGAGATCGTCGCAGTTGATCAGGATAATGTTTGGTGCGTGGGGTTTACTCATTTTTGAAAATCACGGCCTCTTGGGGGAGATGGATTCATCGATCAATCCTCTCATCGTTGGATCTTCCCGGATTTCGGGAGGCTGCGTTTCCGGATGCCCTCTTGGAGGTCCCTCGGCGACACGCCGGCTTCGCGATGAATGAATTGATTGAATGCCTGGAGGCTTTGAAATCCCAGCGCCTCGGCAATCTCCTTGATCGGACGCCGGGTGTATTTCATGAGATCGAGGGCGCGTTCGAGGGATCGGCGGCGGATGTATTTTTTGACACTGCAGCCCAGGCGCGACCGGACCCGGGTGTTCAGGGTCGTGTAGCTGCAGCCCATCGCCTCGGTCAGGTCGTGTATGGTCACAGGATTTTCCAGGTTCAACTCGACCATCCGCACAAACCTGTCCACCAACCACTCGTCCTCCAACCCATGGGTTTTGGTCAACTGGTCTTGCGGAGCTTGCACACGCAGGAGGACATCCCAGACCCGCAAGGCCGCACGGGTCGGATGCAGGGCGAAAAGTCCCACGGCGCTTTCCAGCCACGCCAGCATGTCCGGAAAACCGCTCCCCCATTGCACCAACCAGGGAATCCTGGTTTTGGAGGACGGATTCGGCGGCAATTCAAACAACGCAAACACATGCAGCGAGTTCGCCGCCTTGTAGTGGCGCCGGAATGGAACCTTCGGGGGAAGGATGCTCATCAAGCCGGGAGAGATGGGAAACGTGCCACGATCGGTTTCGAGCGTCCCGCGGTATCGATACAGGTGGAGCGACCAGAGGTGCTCGTGGCACACCCAATCGGACGCCTCGGGACCGTGCGACCCGACGCCGATCGAGGCCAACGCGGGGCATTGGTCGAAGGACCATCCCTCGCTGAACAATGAGTCGGCTTTCATCGGGTCATGGCAGGTGATCGGCGGGCGGATTGGGGATTATTTGCGTTCGATCCATGTCACGGCGGTTGGCGCGCCTTGCCTTGGTTCCAGCTTCAGGCGCTCCGTGGCATCGGGCCAGGTGATGGTGTATTCGTCGCCGGTGTTGGACACGGCGGGCAGAGCGGCCCTTTCGCGGAAGGGATAGAGCATGACCGCGAAATCCATGTCTTCCCCCTCGGTGGTGAAGACCAGCCGGCGGGCCGGGGATTTGCCGACTTGTTCCAGCGAGATGGCGGGTGTTTTCGCGCATCTGAGCACTTTGACCAGCAGGCGTGCGTCGCTGTGCGGGTCGATCACGATGCAGGAATCGGCAACCGGACCATCTACCCGCGCCTCGGCGACCGTTGGTTTATACGGGGATTTTTTCCCCGAGCCCGCCCCGTCCTCTTCGGGTGCCGGCAAGTCTGTTTCCTCCTCCGCAACCGGGTCTGAACTCGAGCCATCCCCCCCCTCCAAGCGCAGGGTCTGGCCGTCGGGCAGGAGGATGGTGTCGAGTCCCGGCGCCAGCGCCAACTGCCACGTCCATTGGTGGCTTTGGGAGTCCTTTTTGAAGTCGTCCACAATCAGCACATAGGGGTGCGGTCGCCTCACCAGGGCGGCAGTGCGGAAGGCGGTTTGAAAATTCCCGGGCCGCCATTCCGTGCGGAGTTGCGGGGAGGTGAACGGGTTCGCCGCGAAATTTCCCCAGAACCACTGCGGTTTCAGGCCCGCAGGCATCTCGTTCCACGGCAGGGGGTCGGGGCGGAAGCGAAACCAGTTGTTGCTGAGATCGTCCGGTTTCTCCCCGGCATAAGGGGCGATGAGATCCGAAGCGCACAGGGTCACATCGTCATCATGCCGGTAGTCCAGAATCTTGCCGGGCTGGATGCCGGGCCCCTGGCCATCGACATGCACCACGGAGAAGTTTTTCGACGAGGTCTGCGGGCCGGTCGAAGGATACCAAACCCACTCTCGACCGAGTGCGCTCAGGACAAATGTCCCGCGGCCGGGCATGGGGTGCCCCCCGAGCATGCGGGGCCAGAACCATAAAAAGAGGGCGTCCTTGCCCCAGCCTGTGCGGGCCGACACGACATTGCTGAAGTTGAAGTGACGGGCTGTCGGGGTGTCTTTCAGCGCTTCCCGGGCATGTTCCTCGGGATCTTCCGGACCCGTCCAGTCCTGGGCCAGAAGAACCGGCATGATCACGCTGGTGTAGCCGTAGACCGACCCGTGTGTGACCATGCGCTCGTAGTCGTCGCCCACACTCATGCGGTAAACATAATTTACCAGCGGGTCGTCGGGGAAAGCATACTTCACCGCAGCGATGTCACCGGCCGGCGATCCGGGCTTGCGGCTTCCGCCGTGGAGGTCGTCAACCACAAAAGTGTTTTCAAAGGGCTGCTTGCCGTGGAGCAGGTATTCGGTGACATGGCGATAGACGACCTCCGAACCGAGCAGGTCATGGCCGCGCCTCGCCATGGCCAGCAATTTGCCCCCCGTGAAGGAATGCTTGGCCATGCCGGGATCCGGCGAACCGTCCTCGGGACTGAACCCGGTCAGCAGAAAGCGATGGTAAAAATCATAGCATTTCTGAAGAGTCTCCTGGTCGAACCCCTCCTCGCCTTCGATGGCCATGAGGTTGAGCATGAGATCCCCGGCCATCCAGCAGCCCCAGTTGGTGCCTTTGTGGCCATCGACGGCATCCAGGCCGGTGGCCCACTGGTTGGCGGTGGACTTCGCGAGGATCGAGCGAATCCGGGTGCGCTCGGCCTCCGTGAGCCACGGGTAGAGAAGATCATACATGAGGGCCGTGGCGCGGCGGCCGACGATGTTGTGGAAGGTTTTTTGGAAGTTGTGCCGCTGATCCCTCTGTGCGGCGATCTCCTTCTCTTGGAGATCCGCTTGCCGCATCATGATGCCCGCCAGCCAACGGGCACCCTCCTCGTCATTTTCGATCAGGCAGCGGAAGGCATCGAGAACCAGCAACCCGGCCTGCGTGCGCGGAGGTCCGACTTTGTCCCCCTTCGGTTGATTCTTCACCTTTCCCGCAGTGAAAAGGAGGGCATTGGAATCGGGGTTGTCCCGATAGGGCAGCAACCCGGGAAACTTCAAATTGACGCCGCTGTGAAGCAGGTTGTTGAGCTGTTTCCAAGCCATTTGTCCCGACTTGGTGTATTTCAAGCGGCGGCGGATTTCGGGAAGATCCTCTGGGCCGAAATACACGCGCGGATGGACATATGGCGCCAAATCCCTTTGCAGGCCATCCTTGGCATAGCCGGCCACCGTCTTGTGCTCGATGTGCGGAAAGAAGCGCTCCTTGAATTCCGGACTGTAACCCCAAATCCAATCCCCTTCGTATGGCAACCTTGCCGTGAAGGCCTCCGGTCCCTTTTCATACAACAGGCGCGCCTCGTCGGGGTGGACCTGGAAATCGTAAATGGCCATCTCGTCGATGGATCCCAGAAAACTGCGTTGGGGACTGTCAGCTCCGACAAGCAGGTCGCCGGAAAACGCCACCGGGTTCACTTCGACATTGTTGTAATAAATTTGTTGGCCATTCCAAAACACCCGGGACGAGGTCTTGTCCCAGGAAATAACCAGGTGCCCCCACTCTCCGGCGGGAAGCTGAAACGAGGGTGTCAGGGACGGGGGATTGATGCTCCAGCGCAACGACCGGTCGATGGCGAACTTCCAATCCTTTCCGTCATGAAACAGATCGCATTTCTCCATGTTGCCGCGGGGCTTCACCCAGCAGGAGATGGTGCCACTGGATTTTCCGTCCAGGGCATTGCCCAAATTCAACTGGGATTGCTTCCAGGAACCCTCCACCGAAAGCACAGACCCACGCTCCGGATCCTCCACGATGCCATGACCCGGTTTTTTCAGGGAAATGGGTTGCCTCCCCTGAATCTCCGAGGGCGTGGCGGCACCCGATTCCTGATCGAATTTCCAGTAAGCAAGCGGCTCGACCGCTCCGGTGGGCCATTGTTTGTCAGTGGGCGATTGGGCGACGGCAGCCTGCCTGGCCTCGTGTTTCGGGAACACACGGACGGAAGTCCGGGAGTGCCGGGTCATTCCGTTGCCGGTGGCGGACAACTGGAACTCGTAGCGACCGGGGGACGGGAGGCGAACCGTGGTCTTGGCTTGATCCGGTTGCTCGATCACGGCCAGGGCACCCTCGGGAGCGGCGACGGTTGTCCATGCAAGACCCCCGGCGCCCTTGACGATCCCCTCGAGCTGCACGGTTGCCCCACCGTCGCTCCAGATCGTGTGGGCGATCCCGGCATCCACCTCGGGCGGAGCGGGCTGCGAGGCGTAAAACTCGCGCGAGGCCAACTTGGCCACATCCTCTGGAGAAAGGGCGGCATCATAGACCCGCATCTCATCCACGACGGCCCCAATGGTTTTCGGCCCCTTGATCTTGTCGGGGAAAAGCGCGATTTCCGTCGTGTCACTGGACGGACAACCGGCCCGGCCAAGCTCCTTGCCGTTGACATAGACGAGGGATTCCTCCCCGCGACGAACCACGGCAAGGTGCGTCCATGAACCCGGCTCGAGCTTCTCGGTAAAGGATTGGGTCACCGCCGGGCCGGAGAAATCGAGGGAATTTCCACGCAGGAAAAGGCCCGCGCCCTCCTGCCATTGCAAGGGAACTCCCGAACCTCCGCCCGCCTCCGGCTGTCGCACCCAAAGGCTGATCGTCATCGGGTTTCCGCATTTCAGGTGCGTTTGCACCCCGGTGCGAACCCCCAGAAGCTTGGCCCGCCCGAAGATCCCCTCCTCCACCATATCCAGAAACGGCAGGGACGTGTTGGCACTGCCGCTGATGATCACCGCCTCGCGCCCCCGCCCCGTGCGATTGGGTTCCGCCCGCCCCTCTTCGTCGAACGAATACACCGCAACTGGGTTCAGCAGGGCGGAGTCTGGAATGACGGGGCTGTTTTCCTCCGCCACCAACGACGGATGCCAAACAGCCACGATCCCCAGTAAAACCAACGTCGATTTTCTCGTCGGCAGAGTGTTCATACAATTGGTTTAAAGGTTCTCCCGCTCATTCCTTCGCATTCGACTCCGTGTCCCTGCTTATTCCGCCGATTCGGTCGATTTCGTGGAGTCCGCCGATTCGGTTGATTCGGCTGCATCCGTCGCCGGCTTGTCCTTGGCTTTCTTGGCGCCCTTTGGCGGAAACTCATCACGACTCAGCGAACCATTCTTGTCCTTGTCGAAGTTCGCGAATTTTTTCTCCGCTTTTGCCGGATCTGCGGCTCTGGCTTTGAACTCCTCCAAGCTAATCGATCCGTCTTTGTTGGTATCGTGCTTATCGAATTTCCATTGATCCCGCGACTCGTCATCAGCTTGGCAGACCATGGTTCCAGCGAGGGTTAGACAAACGGCAACAAGTGTCGCCAGGGTTGTGGTGTTTTTCATAGGGTTGGTTGTTGTTGGTTGGTTCCGGGGGCGAAAGTCGTCGCACGGGTTAAATTTTCAGTTTGTTGCGTGGTTGAGAACCTCGTTGCCGTTCCGCTTCACACGGACTCCGGCAGGTCCTCCGGCCATGGGAGCGAAGACAACCTCGTCCTGTTGATCCGCCCAAGCCAACGTCATCGAATTGTCGGTGCCGGTTGAAACGACCGGCAATTCCTCCCCCCAGCGGAACGGAATGAGAAGAACCCGGAAGGAGGCGGCATCCGAGTTCGCCGAAAATTCCAGATAGCGCATGGGATGCTCCTTTCCCTCGCGCCATTTAAAGACATCGTCTTTCACCTGCGGGGTCCGGCCCTCCGCATTGACCACCAGCAAGCCTGGAGTGCCGGCCTTCACCTCGCCCGCCGCGTCCACCATCCCTTTCTGCACCAACGCGTGGAGTCCCCCCACCGGGATCAACCGCACCCCCTCCGGCAATTGCATGCGCCATGCATACCGGCGCTTCTCCCCGTCCTTCTTGAGATCATCGCTCACGATCGCGTAGGGATGCCCTCCCCGGATCACCCCGGCGGTCCGGAAGGCATACTCCACCGGATTGTAGGGCGCGCGCATGGTGGGACTCCATGGACTATCGGTCCAGTGAGCAGCCCACATGCGGCACTTGTAGCGGTGGGTGCCCTTGTAAAACTTGAAGACATCCGGGTGCATTTCAGGCTCCCACTTCCATTTCTGGACCTCGGGGGCCATCCATGTGTGATGGTCGGCCGCCCCCCAGATGTAATCATAGGCGTGCTTTTGATCGGTGGTCGCGAGCGCGCCATTTTCATTGATCGTGGCCCCCATCCACTTCGCTCTCGCCGGTGACGGTGAGTTCTCGTGTTCGCCCTGCCCCACGCCATCGATCATCACCAACGAATGGGTTTCCGATCCGCGCTGGCAATCGTGCGCCTCCCAGCCCCAGTTCACCCCGTCCGCCGCGAGATAAAAATGCCCCGCCGCATGGTGCTGGTGTCCCCCGTGAATCAAATCCGAACGCGACTCGAACACCATCATCAACGCGTCCTTTTCATTTCCGCTCCGGGTGGAGAGCAGGCCGTGGTGTGGATCGTGGAAATCCAAGGGCAGGCCCAAGTGCTCGCGCTCCCAAGGCTTGCGGGGTTCACCGTTCGCATTCAATCCCGGGGTGAATGGCACCGCATCGAACAGAATGGTGGGCCCCATCACCGCTTGCGGGCCAGCGTTTTTGTTTTTCAGCTTCCAGATGGCATCCGGCCCCTTGCGAACGACCTCGCGATAGGCCTCCACCGACAACTCCTCCGGATCCGGCGCCCCCTGCCGGATCAACCAGTTGGCCACCGGGTTTTCTGGATAAAGCGCCGCCAGCAACTCCCCCAGCCCGAACAGGCTGGTCCGCCCCCAAGTGCCGTTGTTGAAATTCTCCCCGCCCGCCGGCGTCACTTGCGCGGCCTGCGCAGCCGCCAACTTCTTCAAATGAGGGTGCCCCAGAAAATTGTCTCCACGACGCGCCGCGGCGATCGCCGCATGCGTCATCCACATGAACCCGGCACCATTTTTGCCGTTGGTTTCCGTGATGGTGCCCTGCGGGCTGATCCCGAAGGTGAAAAATGCTTCGATGGTATCCACCCCCGACCGATAGACCTCCGCATCAAATCCCTCCTGCCCCTCGATCGCCAACGCCGTGATGAAATGCGGCATGTCCCAGCCAATCCAATTGTGGTTCCTCCAAGCCAGCGGCGCATTTTGCCCGTAACCCCGCCTCCCCTTGGTGACCTTGGCAATGTAGGACCGCATGAATTCCTTTTGCTCCGCAGTCATGTAGGGCGCGCTCATGTCATAGGCGACTCCCAGCGGCTCGCCGCCACAGTAGTCCCGCACCGAGCGCCAGTAGTCCTGGTTCAGAGGGTTCTCGGCGATGAATTGATCCACTTTCGGATCAAGAAGCTTGTAGAAATTGCAAATCGCGTTCGCGCAGTCCTTGCCCAACTTCTCGTCCCCGGTCACCAGGGCATAAAACGCCATGTTGGAAAGATGAAAGGGCCAGTATTGCAGCCCCGCCTGCTGGAGGCTCTTTTTGCGGGGCCCGAGAAACTGGCAACCAAACAGCGCGCGCCCGCCCTCGGGCAACTCCAAATCATCCGTGTCACCAGCCGCCAGCTTGGCAAAAATCCGCCCGTCCTGGGTCTCGGGTTTCAGCAAATATTCCTCCAGTAGAATTTTGCTTTGCTCCAACCGCTTTTTCAACAGGGGTTCGGTCTGAAAACGCTTCCGGATCGCCGGCAGGTCCTCCGGGGAAAAATAAATGCGCGGATGCACCCCGGGGGGTGGCACCTTCGACCCCAGCAGGCTCTGGTTCAGCCCCGTTGTGTCATACTCGCCCCGGGGAAGGGATTTGCTCCAGTCCTCCTCCTCGGAATCATTAAACATCTGAATCTGCTCCGGGGTCGCATACTGGGTCCACGGCGTTCTCTCCTTGAGCGCCTCGATGCGCTCGTTCCAAGAGTCCGGATTCGCCAATTTCTCCGGCGTGTCCCCCGCCATCGGCACCAAGGGAGCACCCTCCGCCGCACCAAGCGGCATGTGAGACACAGCCACACATCCGCAGACAACCAGAATCGATTTTCCGAGCAACAACAGTGTCATTTTTACTATTTAATCCTCACCTTCGAAAGGCCCCCAGCCGACATCCCCAACCACACGGGGCGCGCTGAAAAATGAATGCCATCGGGAGTTCGAGGGGAGCGAAGCGTGTCGCTTATTGAAATAATGGGCACGACCCCAAAAACCATTGCCCCGAAAATTTGTAAATTGGCGTTTTTGTCGCCACTATCGTTTTTTAACAATTTTGGACGGATGCCAAAACGTTTCCCGGCGCAAGGACCGGCGGGCGGTGGCGCTCAATGCCTCCGCGATGGACGGCGTTGATTGACCGGAAGGAGGCGTTGCTCGGTGTAGCGCGCGAGCCGCACGAAGGGCAGTCCGATCAACAGGTAAAACGTGGCGACCAGCAGGCCGGCGCCGAAGTAGTCGAAGGTTTGGGTCGCGATTTGCTTGTAGGCGCCCGTGAGGTCGATGAGCGTGACCATCGACACCAGCGAGGAGTCCTTCAACAGGGAGATGAAGTCGTTTGTGACCGGCGGGAGCACGAGGCGGAAGGATTGGGGCATGACGACATGCAGCAGTCCCTGCCGCTGTGTCATGCCGAGCGCGCGGGCGGCCTCCATCTGGCCTTTCGGGATCGCCAACAGGCCGGCGCGGTAGTTTTCCGCCTCGTAGGCCGCATAGTTCAGCGCGAGACCGAGCACGCCGGCGACGAAGGGCTCGAGCTTGATGCCGATATTCGGCAGGCCGTAAAAAATAATGAGAAGCTGGATGAGCAAGGGCGTGCCACGGATGATTTCGATGTAGAGGGTCGCCAGCCAGCGGAGCGGGAACGGGCCGTAGACGCGCATGAGCGCGAGCGTGAATCCCAAGGCCACGGCGAAGACCATGGCGAGGAGGCTGACCTCGATCGTGACCAGCGAGGCCTTGAGAAGAAGGGGCCAGAACCGTGTGTAGCCAAGGAGGCGGTTCCACAGGGTTGGTTGGTCGGTGGTCTCGGCGACAAAGGCGCGGTATTCCGTGTCGGGAAGCGAGGGATCCTCGGGCTGGCCGAAGGTGTCGGCGACCATGGGAGTCCAGAGCCCCCACCGCGAAAGAATGTCCCGCATTTTGCCGGAGGCGATGACACGGCCAAGGGCGTCGTTCAACTCGCCCGCGAGGGCGCTGTTCGTGCGGGCGACGGCGATGCCGTAGGAAATCTGTCCGAAGGGGGGGCCGGTGAAGCGGAGGTTGGGATTCGCAAACGCGTAGTATTTGGCGATCGGGTAGTCGAGGAGGACACCGAATACGCGGCCGTTCACGATGTCGGCGTAGGCATTGATCTCCTCGTCGTAGATTTTCACGGTGACTCCTGGGGTTTTGTGAAGCATCCCCACAGCGGCGGTCTGCCCGAGTGTGCCGATGGATTTCCCGGAAAGCTGCTCGAGCGAGGTCACCGGCGGGGCGTTTTTCGAGACCACCAACTGCTCATAGGTCACATAGTAGGGCCGTGTGAAGAGCACCTCGGCGGACTTCTCCACCGTGATCTCGATGCCGCAGATGACGCAGTCGTAAAGCCCGCGGGAAAGGCCGGGAATGAGGCCGTCCCAGTCGTTCGGCACGAAGACGGGCTCTCGCCCCATTTCCTCCGCGACCGCCTGGATGATCTCGTATTCGAATCCGGTAAGTTTGTTTCCGGAGCCGTAGAAAGCGTAGGGCGCGTTGCTGTCGGTGGCCGCGGCCCAGCGCAGCACGGGATCGGCGGCGCGGAGCGGCGCGGCGGCGAGCAACACAAGAAAAATGCAGAAAGCGCGGAACATCACAGAAACCTCCTCAAAAACCGGCGGGTGCGCTCGTCGCGCGGATTGGTGAAAATTTCATCCTCGTCGGAGATTTCGACGATGTTCCCGCCCTCCATGAAAATGATATAGTCGCTGGCATCGCGTGCGAATCGCATCTCGTGGGTGACGACGATTTGCGTCATGCCCTCGGCATCGAGTTCCTTCATGACGTGCAGCACCTCGTCCACAAGCTCGGGATCGAGGGCGCTGGTGGGTTCGTCGTAGAGCATGACCTGTGGTTTCATGGCCAGCGCCCGCGCGATGGCGGCGCGTTGCTGCTGGCCGCCGGAAAGGTTCGCCGGATAGCGGTCCTCCATCTTCGACAGTCCGACCTTGCCGAGCAGGGCGAGGCCGAGTTTTTCCGCGTCCTCGCGCGGCACGCCGCTCACAAGCATCGGGGCGAGCATGGTGTTCTCGAGAAGCGTGCGATGCGGAAAGAGGTTGAACTGCTGGAACACCATGCCGACCCGCTGACGCAGGACATGGAAGGATTTCGCCAAATCCGCACCGGCGGGCGCCCCGGGTTGGCGCCTGATCGTGGTGCCGGCCGCCTTGATCGTGCCGGAATCAAGCAACTCAAGGCCGTTGATGCAGCGCAGCATCGTGCTTTTGCCACACCCGGAGGGACCGATCACCGAGACCAGATCGCCCTCCTCGATGGAGAAACCGACACCCTTCAAAACAGGGTTCTCATCGTAGGTTTTTCTGAGTTCCGTGATGGAAACAATCGGTTCGGACGGAGTATTCACGGGGCGACAGAAGGATTGGGCGTATGATCGCAAGAGCTGGACGGCATAGGCTCGAACATGGTGGGAATCCGCTTAGCGGGAATGCAAGGAGCGGGCCAGATGTTTATTGTGCCGAATCGTTCCAGGTGACGATTCCGCCATGATTCCTGAATTGCCACGGGGCGCGGCGAGTGCGAACGAATGCGGCCAGCGCCACAAGGCACCGGCATTCCCATGATTCGATTCAACTACAAACCTCCCGGAACCCCGCCCGCAACCCTCACAGCACCCGAAGGGGCGAGCGGCAATGCAGTCCTGCGTCTGGTGAAGTTCGATGCGGATACTTTTTTCGACGCGACATTCGAGACCCTCGACGAGCTCTTGAAGGAATACGACCCGGCGAAAGTCAACTGGATCGATATCGACGGACTCGGGGATGTCGACCTGCTGCAGCGTGTGGCGGACCATTTCAGCCTCCATCCCCTCGCGATCGAGGATGTCCTGAACACCACCCAGCGACCCAAGGTCGAGGCCTTTGAGGGTCATTATTTCATCGCAAGCGCGATGGTCTATCCCGGCGACAGTGACGACCTGCTGTTCGAGCAAATCAGTATTTTTCTGGGCTCGAGGTTTCTCGTCACGGTGCAGGAGGACGGCGCGCGCGATGTGTTCGAAAAAATCCGCACCCGCCTTCGAACCGGTCGTGGATTGGCGCGGCGCAGCGGGCCTGATTATCTCGCCTACGCCCTCCTCGACGCCTCCGTGGACAGCATCTTCCCGGTGCTCGAGGGTGTCGGCGACAGCATCGAGGATGTGGAGGAGGACTTGCTCGAAAAACCCCGCAGGGAATGCCTGAAGCGCCTCTACGAAACAAAACGCCTCCTCCTTGCCCTCCGCCGCGTCGCCTGGCCCCACCGTGAGATTTTCAACACCCTCATGCGCGACGAGACGGGACTCGTGGCACGCGGCACACAACTCTTCCTGCGCGACTGCTACGACCACACCACCCAAATCATCGACATCATCGAGAGCTACCGCGACCTCGGGGCGGGCCTCATGGATCTCTACCTTTCGAGCGTGGGATTCCGGACCAATGAAATCATCCGTGTGCTGACAATTGTCTCGGTCATGTTCATGCCGCTCACATTCCTCGCCGGCATCTACGGCATGAACTTCAACACGGAGGATCCGTGGAACATGCCGGAACTGAAGTGGCCTTTCGGCTACCTGTATTTCTGGGGCGTCTCGCTTCTGATCGTTGGCGGCATGGTTGCCTTTTTCAAAAAGCGGGGCTGGCTCTGACCGCCCGGCTCAAAACACCAAGCCGGTCAGAAATCCGAGCACTGAGGCGTTTGCCACCTCCGGCGTGCCATTCGGCCGCGCGAAATATTGGAAGAACGGCTGCACGTAGGCCCACCCGTTGATTTGGTAGCGGTAGCCCAATTCGACAACCGCCGTGTAGGATTTCGAGGGGGAAGTCACCCCTCCCTGATAGGCGCCGTAGCCGATCGAGGCCATCGTCAAATCCTCCCCCCGGCCGGGAACCAGCCCCGTGTAAACAAGTCCGCTCTGGAAATAGAACGGAAAATTGTTCGCCTTGGCGTATCCGGGCGCCATCGTCACAAGGTTGAACACGCTCAAGCCCTGCTTGGAGAGCTTCGGCTTGTCCATGGACACGGGCGCGGCGAGGCTTTTGCCGTCCACCACCGACTTCCCTCCGCGCGAAACCGCCACTGCGGCTGGCGAAGGTTCGCGGTAAAGCATCTGGTCCCCCTGAAAATAAAAGCCGTATTGGCCGGGTTCCCCACTGCCGTTCCATGTGGTGGTCAAGTTGGCGGGCGTGCCGTAGAAATATCCGCCGAACGCGTATTTCCCGGGCAATTGCGATTCGGTGAACTTCGGTGTCCAACCCGTCTCTCCGATGTAAAAAAGCCCGTTCCGCGCCGCATCAGGACCGAAGCCCCGGTAGGCAAGCCCGTGGTTCGTGCTCGATGTGGCCTGGGGAAACGACATGTAGAGGCCGTTTTTCACATAGACCGATGTGTGCAACGCCAGTTTGAGCACGCCGCCCCATGTCGAGAAACTGGAGCTGAAGGGGATGTTCCCACCCACGCCCTTGGCGCTGTTGACAGCATTGTTCATGAAAAGCTTCGATAGCGGCTGGTCGATGAAATCCTTTTGCGGCTGCAGCCAACCAGCTCTTACCACGATCTGATCCTTGATCGGGAGGTTCGACGCGGTGCCGGCCTCCACACCGAACGCAAGAACCCGGAACTGCGTTCCTGATTGCCAGTTGCTCGGGTTGAACATCGACTGAGCCTCGACAAAATTGTTCGGGTTCGACGATTGCGCGCTATCGCGGTAGCGGAACAGACCGAATGCAAAAACTCCGTCGAGCATCTTGTTGTCGAGCATTTTTCCAAGATGGATTTCAGGCCCGAAGGTCAGTTGCTGGTCCCAGAATCCCCGTGACCCCTTCCCGCTGTCCAACACACCGAAAAAGGCTCCTTGGTAAAACCCCTGCATGACAAATCCCTTCTCGGCCAACTGGCGCCGCGCGTCGAAACCGAAATTTCCATATCCTCCAAGCATCGTATTGCCGTTCCACCAATCTTGGAAAGGGCTCGAGGCATGTGATTCCTGCGGCGCATTGCGATGACCGCTCAGCGTCCCGGTGGTGCCGGAGAGCACCGCGCCATCGAGTTGGCTGAACGGCCCGAAGTGCCGCACAGAATAACCAACCTCGGCCTTCGCCATCGCGGGGAAGCCAACAACTGCGGCAAACAATGCCGCGGACACACTCGTCACGATTCGTTTTGTATTTTTCATCGTTTTGATTTTTACCGCACTCCAAGAAGGGCGATCGCGTTGAGCGCCCCGGCAAAAAGCAATGCCCCGAGGAAAATGCAGACGGGAAGCGTCAGCACCCACGAGAGCAGAATGTTCCTGACGGTGTCCATCTGGACCCCCGACCCGTTGGCCGCCATCGTGCCAGCGACCCCGGAGGAAAGGACGTGTGTGGTGCTGATCGGCAGGCCGAAGTGGTCTCCGATCATGATCGTCCCCATCGCGACAGCCTCGGCCGAGGCGCCTTGGGCATAGGTGAGATGGCTCTTACCGATTTTTTCACCGACCGTGCGGACGATGCGCTTGTAGCCGATCATCGTGCCAAGGCCCAACGCGAGGGCCACCGCGACTTTCACCCACAGGGGGATGTGGTCGGTGGCGCTGGAGGCGAGCTTGGCGAGGGAGCGCTCCATTTCCAGGATTTCAGGGGAGGCATCGAGGGCCCCCGCCTTGTCGAGTTTGTCGATCGTTTTCGAGACAAGATAGAGATCGGTGCGCACGTCGCTTCGCTCAGCGGAACTGAGAATGTCAAAACCCGTTACATTTCCAAGGCGGCTCGCGATGTCCGCACACATGCCGGCAAGCGAGGCGGTGACCTCCTTCGAAGGTTTTCCCTCGGGTTTGATGAATTTCGAGAGGGTGTTGTTGGCCTCCTGGCCGGTGATCGGTTGTCCGTTCTGCCGCTCCAGCACTGCGGAAATCCTGGAGGCCTCGGAGGCGAGCATGGCCACTGTCTGTTGATCCGTGGCAAGGTTCAACGCATACGTCCCCGGCAGGATGCCGACAAGAATCAGCACGATCAGCCCCATGCCCTTCTGGCCGTCATTCGACCCGTGCGCGAAACTCACCCCCGTGCATGTCAGCATGAGAATGCCCCTGATCCACAGCGGCGGGGCTTTTCCCTTCTCGGGAGCCGTGAACAGCGACGGATTCTTGATTGCGATCTTCAGCACAATCATGAGCAGGGCGGCGACGGCAAAGCCCACAAGCGGGGACAAGAGCAATGCGATGCCCACCTCCTGCGCCTTCGCCCAGTTCACCCCGTCCGTCACCGAATGCGCGGGGCCGAGCAGTGAGTTCGCCAGTCCGACCCCGATGATCGAACCGATCAATGTGTGCGAACTCGACGCGGGCAAGCCCAGCCACCAGGTTCCGAGATTCCACACGATCGCCGAGATGAGCAGCGAAAACACCATCGCGAACCCCGCAGCCGACCCCACGTTCAACACCAACTCGACCGGCAACAACGACACGATGCCGAAAGCGACCGCGCCCGTGGATGTCATGACACCCGCGAAATTCCAAAACCCCGACCACACCACCGCGGGAGTCGGCTTGAGCGTATTTGTGTAGATGACCGTCGCCACCGCGTTCGCCGTGTCGTGGAAGCCATTCACAAACTCGAAGCCCAAGGCCATCCCGACCGCCAACGCCAAAAAAACAAACGTCCAAAACCCGGGATCACTGATTGCGGTGGATAAGAAAATGCCCATGACCGTCTGATAAATTTGCCCGCGTCCCCCAAGCAACAGGGAGAATGTTACAAGGTTGTCGGCTGGGGAAATTGGGCCCTCCGGGTTCACAAGCCCCGGAGTGCGTCCGATTTTTTGGTCCCCCCGTAAATGTCCTACCGGACTCGTTACGGTTTCCTCAACATGAACACCCGATTCAACCGCATCATTCAATCCATCGCCGGCAAACTCCGCCCTACTGTTCCTTCACAAACCCTCCAAGCCGAATTCGATTTCGGCCAGTCCCCCCACCCTTCGGCCACAGTCCGCCTGAACCTCGCCTCAAAAAACATTTCACACCTGCTGGACACGATCACTGCAGCCTTTTCAAGCGGAGCAAAGGAGTTGCGTCTGGAACTTCTCGGACCCGGATTCCTGCTCCATGACCACGCCCTCATGCTGTTCGACGAATTGTTGAACCGACCCGAGGGCATGAAACTCCACGTCCACTCCCGCACCAGTCTTGCGGACGGCGCCATCCTGCTCTGGCTTGTCGGAGACACACGCACGATCCGCTGGGATGCTTGGATACAACTGTCACCCTCGCCTCCCCTTCCCGACCTGATTGATGACGGAGGTAGCTCCGATGCGGTGCAGGTCACCTGCGAGGAACCCTCCCACACCGACCTCAGAACAATCATGACCCACATGGAGGAATGGCTTCCCGTCGGCGAAATGGCCGGCCTCAGGCTGTTCAAGGAAGACCTCGAGGAACTGGGCCTGCTTGAGGACGACGCGTCCTGCCGCCAACTCGATGCCCTGTTCGAGGGATCAACCGAACCACAGAAAACCCCGATCACCGCCCCAACACCGGATAGTCCGTGTAGCCCGTCGGCCCCGGCGTGTAGAACGTCGCGGGATCGGGCGCGTTGAGCGGGGCGTTTTCCGAGAGGCGCTCGGGCAAGTCGGGATTCGCGATAAACGCCGTGCCGAACGCCACGGCATCCACTGCGCTGCTGGAAATCGCTTGCTCCGCTTCGCTGCCGGTATAGCCCATGTTTGCCACCAGGTTGCCACTGTAGTTCGCACGCACGGCGGCGAGCACATCCCCGTGGCTCGCACCCAGGAGGTCGGCGCGCATGACATGGAGGTAGGAAAGGGAAAACGGGTCAAGGGCTTTTGCCAACCAAGCAGAGAGGCCCACGGGATCGCTGTCGGACATGCTATTGAAGCTGTTCAGCGGAGAAATGCGCACCGCAGTGCGGCCCCCTCCGAACACGCCAGCCACCGCCTCCACAACCTCGAGTAACAACCGGGCGCGGTGTTCGACGGGGCCTCCGTAGGCTCCACTCCGCTTGTTCGCACCGTCGCGGAGAAATTCGTCGAGCAAGTAGCCATTCGCGGCATGAATCTCGATACCATCGAACCCCGCCTCCTTGGCATTAACGGCTGCAAGGCGGAACCCCTCGACGATTCCGGGCAACTCGTCATCGCGAAGCTCCCTCGGCACGACATAGGGCTTCTTGCCCTCGGGGGTCGTGACCTGATCATTAGTGATCGCGATCGGGCTCGGCGCCACGGGCTGCGCCCCCTTGTTGAAGAGCGGATGGCAAGCACGCCCGCCATGCCACAGTTGCAAATAAATCCGACCTCCCTTCGCATGCACCGCATCGGTCACCCCGCGCCATCCCGCGATTTGCTCGGCGGAATAAATCCCCGGCTCGGCGTAAAAAGCGGAGTTTCCCTCGAGCACCATGGTGGCCTCCGCGATGATGAGACCCGCCGAAGCGCGCTGGGCGTAGTATTCGGCCATCAGTGGTCCCGGCACATGCCCCGCCTCCGCACGGCAACGCGTGAGGGGCGCCATGAGAACGCGATTGGGCAGTTCAAGGGTTCCGAGAGTGACAGGAGACAAAAGGGAGTTGGATCCGGGCATCAGCTCCGAGGGAATTCCAGAAACGGGTTCCCCGCAACGCAAAAACTTGGTGGGTGAAACGCCGCACGGGATCGGTTAGTGTCCACGCCCATGTCACCTGCAGCGCATTCCCATGTCTTGAATCTTGTCGCCTACGAACCCGGCAAACCTGTCGAGGAACTCGCCCGCGAGATGGGCCTGAATCCAAGCGAGATCGTGAAACTCGCCTCCAATGAAAACCCGCTCGGCCCGTCCCCGAAGGCCCTCGAGGCCATGAGGCAAACACTCGAACGCGCCCATTTTTATCCCGATGGCGGAGCATGGGCCCTGCGGAATGCCATTGCCGAAAAACTCGGCCTCGCCCGCGACAACGTGATCCTCGGCAACGGCTCGAACGAAATCATCGAATTCCTCGGCCACGCCTTCCTTGCCCCTGGCGACGAGGTCGTCACCTCAGGTCATGCCTTCGCCGTCTACAGCCTCATGGCACAACTCTTCGGTGCCACAACGGTGGAGGTTCCCGACCCCGGCTACACCCACGATCTCGATGCCATGCTGGAGGCGATCACTCCTCGCACCCGACAGGTCTTCATCGCCAATCCGAACAACCCCACCGGCACCATGGTCGGACAGGAAGCCATCGATCGCTTCATGGCCCGCGTGCCGGACCACGTTGCCGTAGTGTTCGACGAGGCGTATTTCGAATTTCTCGACAACGCGCCGGATGTCATTCGCTACATCCGCGAGGACAGAAACGTCGTGGTCATGCGAACCTTCTCGAAAATCCAAGGCCTCGCCAACCTGCGCATCGGCTATGGCCTCGCCCCGGCGCGGATCGCCTCGGTTCTTCAAAAAACCCGCCAACCGTTCAATGCGAACGGCATCGCCCAAGCCGGCGCGCTGGCCGGTCTCCTCGACGAAGACCACATGCGCCGCACGAAGGAATTGACAGACGAGGGCCGCGCGCTCCTCGAGTCCGAATTCATCGCCATGGGACTCGAGTTCGTGCCAAGCGTGGCGAATTTCGTTCTCCTGCGCGTGGGCGATGGCGATGCCGTCTTCCAGGCGCTCCTGAAGCGTGGAGTCATCGTTCGGGCCATGCGCAGCTACAAGCTTCCCGAGTGGATTCGCGTGTCCGTCGGCACCATGGAGCAAAACCGCCGCTTCCTCGAGGAACTCAAATCCCTCCAGGCCGAAGGGATGCTCGCGGGCGCAACCCGCGCCAAATGAACGCCGGCGACACCATCGCCGCCATCGCCACCCCGCCGGGAGAGGGAGCGATCGCCTTGCTTCGCATCTCCGGGCCGGAAACACAGGCGATCATTGAAAAAATCTTCAAGCCGGCAGGAAAACCGCCATCGCCCCGCATGGCCACCCTGGGCACAATCCACGACACCGGCGAACCCCTCGACGAGGTCCTGACAACCACATTCCGCGCCCCCGCCAGTTTCACCGGGGAGGATGTCGCTGAGATCGCCTGCCATGGGGGAATGCTCCTCGCCGCACAGATTCTCAAACTCGTCCTCCGCCACGGCGCGCGCGCCGCGGAGCCCGGCGAGTTCTCCCAGCGCGCATTCATCAATGGAAAAATGGACCTCACCCGCGCCGAGGCGGTCATGGATATCATTCGCGCGAGGACACCCCTCGCCCTCCGCGCCGCCGCGCAGCAACTCGAAGGGCGGCTTGGCGACAGCATCCTGGCACTCCGCAACGGGATTCTTTCCACCGTAGCCCATCTCGAGGCCTGGATTGATTTTCCCGAGGAGGACATCGATCCCGCAAGCGGCCGGGCACTCATCAATCAAATCCAATCCACCCTCGGCGGCATCGAGTCGCTTCTCGCCACCGCGGACGAAGGCCGTGTGCTCAGGGAGGGCGTGCGTGTTGCGATCGTGGGGCTGCCGAACGCCGGAAAATCCAGCCTCCTCAACCGTCTTCTCGGCATGGACCGCGCCATCGTCAGCGAGGTTCCCGGCACAACCCGCGACACCATCGAGGAAACAGCCTGCCTCCACGGCATCCTCTTTCGCCTCACAGACACAGCCGGTCTCCGCGAAACCTCCGACCCTGTGGAAAAAGAAGGCGTCGCACGCTCCGTCCGCGCCCTCGAGCAGGCCGATCTCGTCCTCCACGTCATCGACGCCACACTCCCCGCCGAGCCTCCCCGGCACACCTCGCACGAAATCCTCGTGGCCAACAAAGCCGACCTGATCACCTCCGATTCCCCGGTTTCCGAACGCGCCATCCGCGTCTCCACACGAACCGGCGAAGGCTATGACCGCCTTGTTGATGCCATGCTGGAAGCCGTCGGCATGTCCCACTTGTCGGCCTCACCCACCCTCGCGGCCATCAACTCCAGGCACCAGACGCTCCTGGAAAAAGCGGCCTCCTCCCTCCGCCACGCCACCACCCTCCTCGAGTCCAGCGATCCCGCGGAACTCGCCGCTGTGGAACTCCGCGCCGCACTCGACACCCTCGGTCAAATCGTCGGATCCACCGACACGGAGGACATCCTCGGCGAAATCTTCAGCCGCTTCTGCATCGGCAAATAACGCCTATCGGCTTGCGCTGCCCACCGAGCGATCGCTTGGTGCATCCATTTTTTCGAGGTTCGCGCCCATGGTCTCGATGCGGAATTTCCATGTCACAAACGCACCAAGCAGGCAGGTGCAGACAAGCCCATAAAGCAACGGTGCCGTGCCAATGTCGCTCAGCAGAACAGGGAAGAGAAATGCCGTGGCAACCGCCCCGATCTTTGCGAACGACGCCGCGAACCCCGCGCCCGCTCCCCGGATTTTTGTCGGGAACACCTCGCCGGCGATCAAGTAGGTCATCGCGTTCGGCCCAAGATTCGTCATGAAATTGAAGAGCATGAATCCGGCGAAAATGAGCACCGTCTGCGAGGTGCCGGGAGCAAGGTGCGTCGAGAAGGCCGCGAGCAACAACCCGGCCGCACATCCGAAAAATCCCAGAATCTGAAGCCGCATGCGGCCGAACCGGTCGGCCAAAAACACCGCGACCACGATTCCCGCCAGTAGCAGCAAATCCAAAAACGCCGCTCCCTTGGCGGCAATCATGTCGTTGTGGATCACTCCCGCCAGGTTTTGCTCGTGCGGATTCGAATGCCCGAGAATGGTGACGAGAATCGTAGGCGTGAAAATCCCGATCCCATAAGTGGACAAGTCCTGCAGGAACCAGGGCACCGATGCCAGGATCGTGGCCCGCCGATGCTTCTTCTTGAACAATTTCACGAATCCAGACTTGCGCCGTTCATGCTCGGGTTCCGTCTCGGGCACCGGTTCAAGCAAGACTTTGCCGGGATACTGCGGCGACCGGTTCAACAATCGCAGCGTTTCCTTTTCCGCCTGCTTGATTTTTCCCTTCGACATCAGCCACTGCGGGCTTTGCGTGATGAAAAACCTCGCGACAACCACGATGAGCGTGGGAACGATTGCCGTCGCATACATGAGCCTCCAGTCCGTGATCGACTCGTTGGATTTGAGGATCATGTATCCGACCGCCGTGCCCACCAGCGCCCCCACCGCCTGAAACGCAAACGCGCTCAGCACCAAACGACCCCGGCAGTTGCTCGGAATGCTCTCCGAGATCACCAGATGCGCCGTGGGATAGTCACACCCCAGCGCCAACCCCATTCCGAAAAGACAAAACAACAACACGGGAAACGACGGACTGAACGTCATCGCCGTCAAGAACCCCAAAAAAAGAATCATCTCAGCGATGAACAACTGCTTCCGCCCGAAATGATCCGCCAAGCTCCCGAGGGCCGTCGCACCGATCAGAATTCCGAACAACGTGGCAGATCCAACCATGCCCTTCTCCGCAGCGCCCAACTGGAATTCCATCGCAATCAAGGGCAGCGCCACCCCGGTCATGAAAACCACCAAGCCCTCGAAAAACTTCCCGGCCGTGGCCAGGCTCCAAATCTGCCACTGCATCGCCGTCATCGGCACCGTGGGAATGCTCGTGCCATCGGACCAGATCGGCGTCTCGTCGATATATTCCTGAACGGTTTTGGAAAAAGGGTTCCTCGTCATCGCCCGTGCAGGTTGAGCGGTCCAATCACGCCTGCAAACACTCGCTTGAAAAGATTTCGCCATGGGTGACGGCCAATCCCCATCACATCCGGCGACTGACCCCCGCGCAGCCACAAAAAAACCGGACCTTAAGTGTCCGACTCGTCCAGAGCCGCCTGGGATTGAATTTCTATCGCATCGTGAATCGCAGGGTGCTTGGGATTCTTTTTGATCCAATCGTTCAACGCCTCCGGGGATTCGAATGCAAGATTGAGAAAAGCCGATTCCAGCACCGACCGCCTCAACTCCTCCTCCTTCAAAGCGGATGCCCAATCAATGCAACTCCCCGTTTCGTTGAGAACCCATGTCGAAACCACCGACTCCACCAAATCCAAGCGGAGTTCGGGGTTGCTCACATTGACAGCCCAATTTGCCGCATCCTTGGGCGCAACAAGCGTCCAACCATCCACAAGGTTCATGGATGCCTCCTCGAAATTCAAGGTCGATTTCCGGGCATCAAGCCACTTCGCTGCGTCCATGGGCGCGAGAGGGGCCCAACCGGAGAGCAACTCGACAACAACCGCCGACTTGTCATTCCCCTTCAAAACCGAATCAACCCATGCAGCGCACGCCTTGGGATTTTG
>CAZRLX010000001.1:13857-20758 GCA_964601115.1 uncultured Chthoniobacter sp. | reverse complement strand
GCCTCAGGTTTCGAGTCGATCACGCTTTCAAAAAGCTCAAGCATGTCAGGGGAAAGTTCTCCGCCTGAGATGACGGAGGACATCTGCTCAAGCGCATTGTGCCCGAGGGCATCCACTCCGACAGCGCTCAAAGCGCCGGACGCCTCCGATGTGGCTGCAGGCCCCGGGGACAACTCGTTCTTCTGATCACAGGCGGGAATAACGAGGATCATGAGCGGCAAGATTCCTGAAACTAAAAAACGAGGCGTATTCATTGGGATTTCAAAATAGGATGGGGACTATTCGTTGAGTTTGTCCAATTGTGCCATCCATCCGACCAGAAATTTCTGGCTCAGACTCAGTAACACTCTTCGAACGAAACCTTGCAGAGTGCTTAGCCAACTACGGTGCTCCAAATGCGCGATGCAACAAAGGCAAAAAAAACCGGGAAGCAACTCGAATATGGTATCGAGTGCTTCCCGGTTGGGAATTTCTGTCGTGAATCAGTTCGACAAATCAGTCGTCTGTCCGCTCACTGGGTTGGTTTGGATGAATGGGTTTGCTTTAGCAGCGGAAATCGTAATCGATGGGAAGCTGATCTTGGACCCGCCCACTCCAGAACTGGTCTTAGTGGTTCCAGCAGTCACCTTGACTTTTTTAAGACCCTTGATCGAGAAGGACTTTGTCGATCCGGGAGAGATTTTTTTTACGGTTTTACCAACTTTGTAGAAGTAGGTTTTGCCGGATTCGTTGGTGACTTTGATTTTCTTCGCGTAGGTGGCCGAAGTAGCAGCCAACATGAGCGCAGTAACCAGCAGGATTGTTTTTTTGATCATATGATTATTTTGTTTGTGTTTTGTGAACCCCTACCAACCCTCGAGAGTATGATTGGGACTTCGCGAAGGTAGTGATCGACCCTAATCAGTCAATGTTTTTTTAGAAATTTTTTTGAATCCAACAATACCAGCCGTTGGGTGAATTTTTCACGAAGCCCTACTGGGCAAAGATACTTGAGATGGATGGGTCTGAAGCGTTGCCGACATAGGCTCGAGCAGACTCCGGATCGCGCTCCCTCCACTGGCGAGCGACCTCACGGGCGGTTTGTTGGCGGGATTCAGGCGCACTGATTGCCAATGCCCAGTCCATGGCCATCTCGGGATCTTCTTTTACAAGCGAGATAGCCAAACGCCCGGCGGCTCCATCGATCTGTGGACCGCGGGGTTTCGCTGAAAGCCAATCCGAGGCTGCCTCCGCATCTATCTCACTCCACACTTCGACAAGCGCACTTGTGGCCGATGCCTGCAAGGCGGATGGAACAGCGTCGATCCTGCGCGACGCATCATCGGGATCAACCCGCGCGATTCCGCGAATCCCGGACTGGATCGCCAAATCCTTGGCATCGTCGAAGCCATTCGCGCCGCGGAGCGCCCATTCCAGAACACCCTCGGGATCCTTGCCAGCCCAGGCATTGACGAGACCATTCATCGCCGCACCACGGTCGCCCCCGCTCAACCTCGAGGCTTCAACCAAAGCGCCGCCCGGATCGCTGCGGCCCCAAGCCGAGTAAAAACCATCCAAGGCCTCCGTTCTTGCACTTCCGGCAGGAAGACCTCCAATCCAAGAGGCGACTTCGCTTTTTGGGGCCTTTGAGTTTGCCAAGGCGACTGCAACCTCGAATGTCGCAGAGTCCAGCGCCGGGCCCGGCGGAATTTGTTCCAACGCCAGAGCGGCGGCGGAAGGGTCTTTCTCAACCCAGTTTTCAAAAAGGTCGGAAATGGCCGCCTGGTAAGCCATACCGGAGGGCATCTGCTGCAATACAGCCTCGAAAACCTGTGCACTATCGGCTTCGGAAGACGCACTGAGAGCCAGCAACAAATCGGAACGCACCGCAGGGTCCGCACTGTTTTTGGCATGGGCAAGGGCGCCTTCGGGATCGGAATTTGCCCACGACCCGGCGGTGGCAGCCAGCGCATTGGCGCGAATCCCGATATCCTCGATCAACTGGAGCGCGTTCATCGCCGAGATCGGATCGCTTTCCGCCTCCTTGGCGATGACCTTCGCAACAATCAGTTCCCTCAGGTCCGAATCTTCCACGCTGTCGGCCAACGCAAGAGTGCGCTCGATATTTCCCGAGGGCAACCCGGTAGCGATCCAGCGCAGTGCTTGATCGCGCTCCTCGCCTTCCGGAAGCGATTCGGCAAATTGCAACGCCTGTGCCGGGTTTTTCTCGGCCAATTCCCCGAGGGAAAGCATAAGCGCCATATCACGCTCGGCCCCCTCGGGCATTTGCATGGCACTGGTTGCCATTTCCTGCAAATTCCCACCGCGCAGGCGGGGAAGCAGATTTTCCAATGCCGCGACAACCTCCCTGTGGCTTCGGGCCTCGCCGAGAAGCGCAAGAGCCTCACTGGTTTGCGAGACCGCAGCCGGCGGTGCCACTTGGGGCACAGCGGGTTGCGCGGATGGCTTCGCGACTTGGGCGGATTGCTGAACAGGAGTTGCAGCGAGACTCGCGGAAGCCGGCGTGTCGCGCGGTATCGAGGCGGGAACCGTGCCAGATGCCGACTGCGTGGATACATTATTCTTCAGGAGGAAGCCGCCCCCGAAACCAAGGGCGATTCCAAGCGAAACAAGCGAGATGTTTTTAATCATGGTTCAAAAAGACTCCACGGTGGGGAATTCAAAAGCTTCCACCGGAGAGCGCCCGCAACTATCCGGTCACCGACCGCAAAATCAAGTCAGGCCGTCTCCGATCCCGCAACAGGAAGAATCGCCGCGGATGTCATTTTCCTCTCTCCGCCATGAATCAATCGCACAATCCAAGCCATCGTCGCCTCGGGACTCATGTAGTGGAGACGCCACCGCATCGCCTCCAACTCCCCGATGACCGGATGCGACCCCGACGGGAGGATGCGATGGATTTTGGGATGCGATACCGGAGCGACTCGCTCCTCTGGATGAATCGGAATTTCACGAAGTTTTTCGCCGGGTCGCAATCCAGTGTAAACAATCTCGATATCCTTGCCGGGCTCGAATCCCTGCAACTGGATCATTTGCCTCGCCAGCTGTTCGATTCGAACCGGTTCTCCCATGTTCAAAACAAACGTGTCCGCCGATTGGGCGAATGTCGCGGATTGCAAAATCAGTCCCACCGCCTCGGGGATGCTCATGAAATAACGCTCCACATCGGGATGGGTGACCGTCACGGGCCCACCGGCGGCAATCTGCCGGCGAAACACCGGAACCACGCTTCCCGAGGAGTCGAGGACATTGCCGAAGCGAACAGAGCAAAACACCGTTGAATTCGCATCCGCACGCTGCAACTCGGCCAGCACAAGCTCGGCCAACCGCTTGCTCGCACCCATCGCGTTTCTCGGGTCCACCGCCTTGTCTGTGGAAACAAGCACAAAGCGGCGGCATCCGTGCTTCTGGGCCGCCCTGCCGCAGAACAAGGTGCCGAGAGCATTGTTCCAAACGGCTTCTCCCGGTTGTCGCTCCATCATCGGCACATGCTTGTGCGCCGCGGCATGGAAAACAATCGTCGGTGCAAATGTCGAAAAAACGGCTTCCAACTGGTGCTCGTTGCACACACTCCCCGCCACAGCCTCCAAGCAAAGCGACGGAAAATCCCTGAGAATCTCCTGCTCCACATCAAACAGGGCGGGCTCGGCGCGCTCGAGCAGAACGAGCATCTCCGGATTCCTTGCCACAACCTGCCTGCACAACTCGCGCCCGATACTCCCTCCGGCACCGGTGACAAGCACTCTTGCGCCCGCCACGAGGGAACCGATTGCCTCCTCGTCGAGCACTACCGGAGGGCGCCCAAGAAGATCCTCCGGCGCCACATGCCGAAGCCGCTCGACAGAGAACTTGCGGCTAAGGATGCAATTCACCGAGGGCAGGATGTCATGCTCGACCCCCGCCGCGTTCAAATCCGCGACAATTCCCGCAAGCACCGCCGGCGAGGCTCCGGGCATGGCCAGAATCGCCTTTGCAATTCCCAGTCTTGAGATCGCGGGCACCATGTCCTCGAAACCGCCGACCACAGGAATACTATGAAGCGTGCGTCCCGACTTCGCCGCATCGTCATCGAAAAAGCACACCACATCCAAGCCAAGACCAGGCTTGCTCTGAATCTCCCGGGCCAATGCCGCACCCGCCTCCCCGGCACCGAGGATCGCCACCCGCTTCGCCTGCGAAGCCGCCCTGCGGCGAGCAAAAAACCGATCCCTCAGCACTTTCATCAGGATGCGCAATCCGCAGACCCCTAGAAACGACAGAATGAAATCCACCACTATTGTCCCGCGCGGAATCATCCCCTCACCATGCACAACAAACCACACCGCCAACTGAGCCACAGCGGCACCTCCCAACCCGGCGAAAACCATTTTGGCATCGGGAAAACTGAAAAACGTCAGCAGGCTTCGGAATTGGCCGCAAACAGCAAGAATCACAAGCTTCAGCGCCACCACCCAAGGGGTGGATACAATCCACCTCTCCAAAAACTCCGGAGGGATGCGCAAATCAAAACGAATACAAAGCGCAACAAAGGAGGAAATCGCGAAAATCAACGCATATGACACCGCCAGCAGTGGCGTTCTCAACGGACCGGTGACCCACCGACGGGCCTTGCGTTTCATCCAGCTGCCATGCATGCGCCCCATCAGTGCTTCACCCCCTCGGACAGGGTTGTTTTCCATAACGTTGAAAGAAGGATTTTCAGGTCAAAAAAGAAAGACGAATGTTTCAGATAGTAGTGGTCCAGCTCGATCTTTCGCTCAAGCGGGATCTCGTCCCTTCCGTTGATTTGAGCCCAACCGGTGATTCCCGGACGCAAACGGTGAATTCCCAACCGCGTGCGCGCGGCGATCAGATCGTGCTGATTGAAGAGAGCCGGCCGGGGACCGACAAGAGACATGTGGCCTGTCAAAACGCTCCACAACTGCGGCAGTTCGTCGAGGCTCGTGCGGCGCAGGAATCGACCAGCCGGCGTAATCAAACTTGCCGGATCCCGGACCAGATGCGTCGCCACCTGCGGAGCACCCGCATGCATGGAGCGGAATTTCGGCATCGGGAAAATTTCATTATTTCGCCCGACTCTTTTTGAAATATGAAACACCGGCCCGGGCGAACCCTTCCGCACAAGCACCGCACAAGCCACCATGAGCGGACTCGCCACGATGAGAAGCAATGCCGAAACCAAAATGTCGAACCCGCGCTTCAACATGGATCAACCCCCGTTTTCACGCAGTTCAACCGGTGGTTCCGACCTCGTGCCCACATCGCTTGATCCAGCTCCGGATGCCGGAGGCCGGGAAAACACATCCAAAACGGCTGCCGGGATTTGCTCCCTCGGCACAGTGGACAACAACCGCCTCGCCTCCTTCTCGTCGCCATGTCCATAAAGAAACACCGCGAAATTTATCGCAGGCTCGTGCTGTTCCGGAAAGTAACGGGTCAGCTTCATGAAGATGGCCCGCGATTTCACCACCTCCCCGCGCTGGGCGTAGAGCAGAGCCAGATTGTTGAGGATGTAATACCGGTTCGCATTTTCCATGTCCGCCAATTCGAAAAGCCGGATCGCGTCGTCACGCTGGCCTTTCTTCATCAAGGCGAACCCCTCCAAAAACGACACCGGGACGGCATACGAATCGAGCGTTCGCAGTAGCGTGCGAGCCATTCGGGCATGCTTCTGCATGGTGTTCCAGTGCCCACGCTCCATCGCCTCCCGGGCCAGGTGGACATGGCGCTCCTGGTTCAGGGAAACCCAAGTCACAGGAATCCCAAGCGCAAGGATTCCGAGAGCGACAATCACAAAAAGACGTCGCGGCAACATCCCGCCATCACCGGATCGCTGCACAGCGCCGTTTTTTGAAACCGCCAGAATTGCGAGAATCACAGCCAGAGCGGCCTGGTGGTTCACGCGATCCAATGGAAAGCTGAACATCGAGTCGGACATGTAGGCCACCAACCCGGCGAGCGCCGCAACGCTCATCCAGGCATCCTCCTTCCTCGCAGATCGAAACACACTTCGCACGCCACCCAGGACGCCAGCCAGCAACAGGCCTGTGAACGTCGCAACTCCCAGCACGCCCTTCTCCGCGAAAATCCACAGGAAATCATTGTGGGGTTGGTTCCAGTTTGAATTGATCCGGCTGAAATCCAATCCTCCCCCCTCACGATAGCCCTGCAGATGGATCGTGAAATTCCCTGCGCCAACGCCGAAGGGAAAGTGGTCCGCGATCATTTTCAGCGTTTCCCTCCAGATCATTAAACGCCCCCCGTCCGAGAAACGGATATCCTCGGAAAACACCGCCCGCATCCGGAAGGCAAAGGGATTGTCGGCGGGCGCGTAAATGAAAAACAAAACACCCGCAAGCAACCCCGCGCCGGCCATTGCCACAAAAACAATCCTGAAGCGCCCGGACAAACCGAAAGCTCCGGGCCGCATGCATACCAACACAAAAAAAACAGCAACCGCCGCCAGCGTCGCGATCCAGGCCGACCTGCACTGCAACGCAACAATCAAAAGAAAAACGTTCATGCCTGCGACCGCCGCCGCCACCCGCCACACACCGCGAAGAATTGATATCGCAGCCAGACACAGCGGAAGAATCATCGCAAGATAGCCTGTGTAGATATTCACATTCCCCATCCATCCCGTGATCGCCTCCATTGCCGAACGTGTCGGCGAAACCCACACCCGGTCTCCGATGCATTGAAAAAGCCCGATCCCCCCACAGACCAAAGCGCCCAATGCCACCACCTTCGCCAACCGAACTGGCCAATCCGAAAAGGAGGAAAACAGCACCACACACAGGCAAAGAGCCAACAAGCCGGCTCCCACGCGACTGGCGTCCAACAATCCAGCGGAGGGATTCGTGGCCCAAAAAAGGGACAGCCACACCGCCACCGCATACCC
>CAZRLX010000001.1:8611-13757 GCA_964601115.1 uncultured Chthoniobacter sp. | reverse complement strand
CAAGCAGGCTTGGGCCAAATCCACCGCATGCAGCGGCTGGCGAAGCCCCGCAGCCGGAGCAAGCACAGGCAACACCCTCCAGCGCCGGATAAAACCCGCCATCGCGGCGATATTTCGGTCGCCAATCCCATCGTAGGTCAACGTGGTCCGCAGCACCACCGCCTCGACCCCCACCCTGGAAGCCCACTCGCGAAGACGCTCCTCGGAGCGCCGCAGGGATTCAGCAAGAATCCGGTCGCGGGAATTGCTGGACTGTTTCTTGGTCACCACACTTGTTGAGGAAACAGCCACCAACCGCCGGACTCCCGCCAACTCGAGCATGGGCAGCAGCCCCGCAAGGGCATTCACAGGACACAGGGAAATCCAATTCCCGATCCCCGGCGAACGAAACATCTCCCCCGCGGAAATCCCTCTCCACTCGGGCCCGTGCCTCTCTGGCGTCCTCGAGAAGGGAATCACTCGCACACCCGCTTTGGAGGCCGCCTCAAGAAGCCATTTGCCCGCGAAACTGGATGCTCCGAGCACCCCAACCGGCCCGTTGCAAATCCCACCTCCCGCCTCAGATGTCACGCCCGTGCAATCCATGTTCTAAGACAAACAACCGAAAACCGGCACCACACCGCGACGTGCACCAGTGGCTCCAACAGAGCGGAATACCGCTTCCGCAAATGCTTCCCGAAATACCGGATCATTCCCCTGTGCTTGTGCCACTCAACAAAAAAGGGCCGCCCCTTGCCGCAGACGCCCTTGGAGTGAAACACCACCGCATCCGCACAGGAGAGCACATCAAACCCGGCCCGCCGCACCTCGGCGCAAAGATCCAAATCCTCGCAATGCAGAAAATACCCCTCGTCGAACCCGCTCACCGCTTCAAAGACCTCTCGGCGGATCATCAGGCACGCGCCGGAAACCGCATCGGTTTCAACAATGCCATCCACCGCGCTGTCCTCCTCGGAGTGAAAATCCCACCGCCGAAAAACACGCCACAACCCCGACACCCTCACCAGCGCACGCCATGGATTCGGCTCCCTCCGCCGCCACCCCCGTTGCATTCCGCCGTCATCCCCAAGCAACCTCCCGCCTGCGATGCCGGCATTCGGATGGGTTGCCAAAGCCTCCCGCAGCAACTCGACCAACAGGGGCGTGGCGATGCAATCGGGATTCAAAAAAAGCAGCAACCCGCCGGTGGACGCCTTCGCCCCCGCATTGCAGCCTGCGGAAAATCCAACGTTCCGAGGGTGCCGGATCACCTGGAATCCGGGATTGTTGGCGAACTTTTCAATCACCGGATCCAAGCCTGTGGAATCCGACGCATTGTCCACCAACACCACTTCCGCAGCCTGACTCGTCACCGAGGCAATGCAATCGGACAATGACGACCCTGCATTGTGATTCACGATGATGACTGAGGTATCCAAAAATTGAAAAAGTGGGCGCTTAAACTGCGCCTTGTCTTTCCGTTGGTCAATCCCCTCGCCCATTCACGGCAAATCCTGTTTGCGTTCGGCCCGCAGATATCCCTCCAGCGCTTTCCAAGCCGATTGCCAATCGTTGCCCGCGGCGGCAAGCGCGCACTGGATGCGAAACCCCTCGGGCTCTTTGGCCATGGCGGATTCGGAGACCATGCGGCGCGCGCTTACGGGATTTCCCTTTGCCAGATAGAAGGCAACACGGGCGGCCAATTGAGTTGGCTCCGGACCGCTCGCATCGACCTGCGGAAGCGACAAGTCGATCCCGTAGCGCTCGACAACGGCATCCACAGCGGCCTTGAAATCCTTCCGCTCCACCATCTGCCTCACCCTCACCGACCAGGCATCGGGCTCCCACGAGGGGTTCTCCCGCAAAAACCCCTCGAGCACATCGCGATTGTCCTTCATCCACCATGCATTTAAAAACCGCCTCCGCCCCTCAGCATCGAGACTCGCAAGGAACACCTTGTCCTCCACCGCCCCGCTCACAGAGCCCTTCGGACCTCGGGAAATCCAGACCAACCGGAATTCCGGAGACAGCGATGCATAAGTCCCAAGCGCCTCGGTGAGACCGGAAAATGGCCGCGACTGGCCCAGCAGCGACTCGTAAAGCTCCACCGGGCGCGCGTAGCCCCCGCCGCGCTGGATCGCCAAGTTCTTCTCAAGCGCCTCACCCCAGAGCTTCGCCGTGCGCGTGGGATCGTCGCGCAACCACAACCTCCCTTGATCCAGCGGAATCTGCGCGCTCACAGGATTCAACGCCCGCTCGGCGGCAAAGACGGCATCGGCGACAATCGGGTTCCCCCCGCGGCGGATCTCACGGTAGCCCAGCTCGCGGTAAAGCCCGCGCGACATGGGCGACAACGGAATCTCGGAACGCGCAAGATTTGTTGCCTCTTCGGGCTGCCCGGCTTCGATCAATTGCCGCATCTGATCGACCGCCACAGCATCCCTGTAAGGCGGAAACTGCGGACCGCCCAACCACTGCGATCGGATCAGCATCACCCCGAGGGCAAGCACCGCCGCACCGGCGACGCCGAACATCGCCTGCTGCACCACTCGCGCCCCCCCGCGCCCGTCGCCGCCTGACAACGGCACGCCGAAAGCGATCCCGGCGACGACTAGAATCCACCATCCCAACTCGATCCGGTGCGCGGGCACATCAACCATTCCGTGCAGGATCGCCACCAAGGCCACGCAAGCCAGCCCCCACCGGAGCGGCCAGGAGACAGATTCCCTCAATGCCAGCGTGTCACGCACCAAGAGTCCGAGCAACAGAAACGCACACCCCAAAAACAACACCCCGCTCTCCGCGGCAGCCATCACCCAATCGCTTTCGGGATGCACCGCCGTCGCCTCGCCGATGCTTTCCATGGCATAAAACGGATACACATACGCATAGGTCCCGAGCCCCGTGCCGGTCAGCGGGTAGTCGCACACCATCCGCAGCGTGTCCCGAACGATCTTCGCCCGAAAATCCGACAGCGCCGTCGCAACCCTCCCCGCAGCCTCTCCCCCAGTCGCGGATTCCGCAACCGCCGCATCCGCCTTGAACCCGAGCGTGTCGAGCAACCGGTCCCGCGCGCCGCCGCCGGACGACAGAAAAAGATAAATCAAAAAACCACCCACGATCAGCGCGCTCACAACCAACGGCAACGTCAAGTGGCTCCGGCCCATCGCGGCAAGCCACAGCACCGCACCGACGAACAGAAAGACCACCCCGCCCCGCGAACTGGATTCGAACAGCAACGCATACGAACACACCATCAATGACCCGCTCCCGAGCAGGAACACCAGCGGTTGCCTCCGCGACCACGCGGCCCGCACCACGCCGAACCCAAGCACCGCTCCGCTCACGAGCAGCGCGGCCGTGTGGTTCCGGTTGGGAAAAAACCCGAAATCCGGTGGCGACCAGCCGGCGGCGTCGAAAAACGGATACTGCCATCCCGTCCACTTGGCATAGATCGCCACCACCGCATACGCGGAACACAAAAGCGATCCGAGCAGCGCCAAATGGATTTTCACCCCGGACCTCACCGGATGCCCGAGCGAATACAATCCGACCACCATCGCCGCTCCCAAGACCATCAGCCAATACACCGTCTCCCTCGGCACCAGTGTGATGCACGGCAACGGCGGCAGTCCCTGATATGCCTGCAACCCGGCACGCCAATCAGGCATCGGCCACCACGCGTGCGGCAGCAGGCTCAGCGAGGCAACCCCCAGCATCGCACCGCAAAGAATCCAGTATTTCCAAGGCACAGCACGGTTCGGCGGCAGCAGAATCATCGCAGCGCCAGCCACCGTCAGAAAAATGCCCGTGGCCCCCTGACGGATCGTGGCGGCCAAGAAGACCCCGGCAAGCGCGGCCAGGATCAACGCGGCATGAACCACTCCCGAGCGAAAGGGTGGATAGGGTTTTTTGACGGTCTGATTCCTCGGCATGACGGCACACTCCCCACGACGAGGGGAATGCGTGCACCATTCCATCCACCCCCGGCACCCTCAAGCAGGAAAGCTGTGAATAACTTGTGGAAAAAACACCCCGTTCCCCGCGTGTTGTTCACATCCGCTTTGTGAATGACTGCGAAAAAGGCTACGAGTCTCCCGATGACATTGAGCGAGACAAAGCACGCCCTTGAGGAATTGGGAACGGAACCCACAAAAAGCCTCGGCCAGAACTTCCTGCACGACCAGAACCTCGCGCGCTCGATCGTCTCGCTTCTGGACATCCAACCCGGCGACCACATCGTGGAAATCGGCCCCGGCCTCGGCGCCCTCACCGAACTTCTCGCCCCCGCCGCCTCGCGCCTCACCCTCATCGAAAAAGACTCCCGACTGGTGCCCCGTCTCCGCAGCGTTTTCAGCTCGGACCACATCACGGTCCACCACACCGACGCGCTCGAATTCGACCTCCGCAGCCTTTGGGGACACGGCCCCGTCAAGATCATCGGCAACCTCCCCTACTACATCTCGAGCCCGCTCATCGCGAAATACGCTTCCGCCCTCTCACCCGCATCAATCCTCGTTCTCACGCTCCAACTCGAACTCGCCCAGCGCCTCGGAGCCACCCGCGGATCGAAGGATTACGGCGCGATGACCATCTGTGTCGGGCGCCGCTGGGACATCCGCCTCGCACGCAAACTTCCGGCCTCCGTCTTCCACCCGAGGCCGAAGGTCGACTCGGCGGTCATCACCATGCGCCGCAAGTCCCGCGACGAACTCCAACCCCTCGACGAGAACGCCTTCGAGTCGCTTGTCCGACGCGGATTTTCCGCCCGCCGCAAACAACTCCACAACCTCCTGCCGGAACTCCGTCCCCGTTGGGATTTGCTCTCCGCAGACATCAGCATCCGCACCGACGCGCGCGCCGAGGATCTCTCCCCCTCCCAATGGGAATCCCTCACCCGCCTCGCCTCCCCCGCCGCCGCCCAACACGGCACAGAACTCTTCGATATCGTGGATGAAAACGACCGCGTCCTCCGCGCCGAGTCCCGCGAGACCGTTCATGTGAATAACTTCCTGCACCGCGCCGTTCACATGCTCGTTTTCAATGACCAAGGCGAACTCTTCCTCCAAAAGCGCTCGCTCTGGAAGGATCGCAACCCGGGCCTCTGGGATTCCTCCGCCGCCGGACACGTGGATTCCGGCGAGGACTACACCACAGCCGCCTCCCG
>CAZRLX010000001.1:0-8511 GCA_964601115.1 uncultured Chthoniobacter sp. | reverse complement strand
CCTGAGTCCCTCCCGCAACCGGCACCAACAGACCCATGGGTTTTGACCGCTTGGCTCCCTGCTATGGAATGATCGAGCGATGCGTCGCAGGCGGCATGCTCCAGCGGGCGCGCCTGGAGTGGATCGACTCGCTGCAGGCCACCAGTGTTCTTCTCGCCGGTGAAGGCCACGGTCGGTTTTAGTTCCTTTGTCGAGCGCCCTGCCCCAGGCGGGCATCACTTGCCTCGATGCCAGTCGAGGCATGCTTGCCGTGGCTCGGCGACACTTGGAAAAGCACAACCCTTCAGCCATCGATCAGGTCGAGTGGATTCATGCCTCGCTTCCCGACTGGCGCCCGCCTCCAGCCACCTTCGACCTCATCGTGACCAACTTTTTTCTCGATTGTTTCGACGGGGAACTGCTTGAGCGTGTTGTGGACTGCCTTGCCGCCGGTTCAACAGCCACCGGCCACTGGATTCTCACGGACTTCGGCAAACCGGCCCGTCCGCTTCCCCGCCTGGCGGCACGGGCCTGTCTTTGGGGCATGTATCGGTTTTTTCGCGCGGCCACACGGATTCCGGCACGTTCCCTCGAGTCCCCCGCACCGCACCTCCATGCGCACGGCTTCCGCAAGACACAGACTCGCGAGCGCCTCCGGGGATTCCTCACAAGCCAACTCTGGCGGCGCGAAGCGGACGACGTCTACAGGGGATAGCGCCGCTTCATTTCTCCATAGGCCAGATTCGAGACGCCACGAATGACATCCCCGCGTTTGGAAATCCAGCTGCCGTAGGATTTGTTCCGAACCGAACTCTCGATGATCCCGATCAGCACATAGGGATACGACCGGCCATTCCTGCCCTTGGCCACGAGGATTCCCATGTCTCCGCAGCACATGGCCGTGCTGCCGGTCTTGTTATAGACGCGGGTGCCTGCGGGGACGGACTTCGCGCCGGTGTAGACCCGATCCTGCCCGGGCAGGTTCAAGAGACGCAACATCTCGCTCGAATAGGGCAGCTTCTTGTTCCAGAGGGCCGAAAGGAAACGGGCATAATCCGCGGCTGAGCCTTTGTTGCGATAGGTCGTGCCTCCGGAGGGAATGTATTCCACCAGACTTAACTGGCGACACAGCTCGGGATAATGCCGCTTGAGAAGCGCCTGCGTGGCTGCAGGACCGCCCGTCTGCCTCATGATCCAGTTCGTGGAGGGATTGTTGCTTTTTTGAATCATCAACTCCATGTGGCGACGACTCTTGGGACCGTAGGGCAGGCTGCCCTCGGCGACTTTGTGGAAAAATGCCAACGCCACATACGGCTTGATCATGCTGGCCGCCTGGAGGGGCGTATTCTCGTTGATCGATGCCAGTTTGGCGCCGCTGGTCAAATCCGAGACCACCCACGCCGTGCGCTCATGAGGGCGGATCGCCCCCCGGCTCCGGAGCGAACCGATGTAGCGTTCGATGCTGTTTTCCAACCGGGAGGATCCATCCGCCATCGCTGTCGACGGGACTCCGGCGGCAACTGTCACTCCAAGAAAAACCCAAAAAAACATCTGACGAACCGCGCTCATAACCACAGGGGAACCGTAACAAGCGCGTCAACCCTGTCCGCTCAGTCGAAATAGGTGTCGTCGTGCGTATATGGGGGAGCGCAACAGCACAGAAACCGCAGGTCGGTGCGCGCAGTGATCATGTGACATGCCCCCGGAGGAATCAAAATCGCATCGCCCTCCGCGACCTCCCTCGTGACTCCATCAACCTCGACAAGGGCACTCCCGGCGAGAATGAAATAAATCTCCTCGCTGATTTTGTGATGATGCCGCTCCGTCGAGGCACCAGCGGCCATGCGGGCTTCGGCGAGGCTCTGGTTTAGGATCGACGCGTTGCCGACGTTCATGATTTCCCGAATGGTCGACCCGTCCTTCGTGGTGAAGGCGGCCTGTTCCTCGATCTGGCGCACAATCATGCACCCACCTCTCTCAACACCCGCCTCTCGTTGCACGGCAAAACTCGGCGGCCGTGCCATGTGGAGGGGAGGTGCGGTTGATGGGTCTCCTTGTGAGCCGCATACAGGTCGAGACGGCAATATGAGGCCACCACCAACTGCAAACGCACTCTCACCCGCCACACAATTCCACGCCATGGGGCGTTTACCCGCCGGAAGTCCATCCCCGCGCGATCGCCGCGAGTGCCGGATAATCAATTTTCGCAGCATCCGCCGCAATCCCCTCTGGCCACGAAAAAAACCGGTCGGGAATCGCGAATCGCTCCAACCTCGTCCCGAGATAGTCGCGAAGCTCCCTCTCCTCCACGGACCCATCGAGAAATACCACAGGTCGCTGACCGAACTCGCGATGTGCCACTGCGACAACCGCCGCGCGCCGCACGCCGGGGACTTCCGCAAGCAGGCACTCGATCGCTTCGGGGTGGATGTTTTCGCCGCCGGAGACGAGCATTCGGTCCTTGCGCCCGGTGATGCAAAGCTCGCCGTCGGATGAAAACGCGCCGAGGTCACCGGTTCCAAACCACCCGTCGGCATCAACCGGACTGCGCCACTCCCCCGTGTCCAAAATCATGCGCGCCATTCCAGGGGACTTCACAAAAATCTCGCCCTCGCCAGAGAGCCTGACATCCGTCCCGGAAAGCGGACGCCCCGCGTGAACCCGCTCTGGCATTGCATCCAAGCGCTCCGAGGTGGCGATCTGCGAGGCCGTCTCCGTCATGCCATAGGTCAAGTGGAGCGGCACCCCCGCGCCAAGCGCCTTGCCCACCAAGGTGCTTGAAAACGGCCCGCCGCCTCCAAGAACCGCTTGGAGCGATGGAATACCGCCCCCTTCCTCGAGCAGACGCTGCAACTGAACCGCAACGACAGAGACATGCGTCACCGCCGGATGCCGCAGCGCCTCGACCAGCGAACGCGACCTGTCGGGAAACACGACCGCCGCACCCGACAAAAGACACCGCACCAGCACCGCCAGACCACTCACATGGTGCATGGGCAGATTGAGCAGCCAACCACACCCCTCACCCAGCGGAATCCTCCCCGCCGCCGCACGGGCATTTGCCTCATGGGACGCAAGATCATGCAACACCGCCTTGGGCCGACCACTCGAACCGGAGGTAAACAAAATCGTTCCCGCCTGCATCGGCATCGCCGCGCCGGGCCCAGCAATTTGTGCGCCGCGACGCCGCACTTCCGCAGCGGGGAGCCTTGGACTGATGGGAACCGCCAACCGCCCGGAGGAAAGCACCGCGAGCAATCGCAACGCGGCGCCAAATTCCGGCGCGCCGCTCAGGATCACTGGCTTTCCGGAATCGGCAGGCACATGGGCGCGGAGCACATCACGCAGGCGGGCATGGGAAATCGACTCGCCGCTCCCCAAGTCAACAAGCGCTGGAGCGTTTCCAAACGATGCGGAATGTTCAAAAAGCAACGACATCGGGATCAATCGGCGGCATGGGAACCGCAGGGTCAAACTCAAATCCATCCAGCCTCAAGCGGCTCAAAAGCACATCAGCACCCAAGCGCGAATAGGTATCCAATCCTGCGGCGGATGTCTTCGCGAGGGATGCCGCAAATCGCCCAAGGGCATAAATCCCAACACCCGACTCGAAACACGCGCTCACCACGGACACCATCCCGTGCTCCTCCCCCACTCTTGCAAACTGCCTGGCCCGCTGGAAGCCCCCCATCAACGTGGGCTTCAGCACCAACGCAACCGCTCCGCGAAAACCCGCCAACCCCTCAGGCTCGATCTCGCGCAGCGTTTCATCCAACGCCACCGGCAAGGGCGACTCCTCGATAAATCGGGGCAACCGCTCCGCCTCCGCGAGTGGCTCCTCGAGGTATTCGACGGGATATCCCTTCAATGCCCATGACATTTCGAGCGCCTCGTCGAATGCCCACGATCGGTTCGGATCCAAGCGGAATCGCACCCCTTCCATCTCGCACAACCCATCAAGAACCCGCCGCAGCTGATCACCCCCCATTCCCGCGACCTTCACCTTGAAGCACACGCAACCGGCATCCGCCGCCTCACGCGCACGCCGTGGCATTTCATCGCCATCGAGCAACGCATTGATCGGAACTCTCGACTGCCTCACCGGCCAATCCACAAACCCCGCCAGCGCCGCCTCGGCGGCTTCCCTCCCGGCGCGCAGCGATGGCACATCCTTCAACGCCAAGACATCATCGACCGTCTCCCCGCTCCAGCCCTCCAGCGGCGCGGCATCGCCCCACCCGACTGCTCCGCCATTCCCGGAGAGACGCACCAGCACACCGGCGCGCCGCCTTCCGCCGGCGAGAGGCAACGTGTAGGGATGAAGACTCTCCCGCTTCACACAAAAAAAGCCACCGCCAGCGCGATGGAGAGCAACAGACAGGCCTTGCCGACTTTCGGAAAGAGCGCGTTGATCTCCCGCATGTCGGTGATGCGGCGGACCGCCAATGCCACGGGAATCCCAAGCGCCAGCGCGAGGAGAACGCACAGCGCGGCCCCCAGCACCGAGAACAGACCGGCATCAAGAAACACAAGCGGCACCACCGCCGGAGCAAGCATGCAAAACACGATCTCTTTTCTTGCGAACTCCCGGCCAAAACGAACCGCCGTGGTCCGCTTGCCCACCAATCTGTCCTGCTCGGCGTCTCGCAGGTTGTTCAGCGCGATCAGCGCCACGGAGTAAAATCCCGGCACAAACCCCAGCACCACCGCATGCCAAATAACCACCAGCGTTTGCACGTAGAACGTCCCGGCCGTTGCAACCACTCCGAAGAAGACAAACGTGAAGACATCCCCGAGCCCCAGATACGCCAAGGGATATGGCCCCGCCGTGTAGGCCAGCGCCAACAACAGGGAAAGCACGCCCAACACCAAAATCGGCCATCCGCCCCTGTAAACAAGCGCAACTCCGGCGAGGCACGAGATGACCATACTCACCACCAACCCACCCAATACCGCCCTCGGCGACAGCAGGCCGGCGGATGTCACCCTCACCGGCCCAAGACGCCCGGGACCATCGGCGCCGCGTTTCGCGTCCCAGTAGTCGTTCGCCAGATTCGCGGAGATTTGGATTCCCAACGCGCCAATCAACGCCAGCGCGGCGACAAGAGGATTTCCCAACCCGAACACCATGGCCAGCGCAGTCCCGAGAATCACCGGACTGGCGGCGGCGAAGAGCGTGCGTGGACGAACCGCGAGCATCCACACGCCGGGAAGATGGCGCGGGGCGGTTGTCACGGACGCTTGGGGAATTTCCCGAAGTCGGGCTTGCGCTTTTCGACAAAGGCGTCACGCCCCTCCTGTCCCTCCTCGGTCATGTAATACAAAAGCGTGGCGTTCCCCGCGAGTTCCTGCAGGCCGGCCTGACCGTCGCAATCGGCATTCAACGCAGCCTTCAGGCACCGGATCGCCAATGGCGACTTCTCGAGAATCTCGCGGCACCATTTCACCGTCTCGATCTCGAGTTCCTCATACGGCACGACCGTGTTGACCAATCCCATCTCCAACGCCTGCCTTGCGTCATACGTCCGGCAGAGAAACCAAATCTCGCGCGCCTTTTTCTGGCCAACAATCCGCGCCAGATAGCTGGCACCGAACCCGCCGTCGAACGACCCAACACGCGGCCCGGTCTGGCCGAATTTCGCATTCTCCGCCGCGATCGTCAGATCGCACATCACATGCAACACATGCCCGCCGCCCACGGCCCAACCGGCAACCATCGCGATCACCGGCTTGGGACACGTGCGAATCTCGCGCTGGAAATCCAACACGTTCAACCGCTCGACTCCGCCCTGGTCCGAATACCCGGCGTCCCCGCGGATTTTTTGATCCCCGCCGCTGCAAAAAGCCAACTCCCCCTCGCCGGTCAAAATCACCACGCCGATCGTGGCGTCGTCGCGCGCATCCTGGAGGGCCTTGCGCATCTCATCCACCGTGAGCGGTCGAAACGCATTTCGCCGCTCGGGACGGTTGATCGTGATCTTGGCGATGCCTTCCGCTTTTTCGTAGCGGATGTCCTGAAATTCTCCTGCGGGGTTCCAATCAAGGGCGGGTTTCATCATTTTTTGGATATTACGTATTTCAGCGCCAAACGGGCGCACCAGCACACCATCCCCCATCCACTGCCCTCCCCACAATCGGATTTTCCTTGGGATCGACGAGGCTACACCAACTCCACCGCGATCTCATCGACCAGCAACCTGCCCCGCCGCGTCAGGCGAACCCTGTCATCGGCCGGTTCCAGCAACCCTTCATCAAGCAATGCCCGGCCCCGAACGGAATCCACAGTGTCGGGTAAAATCCCCTCGCGCGTGCGCAACCCCAGCGCGATCCGTTCGGCACGCAGAATTCCGTCGTCAAGCCGCTCGAGGCTCTCGAAGCGGTCCTCACCGAGCATCACACGCCGCGTGTATTCGGCGGTGTCCGCCAGATTCCGCCGCCTCCACCCCGCCCGCGTCGAGACGGCACTCGGGCCCAGTCCCGCGTAATCCGCCGCCCGCCAGTAGCCGAGATTGTGCAAACACTCGCGCCCGGCTTTTGCGTAGTTCGAGATTTCGTATTGCCCGTATCCCGCGCCCTCAAGCTCCTCCATGGCCAACTCGAAAAAACCGGCGTCACGCTCGCTTTCGGGTGCCATCTCGCCTCGCTGGAAGCGCTCGAAGAATTCCGTGTCCTCTTCGTAGGTCAGGCAATACGCGGAGATGTGATCGGGCCCGAGATCGATCGTGCGGCGAAGGGACTCGAGCCATTGCTGACGTGTCTGCCCGGGAATGCCGAAGATCAAATCCAGATTCACATTCCCCACCCCGGCCTCGCGCAGGATGCCGTAGCTCCGCTCGGCCTGCGCGCCGGAATGCACCCTTCCGAGCACCTTCAACAATTCCTCGTCCCACGACTGCACCCCCATGCTCACCCGGTTCACCCCCAACTCGAGCATCGCCCCGGCTTTTTCCAACGACACCGTCGCGGGGTTCATCTCGAGCGTGAATTCACGGACCTCCGAAAAATCGATCCGCTCGCGCAGTCCTCCGATCAAATACCGCAGCTGCGAAGTGGACAACGCCGTGGGCGTGCCTCCGCCGAAAAACACCGTCTCGGGCCGCAATCCCTGGGCTTCCATCTCGGCCTCGCGCAGCACCGCGTCCAGAAACGCCTGCGTCTTGTTCCGATCACTGGCCTCCTTGTAGAAGCTGCAATAGGGACACACCTTTGGACAAAACGGGATATGGACGTAGAGATGCCGCACCATGGGCCGCGCACCCTACCCGCGACTGTCATTGCGGGCAAATCTTCTCGAATTTCTCCTTGCCTCGCCACCCACCCTTCAAGATTCTCGGCCATGGAAACACCACCTTCGCTACCCCGGACTCCCGTCGACTGGGATTCCCTCTTCTACAAACCGGCGGATTCCTTTTTTCCGTCCAACGCCCACGCGGCGCTCACCTACGACGATGTCTCGCTGGCCACACTCTACAGCAACATCATCCCCCGCGAGGCGAACATCGAAACCTCGCTCGCTCCGGGCCTGAACCTCCACCTGCCGGTCGTCTCGGCGGACATGGACACCGTCACCGAGTCCCGCATGGCGACCGCCCTCGCGCTCAATGGCGGCCTTGGCCTCATCCACTACAACATGCCGCCACGCCAGCAACTCTCGGAAGTCGGGCGCGTCAAAAACCACATCCACGGCCTCATCCGCGAACCGATCAAGGTCCACCCCCAACAGCACATCGGCGACGTCATCGCCCTCATCGAGGAGAAAAAATATTCCTTCAGCACATTCCCCGTTGTTGATGAATCGGACCGCCTCTTGGGACTTCTGCCGGGCCACTGCGTCCGCCCGCGCTTCGCCTCCCGCACGGTGGCGGAGGCCATGGTGGCTCGCTCCTCCGTTCTCACGATCCGCGAATCCGAACTCGGCGACAACCCCATCTCCCGTGCGGACCGCTTTTTCACCGACAATATCGGCATCCACAAACTCCTCGTGGTGAATGACGAGGACCACCTCAAGGGCCTCTTCACCCTCAGCGACATTGAGCGCATCACACAGGAGCGCTCGCTCCAGACCAAGCCGGCCCGCGACGGAAAATTCCGCCTCCTCTGCGGAGCGGCGATCAGCGCGCCCCGCGCGGCGGATGGATCGCTGGACCGCGCCAACCTCATCGACCATGTCGCGGCTTTGGTGGAACGCGGGCTCGACGTGGTGGCCGTTTCCACCGCCCACGGACACACCCTCGGCGTCGGTTCGGCGGTGCGCACGATCCGCGAGGCGTTTCCCGAACTTCCCATCATCGCGGGAAACGTCACAAGCGCCTCGGGTGTCGAATTCCTCGCCGATTGTGGCGCGACGACCGTCAAGATCGGCCAAGGCCCGGGCTCGATCTGCACGACCCGCGTGGTGGCGGGAGTTGGAATCCCCCAACTCACCGCGCTCTACGTCTGCTCGAAAGCCGCCGCGCACTGCGGCGTCACCCTGCTGGCGGATGGCGGCATCACAAAATCCGGCGATGTCGTCAAAGCCCTCACGCTCGCCCA